>DASZTT010000026.1:0-33949 GCA_035547895.1 Rhodanobacteraceae bacterium
GTACGCGCGGCCGACGCGATCCATGTCGGACACGCCAACCGCCGCGAATGGTACGTGTTCACGCGCAGCGCCGTGGTGCCCGGCTGCGTGCCCCCGAGAAGCGATGATGCAGGACAATTCGGCGCGCTTGAACTCGATGACTGACTCCGCGGCCCGGTCGGTACACCTGCTCGGTTTCGACAATGGCGTCGGCCTGTCGCGTGATTTGCGCCTTCTCGCTGAAACCCTGCGCGGTCGCGGCTACCGGGTGGATTTCACCAACACGCGACGGCGCGGCGGGATTCCCGGATTGATCCAGCGCCTGCACGGCAAGCGGCATGCGGCGGAACTCGCGCGCCGCCGTCGCCGCGGCCTGCCGCCGCCTTACGATTTCGTGCTGATGGAGGAACACATCGCCGCGGCCTTCCTTGACGATGCCCCCCATCGCGTGCTGCTGCCGCACCCGGAATGGTTCCTGCCGCGCGACATGGAGTCGCTGCCCCGCATCGATCTCGTGCTCGCGAAAACCCGCGAGGCGCAGCGGGTGTTCGCCGCGCAAGGTTGTCGCGCGCTGTGCATCGGCTTCACCAGCGATGATCGGCGCGACACCTCGGTGCCGCGGGAACGTGCGTTTTTCCATCTCGCCGGTTCCAGCCGCACCAAGAACACCGAACCCCTGCTGGCGCTGTGGCGCCGCCACCCAGAATGGCCGCGCCTGACCGTAGTGCAGCACCCGAAGGAAGCAAAACCGGGCGCGCCGGCGGCGAACATCGAACACCGCATCGGCTACCTCGAAGATGCCGAATTGAAGCGCTTGCAGAACGCGCACCTTTTCCACCTGTGCCCGTCCGAAACCGAGGGTTTCGGCCATTACATCGTCGAGGCCATGAGCGTGGGCGCGGTGGTGGTCACGCTGGATGCGCCACCGATGAACGAAATGATCACGCCGGAACGCGGCATCCTGGTTCCGTATTCGCGCACCGGAAGCCAGCATCTCGCAACCACTTACCACTTCGATGACGCCGCGCTGGAAGCGGCGATAGGCCAGGCGATCGCGACCGGCCCTGCACGCTGCGAGGCCATGGGTGCGGCGGCGCGTGCCTGGTACGAATCCGAGCGCGCGGCGTTTCCCGCGCGCCTCGACGAGGCGCTGCGCGAGATGGTGGTGCGGACATGATCCGGGTCAACCTGATCGCGCGCGACAATGGCTTCGGGCTCAGCCATCACCTGCGCCTGTTGCGCGGCGTGCTGGAGGAATCGGGATTCGAAGTGACGGTCAGCGGCATCCGTCGCGGTGCGCTGCGCAAGGCCTGGCATCCCCTGCGCCTTCGGGCGCAAACGCTGGCGCGCCGAATGGCGGGCCGCAGCGCGCCGCCCTGGGACATCAACCTGATGCTGGAGCGCGTGCGGCCGGAGTACCTTCCCACCGCGCGCCGCAACGTGCTGCTGCCGCATCCGGAATGGTTCGACGAGCGCGACCGCGCGTGGCTGCCGCGCCTCGATCGTGCGTTCGTGCTGACGCACCACGCCAAGCCGATTTTCGAAGCGCTCGGCCTGCGCGCGGACTACACGGGCTTCACCAGCGAAGACCGCCGCGACGCTTCCGTGCCGCGTGAGCGGGCGTTCTTCCACCTTGCCGGCCGCAGCGCCAACAAGGGCACCGCAACGCTGATGGCGACGTGGCGCCGCCATCCGGGATGGCCGCGCCTCACGGTGCTGCAAAGTCCGCGCAGCGCCGGTGAAGTCGTGCGGGCCCCGAACATCGACCACCGCGTCGACTACATCCCCGATGCCGAGCTGAGGCGCATCCAGAACGCGCACCGCTTCCACCTGTGTCCTTCCGAGACGGAGGGCTTCGGACACTACCTGGTCGAGGCCATGGGCATCGGTGCGGTGGTGACAACGCTCGATGCGCCGCCAATGAACGAGATGATCACGCCCGCACGCGGTGCGCTGATTCCATACTCAAGCACCGGCAGGCAAAGCCTGGCGACCACCTACTTCTACGAAGGCACGGCGCTGGAAGCCGCGATCCAGCGCCTGCTGGAAACGCCCGATGCCGAACTCGAACGCATGGGCGCAGCAGCGCGCGCGTGGTTCGAGGACAACGACCGTGCCTTTCGCATCCGCATCGCGGAGTCGATCCGTGCGCTGGCTTGACCGGAACTACCGTACCGAACACATCCAGCGCAAGGTTTCCACCAGCGGGATCGCCGGCGCGAAACCCGCCACTGCCTGCAGGCGGGCATTCGAACCGACCAGCCGCTTCACCTCGTTGCCGCGCACGAATGCCGGATTGACCCGCACCTCGATGGCATAGCCGGCGATCTTCGCCATCATGTCCAGCACGTCGCCGAGGGAATGCGCGGTGCCCGAGCAGATGTTGATCGTCTCGCCGGCGGGCGCTTTCGTGACGATCGCCGCGTAAGCGCGCGCAACGTCGCGCACGTCGGAAAAATCCCGCGCGACGTCGGTGTTGCCGAGTTCGATGATCCGATCGCCGCGTTGAAAATGCGCGACGATTTTGGGAATCAGGAATTGCTTGCCCTGACCCACGCCGGTGTAATTGAAGGGCCGCACCACGGTGATCGGCAGACGGTCCATCCACAACCGCGCCATGTATTCCATCGCGAGCTTGGACACCGCGTAGTCGTTGGCGGGCGCCGGCGGGGTCGTTTCGGTGATCGGCTCGACCTTGGCGTTGCCGTAGATGTTGGCGCTGCTCGCCAGCACCACGCTGGCCGGCTTGTGATCGCAAGCCGCCAGCGCCTCCAGAAGATTGCGCGTGCCGGCGATGTTGGTGCGGTAGATTTCATCCGCGTCGCCGTGCGCCACGAACGAGATCGCCGCGAGGTGCACCACCGCGTCCGCACGCGCTTCGGCCACCGCGCGCGTTACGGCATCGCGATCGAGCAGGTTGGCACGCAGCACGCCTTCACGCGGCGGATCGCCGTCGTGCGCCAAGCCGATGACTTCGTAGCCGGCGGCTTGCAATGCCGCTGCAACGTAGCGTCCGGTGAACCCGTGGCACCCCGTCAGCAGGGCCCGCGGCTTGTCAGAACGAGACGCCACGTTCCACCCGCTTCAGATCGGCCTCCACCATCATCCGGCACAGGTCTTCCAGCGAAGTCCTGGCCTGCCAGCCCAGCACCTCGCGTGCGTGCGCGGCATCGCCGATCAGCATGTCCACCTCGGCCGGACGATAGAACTTCGGGTTGACCTTCACCGCGACCTTGCCGGTGTCGGTGCGGATGCCGGTTTCGTGCTGTTCGCGGCCTTTCCACTCGATGCCGATGCCGGCGGCCTTGAAGGCCAGCGTCGCGAAATCACGGACGGTTTCGGTGCGTCCGGTCGCCAGCACGAAGGTGTCGGGCTGCTTCGCCTGCAGCATCCGCCACATCCCTTCGACATATTCCGCGGCATAGCCCCAGTCGCGCCTGGCATCGAGGTTGCCGAGTTCCAGGCATTCCTGCTGCCCGAGCCTGATGCGTGCCACCGCGTCGGTGATCTTGCGGGTGACGAACTCGCGTCCGCGCAGCGGCGATTCGTGGTTGAACAGGATGCCGCTGGCGCCGAAGATGCCGAACGATTCGCGGTAATTCACCGTGCTCCAGTGCGCGAACAGCTTGGCCACGCCATACGGGCTGCGCGGCCAGAACATCGTGTGCTCGTTCTGCGGCACCGCCTGCACCTTGCCGAACATCTCCGACGTGGAAGCCTGGTAAAAGCGCGTGTCGGGCTTCACCGTGCGGATGGCGTCGAGCAGGTGCAGAGCACCCAGCCCGGTGATCTCGGCGGTCGTGATCGGCTGTTCGAACGACACCCCGACGAAACTTTGCGCGGCGAGGTTGTACACCTCGTCCGGCCGCGCCCTTTCGATCAGGCGCAGGCTGCAACCGGGATCGGTCAGGTCGTATTCGACCAGTTCCAGGTTCGGATGGCTCGCGACACCGAGTTCCTGCATGCGCCAGAAGTTGACGGAACTGGTGCGGCGGTACGCGCCGTACACCTTGTAACCCTTGTCCAGCAAGAGCTGTACGAGGTACGCGCCGTCCTGTCCGGACACCCCGGTGATCAATGCGGTTTTCATGGCTCCCTCGTTGCATTTGCGCCGTCGAGCGCTGGTTTTGGCGATCCGCCATTCTGGCAGCCCGATGCCGTTGCCCCATGTTGCATCAACCACAGCCGCGCGAACTTTTCGCGCGCGTAGTCGGCTTCCATGCAGGCGAACAGGAAGCCGCGCCAGCCGTCCATGAAGCCGGCGCGCACCAGGTAGCCCCGCAGGAACCGCCAGAACGGATTGAGCACGAGGTTGTGCAGGTGCGCGCGCCGCCCGCTCGCGTGCATGTGTTCGGCCATCATCGCCGCGTAGCGGCGGTAGCGCGCGAGCTGGTCATCCAGAGAGCGATAGGCGACGTGCTCGAGGTCGCCCGCAAGAATTGCAACCTTGCCGTCCACCACCGCGTGCTCGTGGATTTCACGGCCCGCATGCCAGCCCCCGCGGCGGCGGTCGAACAGGCGCAGCACGCGGTCGGGATAGGCATTGCCGTGGCGCAGGAACGCGCCGAAATATTCGGTTGCGCGCGCACAGCGATAACCCGCCGCGTCGGCGAAACCCGCGTCGCGCGCGGCCTCGATGGAGGCGCGCAGCGCCGGCGTCACGCGCTCGTCGGCATCCAGGCACAGCACCCAGTCGTGCCGGGCCTGGGCGACCGCGAAGGCCTTCTGCGCGCGAAAGCCTTCGAACGAATGCCCGATCACGCGCGCACCGTGCACGGCCGCGATTTTGCAGGTATCGTCGTGCGAGCCCGAATCGACGACCACCGCTTCGTCGCAGAACGCCAGCGAGGCGAGGCAATCACCGACGCGATCGGCTTCGTTCAAGGTGATCACGCAGGCCGAAATGCGGGGGCGTTCGGACATGGCTAAGCCTGGCAACATTCCCTTTGCGAGTGTAACGGGCGCGCCGGAAAGGTCGGCGACAGGCAGGCCCGCCAAACTGCCCGAACGTCCGCGAGACCATCATGCCAGCCACCTTCGCCGCCCCGCTCGTGATCCGCTTCGGTGCCTTTGGCGATATGGTGTTGCTGACGCCGCTGCTGCGCATGCTGCACCGCCGCTACGGACAGGCGTGCCGCGTGCTCGGATCGGGTGGCTGGCTGGCGCCGCTGTTCGCGGGTCATCCCGACGTGCGCGCGACGCTCGGACTGTCCAGCCGGAAGCGGCCGTTCTGGCTGGATGCGGGCCAGCGGCAGCTGGTCTCGTCACTGCGCATGCAGCCGCCCGGGCCGGTGTACGTCTGCGATGATTATTCGATCGACAAGATCCGCTGGCTGTTGCGGCGCGCGCACATTCCGGAAGAGCACTGCGTGTTCGCCAACCCGGACTGCATGCTGCGTGCAGGCGAACACTGGATCGATCGCTGGCACCGCTTCGGCGCAATGACGCCCGCGGCCTTCGCGGCGGCGCCCGCAGTCGCCCCGATGCAGGTACCCAACGCGCCCTGCCTCGTCCTCCAGCATGATGACCGCACGGACCTGCACGCGTGGCTGTGCGCGCATGGGTTCGAGGACGCGCCACTGCTGTTGTTGCAGCCGGGCAACAAGCGCACCCTCAAGCGCGGACGCGCAGGCCAGCTTGGCGACGACAAGCAGTGGCCGCTGGCCAATTGGACGGGGCTGATCCGCGCGGCGCTCGCGCGCCACCCTGACCTCAAGGTCATCCTGTGCGGCGCGCCTCCCGAAACGGCGCTGCTGCGGCGGATCGCCGAGGGCGCGCATTCGCCGCGCGTGCTCGCGGCCGGCGACGAGCTGCCGTTGCGTCGCTTGCTGGCCTTGTGCGAATACGCGACCGCGATGATTTCCATCGACACCGGTCCTGCCCAGGCCGCCGCGGCGCTGGGCTGTCCGCTGGTGGTGCTGTACGGCGCGCAACCGCCGACGCTGTGGCTGCCCCGCAGTCCGACGGGCAGCCCGGTCGTCGCCCTAGGCGGCCTGCCCGAACGCAATCGCGTGGACCAGATCAGCCTCGGGGAAGTGGTGGCCGCGTGGCGGGCGTTGCCGCTGCGCAGGCCGGCCTCACCCCTGATCGCCACCGCTTCCGCATGAATCCGATCGTGATCCGTTTCGGCCGGCCCGGTGACATGTTGCGGCTGACACCGTTGCCCGATCGCTTGCACGCGGGTGGCGCGGAAGCCGCGATTCGCGCCTCAGCGACATCGCTCCGGACCCGGTGATCGTCGCGTCGTGCGATCTGCCGCGGCGAAATTTGTTCCGCGATCGTCCATCATCGCTGCTTCGATGCGATGGCCCGGAGCGGTCCTGGGACAACGAACGCCAGCGGCCAACCATGGCCTGACTTCCACGACGGTTCCGCGGGCGACCTCCCGGTACAATTTCCGATCGCGCCGCGGCGCCTGCGAGCCCTTGCCTTGACCGACGCCTCCTACGCCCGATCCGAACACCTGCGCGCCCTGTTGTGGTGGCTGCCGCTCTACCTGCTGGTCGCGCTGATCGCGATTTTCCTGCAGCCGCCGATTCCGCTGCACTCCACGCGGGCGCTGGCGGTGGCGTGGGACATGTGGGCCCACCACCAGTTCCTGGTGCCGCACATCAACGGCGCGCCGTATTCGGAAAAGGCACCGCTGCTGTTCTGGCTGATCCACGCGGGCTGGGCGGTGTTCGGCGTCAACGATGTGTGGCCGCGCGTGCTGATGGTGCTGATCGGCGCCGCGCAACTGGTCCTCGCGCAATCGCTCGCGCGCCGCCTGTTTCCCGAGCAGGCGTGGATCGCGCGTACCGCGCCATGGATGCTGCTGGCGCTGTCGTTCGGATTTCTGTACGGCCTGCAGATCATGTACGACGGTCTGCTGGCCGTGTGGGTGCTGGGTGCGATGCTGTGCCTCGTTCCCAGTCCACGACGTGCGAGGCCGCGATGGATCGGCTTCACCATCTGCATCGGCCTCGGTTTCCTGACCAAGGGGCCGGTGATGCTGGTGCACGTGGCGCCGGCGTGGCTGCTGGGTCCGTGGTGGTGCGGTTACGCGCGCGAACATCGCGCGCGCTGGTATGCGCTCGGTGTTGTCGCGATCATCGGCGGCGGCCTGATCCTCGCCGCATGGGTGATTCCGGCCATCGATGCGAGCGGGGGCGCCTACAGCCACGCCCTGCTGTTCAAGCAGACCGGTGGACGCGTGGTGAACGCCTTCATCCACAAGCGGCCGTTCTGGTGGTACGTGCCGTGGGTGTTCGTGCTGCTGTTCCCTTTCGTGCTGTGGCCACGCATGTGGGCCGGCCTGTTCGCGCTGCGGCGTCCGCTGCCCGCGGGCTTGCGGATGCTGGTGGCGTGGCTGGTTCCGGCGTTCCTGATCTTCAGTGCTTTCAGCGGCAAGCAGAGTTACTACTTCGTGCCCGAGCTGCCGGCCGCGGCGATCGTGATGGCGGCTGCGGTCACGTTCCTGCGCACCCGCGGCGGGTGGGCGTCGCACAGCGCGTGGCTGGGCGCATGGCCGCTCGCCGCGGGATCCTTCGCGGCGGCCGCGCTGCTGTTCGCGCTGCCGCTGTTGCAGAATGCCGGCAGGCTCCACGATCACTGGCTGCACGACTGCGCGAGCGTCGGCGCCCCGTTCGGCGTGTTGTACGCCTTGCTGGGTGCGTTCCTGTTGCTGCCGGGACGCGGCAAGCTGCGCCGCATCGCAGGCGCCAGCCTGATCGGAACCGCGGGGGCGTATGCGCTGTTCGCGCTGGCGTTCTATCCGGCCTTCGACATGCGTCCGGCCGCGCAATTGCTGGCGCACGCCGAAGCGCGGGGCCATGCGATCGGCAACCTCGGCATTTACGACGGCCAGTTCGAATTCGCCGGCCGCATGACCCGGCCGATCGACCGCCTCTACGAAGGCCAATTCCTGCAGGACTGGGCCGCGAAGCATCCGCACGGACTGGTCATCGAGTATCCGGACCGCCTCGACGCCAACGCCTTGCGCTACGCGCGCCTGGTCCAGCCTTACCGCGGAGTGTGGATGGTGATCTGGGATGCGCCCACGCTGGCAACGCTGCGGCGGGGCCAGCAACCCCCGGAATCCTTCACGCCCACGATCCTGCTGCCGGCGCCGAGTTACTGGCGCTATGGTGAAGTGAAGTGATGCAGCGCATCGAGGCCTTGCGTGCGCAGTTGGACGGCCCTCGCGATGGTGCGTTGCTGCGCTATTCGCTGGGCACCGCGCTGCTCGACGCCGGCGACACCAGCGGCGCGATCACGCAGCTGCGCGCGGCGATCGGGTTCGATGACGGCTATTCGGCGGCGTGGAAGCAACTCGGGCAAGCCTGCCTGCGCGCCGGTGACGCGCAGGCCGCCGCGGACGCATGGCAGCGCGGCATCGCCGTCGCCGAGGCGCACGGCGACGTGCAGGCTGCGAAGGAGATGCGGGTGTTCCTGCGGCGGATCGAACGCGGGCGTTGAGTGAGCGTGAAACCGAACCGGCGCGCGTCCGCGATATCATGAGCGGTCGCATCACCGCTCCGGGCATCGCCATGTCGCTCCGCCACTCACCCTTTCGCTGGCTGCTTGCCGTCGCGGCCACCATGATGCTCGCCGGTTGCGCAGCGCATCCGCAATGGCAGCTCGACGACGTGCAGGGCCACTTGCCCGATCTGCAATTCAGCATGACCAACGATCTCGGCCAGCCGGTCACCGCGGCGAGCTATCGCGACAAGGTCGTGTTGCTGTATTTCGGCTACACGAATTGCCCCGACGTGTGCCCGCTGACGCTGGTGCACCTGCACACGGTGCTGATGAAGATGGGCAAGGCCGCGGACGAGGTGCGCGTGCTGTTCGTGACGGTGGATCCGGCGCGCGACACGGTACCTGTGCTGCACCAGTACGTCACCGCATTCGATCCGCGCGTGGTGGGGTTGACCGGCACGCGGGACGACATCGCGCAGCTGGCCAAGCGCTATCGCGCGTACTACAAGGCCGAAACCTCGAACGGCAAGGCCGGCGACTACGACGTCACGCATAGCTCGGCGATCTACGTGTTCGATCGCGAAGGCCATGCGCGGCTGCTGGCGACGC
The DNA here is from genome assembly GCA_035547895.1 of Rhodanobacteraceae bacterium. Classification (GTDB taxonomy): domain Bacteria; phylum Pseudomonadota; class Gammaproteobacteria; order Xanthomonadales; family Rhodanobacteraceae; genus 66-474. Next base: position 9,049 of record DASZTT010000026.1, read on the forward strand.
CGGGTTCTTCCAACGACGAGATCCTGCACGACCTCGACATCCTGGTGGGCCAGTCGTCATGAGCTACGTCCTGCACAAGATGCTGCGCGCGGCGGGGTGCGCGGGTTTGCTCCTGGCCGTTGCGGTGAGCGCTGCGCCGGCGGCGCCGGCGAACATCCGGGTCGAACACGCCTGGATCCGCTGGCTGCCGGCGAACCTGCCGGCGGCGGGCTACGCGACGATCATCAACGACGGCGACGGCGTGCAGCGCCTCGCCGGTGCCAGCAGTGCCGATTACGGCTCGGCGATGCTGCATCACTCGCGCCTCGCGCAAGGCGACAGCACGATGGAGATGATTGATCACCTCGATATTCCGGCGCACGGCAGCGTGAAGCTCGCGCCGGGCGGCTATCACCTGATGCTGATGCATCCCAAGCACCCGGTGAAACCGGGCGACAAGGTGCCCGTCACGCTGCGTTTCGCAGATGGCACGACGCTTCAGGTGGATTTTTCGGTGCGTCCGGCGAACGCCTCTGGACCGTGAGTGCGCGCGACCACGCGCGCGCGCCAGGCTTCACGCCGGGCTTTCCGCGACGGCAGGCGTCCGCGCGAATCGAGTGACAGCCAATGGGCGAACGCGATCGCCGCGGCCAGCACGCTCATCATCGCGCCCGGTATCCACAGGATCAGGCCGCCCAGGTACTGGTCGGTGGCGGGTGGAATGCCGTTGAACGCGCGCCCGCAGAGGCTGTAGATGGGATACAAATCCTTGCCGGTAAACGTGATGTACGCGCCGGCCAGGATCAGCGGCACCATTACCAGCATTTCCAGCAGCACGCGCAGGCCCGGCGCCAGCCGCGCGGGCGGCTTGGGTCGGCTATCCAGGATCAGCCACCAGTACAGCAGCCCCGCCAGGATCATGCTCCAGTTCATCACGCGGTACAGCCGCCAATCCAGCATCGCGTAAAACAGCACCGACGGCCACAGCCAGAACAGCATCACGCCGACGAACACGAACGATGCGATCCAGGGATTGAGCAGGAAACCGCAAAGCGCGCGCCACGGCGCGCTGCGCGCCAGCGGACGCACCCAGCGCGTCCGCCACGGCAGCGGCAAACCGCTGCGCAACGCCGGGCCGGGATACGCCAGCACGACCAGGAACGGGCCGAGGTGCTGCAATCCGAATTGCTGCAGGCGGTTCACGAAGAATTCGTGCTCGGCATACAAGTCGAGCCGTGTGTGCAGGCTGAAGTAGATGATGAACAGGCCTGGCCAGAACAGCGCTTGCCTCTGCCACGGCGCGGTGGCCGGCGAGCACCGCGCGCCGCGCCAGTACAGCCACGCCACCATCGCGAACACCGCGACCGCGCTCGCCGAGGGCTCCCAGGGGATCCACCAGCGCGCAAAGTCCAGAAGCAGATTCAAGGGATTGTCCATCACACACGGAGTGCCGCACGCATCGCCGCGATGCGGCAACTCCGTATCACAACACAACGGGGCCGCGCTCGCCAGCCTTGCGGCCCGCCTTGCCGGCGGCGAGTTCGGTAAGGAATCCGGGCACCGCATCGACTTCGAGCGGACGCGCGTACAGGAATCCCTGCAGCAGGTCGCAGCCGAATTCGCGCAGCATCTGCATCTGCTCGCCGGTCTCCACGCCCTCGGCGACGACCTGCAGGCCCAGGCTGCGGCCCAGCGCGATGATCGAACGCACGATCGCGCGATCGCCCGACTCGGTCATCAGGTTGCGCACGAAGGCGCGGTCGATCTTGATCTGGTTGACGGTGAGGTTCTTCAGCGATTCGAGGTTGGAATAGCCGGTGCCGAAATCGTCGATGGACACGCGCAGACCGCTGGCGGTCAGCGTTTCCAGCAGCGGCAGCCCGCCCTTCACGTCCTGCACCAGGTGCCGTTCGGTGATTTCCAGCATCAGGTCTTCGTTGCCGATGCGGTGCTTGCGCATCGCTTCGCCCAGCACCGCCTGGAAGGCGCCGCCCACGCGCAGTTGCATGCCCGAAACATTGATGCCGATGTAGAACCCGGGCAGCCCGGCATGCTTCCATGCGGCCAGTTGCCGGCAGGCTTCATCGACCACCCACGCGCCGATCGATTCGATCAGCCGCGACTCCTCCGCCAAGCCGATGAACGAGCTGGGGCCGACCACGCCCATGCCGGGCCGGTTCCAGTACAGCAGCGCCTCGAATCCGCGGATGCGATTGGCCCGAGCGTCCACGATCGGCTGGTAGCGCAGCACGAACTGAGAGCGCACGATCGCCGCACGCAGCGCGGCCTGCATGTCGTGCCGCCAGGTCACGGCTTCGCCCATCCACGGCAGGAAACGCAACACCGTGTTGCCGCCTTCCGCCTTGGCGCGGAACAACGCGGTGTCGGCCTCGCGCACCAGGTTTTCGGCATCGGTCGCGTCGTCGGGGAAGATGCTGAAGCCCGCGCTGGCGGCGATGTCCAGCAGGCGGCCTTCGACGTCGACGGGCTGGCAGATCCGCTCGATCAGGCGCCGGGTCAGGATTTCGGCCGCGGCGGCATCGGTGTCGGGCAGCAGCAGCAGGAACTCGTCGCCGCCGAAGCGGCACAGCACGTCGCCTTCGCGCACGCCTTCGCTCAGCCGCTGCGCCACCGTGCAGATCACGTCGTCGCCCACGCTGTGGCCGGCGGTATCGTTGATCTCCTTGAAATTGTCGAGATCGAAAAACACCACTGCCAGCGGCCGCGCGCCGTGCCGCGCCACCGCCAGCGCCTGCGCGAACTGGCCGCGCATGTGGGTACGGTTGGGCAATCCGGTGAGCGGATCGAAGTACGCCAGGTGGCGGATGCGCGCCTGCGCGTACCGCAGCTCGGCGGTATCGATGCACACGTGGATGTGGAACGCGACCTCGCCGGAAGAGTCGCGCACCGCGACCACCGAGCTGTCGAGCGCCTTGCTCTCGCCGTTGCGGCGGCGCCAAGCGATTTCGCCGCTCCACTTGTCCGACTCGCGCAAGGCGAGATCACAGGCGCGCGTCGCCGGCGATGGCACCTGCATGTCGCGCACCGGCCGTCCGGTCAGCTCTTCGCGCTGGTAGCCGGTCACGCGCATGAAGGCGCTGTTGACCGAGACGATGCGCTGGAGCGCGTCGCTGATGAGGATGCCGTCGCTGCCGGCATCGAACACGCTGGCGGCGATCTGCAGCTGGCGCTCGTCGCGCAGGCGCTTGGTGATGTCGGTGTACGAACCCAGCACGCGCGCCGGCGTGCCATCCTCGGCGTACTGGACCACGCTGCGCGCGAGCACCGTCAGGATTCGTCCGTCGCCGGTGCGCATGCGCATGATGCGCTGCAATTCCTCGGTGCGGCGCGCCTGCATGTGCGCGTAGATCGCTTCGCGCGAGCCCGGATAATCCTCGGGCGCAACGATGCGCTGCAGATCCTCCGGCGTGCTCAGCGTGCCTTCGTCGTAGCCGAGGAGCTGGTAGAGCCGCCGCGAGAAATCGAAACGCCGCGCGGCGACGTCGAACTCCCAGGTACCGTCGTTGGCGCACTCGGCGAGCAGCCGGTAGCGCTCGCGGCTCGCCGTCAGTTCCTTCAGGATGCGGCGCTGCTTGCGCAACGCCCAGGCCGCCAGCGCGATGCTGATCAGCGCGGCGACGATCGCCACCACCAGCAGGACCACGTTCAAGCGCAGCCAACCTCCTGGCCAGGGAGTCCGGACTCCCGATTCCTCGCCCGCGCCGGCTCCCCCCGCCGCGCCGCGCCAGCTTACCCGATCCGTTGCAGCACGTAGCCACCCACCCGCACCACCGGCGTGGCCAGCCAATGGTCTGCCAGCAGGAAGCTGAACAGGGCGATCAGGTAGACGATGGAATAGCCGAACGCGCTCATCGCGAAGCGCTCGTCGGGCGGCCGCATCAGCCGGATCGCGTAGTACAGGTAGGCGATCCCGAGCACCGCTGCGCCGCCGAGATAGAGCAGCCCGCTCATGCCGGTGAGGTACGGCAGGAGGCTGACCAGCACCAGCAGCACGGTGTAGAACAGCACGTGCCAGCGCGTGTATTCGACGCCGTACACCACCGGCAGCATCGGAATGCAGGCGCGCCGGTAATCCTCGCGCCGGAAGATCGCCAGCGACCAGAAGTGCGGCGGCGTCCACACGAACACGATCAGCACCAGCAACAGGCCATAGGCCCAGTCGCTGGAGGCCTGCATGCCGGTCACCGCGGCCCAGCCCAGCAGCGGCGGGATCGCGCCGGCCAGGCCACCGATCACGATGTTCTGCGGCGTCGCGCGCTTCAGGAACGCCGTGTAGATCACCGCGTAGCCGATCAGGCCGATGAAGGTGAGCAGCGCGGTGAGCCCGTTCACCAGCAAGCCGAGGATCAGCATCGATGCGACGCCGAGCAGCGTCGCGAACACCAGCACCTGGCGCGCGGTGAGCGTGCCGGTGACCAGCGGACGATGCGCGGTGCGCGCCATCACCCGGTCGATGCGCTGGTCGATCAACTGGTTCAAGGCCGCGGCCGCCGACGAGGCCATCCAGATGCCCAGCGTGCCGAACACCAGCGCCCGCCACGGCGGCATCCCGGGCGCGGCGAGCAGCATTCCGATGATCGCGGTGAACACCAGCAACGCGACGATGCGCGGCTTGGTGGCGGCGAGGTATTGGCCGGCGAGCGTGGACATCGGGCTATTTTAAGCGGTTCGCCCGGAGCGGCCGTCGTGGAAAGCCAGGGCGTGACAACCGTTCGGCATTCATGGATTGACGGCTCCCACGCTCGCCGCGACTTCCGGCGAGGCAGCGATCGGGGACGATCGCGCAAGCAAGGTCACGAGCGCAAACAGCAGCAGCGCCGCGCCACCGGTGTGCGCGACCGCGATCGCCAGCGGCAGGCCCAACACGACGTTGCTGATGCCCAGCGCGACCTGCAACAGCAGCAGCAGCGCGAGTGCGAGCGCATGCCCGCGCAAGCCGGCGCGGCCGGCCTCGTGCGCCAGCCACAGCACGTACACGAACACCACCGCCGCGCCGAAGCGGTGGATCATCTGGATCGCGGTGCGCGCGGCGGCATCCAGGATGCCGCCCTGGAAATCCACGCCGATGCCGCGCCACAGGATGAAGCCCTGGTGGAAGTCCATCGCCGGCCACCACTGGCCGAGGCAGGTCGGAAACGCCGAGCCGCCGATGCCGCACGCGAGCGCCGCATAGTTGGACGACGTCCAGCCGCCCAGGAAAATCTGGCACGCCAGCAGCACCACGCCGACGATTGCCGCGCCGCGCAACCGAAAACCGGGGTCGGGGTAGTGTTTCGCCGATCGAGCCTGGGTCACCGGGTTGCTTCTCGAAGCACCACTCCGACCCCATTGCAGCCGCCACGCCACCCACGCCAGCAACGCGAACGTCGCCATGCCGCCCAGCAGGTGTCCGGTGACGACGATGGGTTTCAGCAGCCAGGTCACCGTCCACATTCCCAGCAGCGCCTGGAAACACACCACCGCCAAAGCCAGCACCGCGATGCGTCGCCAGCCGGACCCTCGCCAGAGGAACGCGAGGCCCAGCAGCAGCAACTCACCGATCGCAGCGAGCACGCTGGCGGTCACGTAGTTCCTTGCCATGTACATCGGTATGCCGATGCCGATCAGCACGATCGCCACGATTACCAGTGCAAAGCGTCGCCGGTCCGCGAACGTCGCCACCAGCGCTTCGGCCAGCACCAGCAGTCCGAGCGTGCCGGCGGCAAAGCGGTGCGTCTGCTCGCGCCACGTCTTGTGCGTTTCGACGGGCCGGTCCGGAAACGCCCGGTCGGCTTTCGCCACGGCTGCCGGCTTCACGGGCCAGGTGATGCGCCCGTAGCAGGTCGGCCAGTCGGGGCACGACAGGCCGGCATTGGACAGGCGCACGAACGAGCCGTACATGATCAGGAAAAAAGCGAGCGCGCAGGCGATCCAGGCGAGTGTGCGCAGCGGCAGGTTCGTCGTCGGCATCACAAGGCCACCTTCACTGCTTTCTGGAGGTCGCCGCGCAGCCGCATCGGATCGAAACCCGCCGGATAACTCAGCATGGCCTTGCCGCTCGGCGTGACCAGCACCGCACTCACGCTGTCGGGCGTTTTCGGGCGGAAATCCTCGAGCGTTTGCGAAGGCGTGCTCGCGAGCGTCCACACCTTGTCGAAGCCTTCGGCCGCCGCGCCCTGCGGCGGCACGCCGAGGTACACCAGCCGCAGCATGCCGGCCTGCTTGTCCAGCGTGATCTGCACGCGATGCACGAGGTCGAGCTTGCGCAGGCAGCGTTCGGCGCAACCCGGGCCGGGCAATGCGACCAGCGTCCACGCCGCATCGTGCCGGCGGAACGCGAAGGGCTTGCCGTCGGCCAGCCGCACGGGCATTTGCGAGAGCTCGCGCTCAGGCCGGATCTGCGTGCCGTAGCTGCGCGTGGGCGGCGACCATCCGGACATCATCATCGCGGCCGCACCGATCATGGAAGCGGCGAAAATCCCGACGATCACTACGGCCTGCAGGCGGCGTCGATTGCGCAAATCCATCGTGTCTATTCCTGTCCGGTGTCGAGCGCGTCATCGCGCTTCATGCGATGCAGCACGAAAAACATCACGACCGCGGCGATCGCGAAGCAAAACCATTGCAAGGCATACGCACGATGCCGCGCGGGCGGCATCACGTTGGCCGTCCAGCTGCGGATGTAGGCGCTGTGCGGATCGGGGTCGGTCAGCAATACATGCGGATAGACCGCCGCGCCGAGATCGCTGGCGATCGCGCGCAGGTCTATGAAGGTGACCACCTTGGGCCAGGCCTTCTCGCGCGGCAGCGGATTGCCGCCGAGCTTCAGCCCCGGCAGCGGCGGCGGCGCGTAGATGCCGGTGAGCGTGACGGCGCGATCCGGGATCGGCGGAATGTCCGGCAGCGTGGTGGTGTCGGGCCCCATCTTCGCGAGGAACCCGAGGTTCACCAACAGCACGCGCGCCGAATCGACTGGCCTGAAGGGCACGAACACCATCACGCCCAGGCGGCCCGCTCGCATCTGGTCGTCCAGCAGGTACACGTGGTTGCCTTCCAGCGCTCCGCTGACCTTGACGTGCGGATAGGCATCGGGCGCGCCCGCCGCCCGCGCGCCGGCAAGGTTCACCAGCGGCGCGCGGGCGGCATCGTGGAAACGCGCCAGCACGGTTTCCTTGTACGCGGCCCGGCGCAGTTGCCACACGCCCAGCGCGCAGAACACCGCGACGCCGCACACGGTCAACAACACCGCGAACACACTGGGGCGCCGCACGCGCATCACGCCGTGCGCACCGTCGGCCCGCGGCGCAACGCTATACTCGGCGTTTCCGCGCGCGACATGCCCATGTCATTCACCACCGTGTACAAGGCCGTGCTGGTCATCGTGTTCCTGGTGGTGATCTTCGAGCTGGGCCAGGCGTTGTATTTCATGATGACCGACCGCAAGGACACCGGCCGCACGGTGTGGGCGTTGACGCGGCGCGTCGCGTTCTCGGTGCTGTTGATCGCACTGATCGTGATCGGCATCGTCACCGGCGTGCTGCATCCGCACGGCGTGTATGTGCGCTGAGAACGAAGACCGGCAATTATCGCAAACTCCGGTCAACCCTTGGAAGGCTGCGGGCCGGGTGCCCGGTCTACCGCCGGCTCGCCTGGCGCAACCAGACCCAGCCTGGCGGCATGCGCGTCGATTTCCTTGTCGAGCGAACGCGCCGTCGCCAGCTCGGTCTTGCCGGCATCGGCCTGCCCGCTGCGCAATTCGGCCAGTCCCAGGCCGTAATGCGACCACGCCGTGTGCGGCGATTGCGCGAGGGCCTGCCGGTACGCCTTGATCGATTCGGCGTAGTTGCCCATCCGCAGGTACACCATGCCCAGGCTGTCCAGATAGGCCGAGAGGTCGCCGTCGCGCTTGATGGCCTCGCGGCAATCGTGCAGCGCGTCGTCCAGCGACTGGTTGGCAAGTGCGCGTGCCCAGCAGCGCTCATTGAGCGCTTCACCGAGCGAGGCGTCGTCCTCGTGCGCGTGAATCCACGCGTCCAGCAAGGGCACGGCGCTGGCCGGCTCGTCGATGGCGACATACAGCGATGCAATGGCGCGGGATTGCATCGAACCGCTCGGCGCATGCTGGCGCGCTGCCGCGAGATCAGCCGCGGCGCCCGCCTCGTCTTTTTTCCCGTAACGCAGCCGGGCGCGCAGCAGCAGTGCGTCGAGGTTTCCCGGATCGAGGTCCAGCGCCTTGTCCAGATCGGCCAGCGCCGCATCGGGCTGTTTGCGGGCGAGCAGGATGCGGGCACGCGTCAAATGATCATCCGCACTGCCCGGATCGAGCCGGATGGCGGCATCCAGATCGGCAAGCGCGTTGGCGAGCTCGCCGCGCGCCAGGCGCGCCTGGCCACGCAACGCATAGTCGCTCGCCGTCTTCGGTTCGCCGCCTGCACCGTCCCCCGCGGCAGCGGCCGATTCGTGGGCTCCGATCGAGGCGGTATCCAGCGAAAACACGCGGCCGCCGTTGTAAGTGAAATAGAGCTTGCGCTGGCTGTTGGCGATGTACATGCGATGGGCCAGCATGAAATCGACGCCCAGCACCATGTCGGTCGAACCATCGCCGAAATTGCCGTCCATCACCAGCATCTCGCTGTGCTGGATCGTTTCGGTGCCGACCGAGAACGTGTCGATGGGCACGATCCACGATTGGTACGTCCTGGCCCCGATGCCGCCGATACGGCCACCCGGCTTCACACCCGGGCCGTGCAGGTCGATGCCCACGCGTTCGGCAGCCCGCCGGTCCAGCAGCGTGGCGAGGGCGCCGCTGTCCAGCAACGCGCGGACCGTTTTGCCGTCGATCGTCACGTCGACGAAACTGCGCCGGTCGCTGGGATTGACGGAAGGGTGCAGGTCGGCGACGTTATAGGTGCCGCCATCCTTGACCCAGTAGGCCAGCGCGGCTTTGCGACAGCCGTCCGGCTTGAACAGCGTCACCTTGCCGTGCGCGAGATCGAGTTCGAGATCCGCGAAATCGAGCAGATTGGCGCCCAGCGAGCCTTCCCCCGCGTCCGACCCGCCGACCACGAAATCGACCCGGTGCAGATCCGTGTCGAGGAAGCCGAGGTCCTTGATCGTGGCAACTTCCGCGGCGGCAGAGCCGCCGACTCCGCCCATGCGAAACCCGAACGGCGCGGGGACCGGACGCAGTCCCAGGGCATCGGCATTGGCGCGCGACATGAAGTTGAACCAGGCGCCGGTGTCGATCGCGAAGCGCGTGACCGCGCCGTTGACCTTGACGAGCGTGGTGGGCCGCTCGCCGATCATCTCGACGGACAGCGTGCCGTATTTGCCCAGCGTGCACCCCGCGGCCGGCGCGGATCCGGCGCAGGCGAGCAGTGCGCAGGCGGCCAGTCCAATCCATCCTTCGTGACGCATCGCGTTCAATCGGTCCCCGTGCCGCGGGCGGCCTTGCCCCGATCAACGCAAGATTACGCCGATTGCGGACGCGGTTCTCCCACCGCAAGGGAAGAGCCTGGCGGGTTGCATGCAGCCCGCCACGGCCGCTTCACGCGAGCTACAGGATGTACACGAACAGGAACAGGCACAGCCAGATCACGTCCACGAAGTGCCAGTACCACGACACCGCCTCGAACGCGAAGTGGTGTTCGCGGTCGAAGTGTCCGCGCGCGCAGCGCAGCCACATCACGATCAGCATGATGGTCCCCAGCGTCACGTGCAGGCCATGGAAGCCGGTGAGGATGTAGAAGGTCGCGCCGTAGATGCCGCTGTGCAGCGTCATGTTGAGGTGGGCGTAGGATTCCCAGTATTCGTGCGCCTGCAGGCCGAGGAAGGTCGCGCCCAGCAGAATGGTCAGGCCGAGGAAACCGATCAGCCGCTTGCGGTTGCCCGCGCGCAGCGCGTGGTGCGCGATCGTCACGGTGATCGACGAGGACAGCAGCAGCAGCGTGTTGATCAGCGGGATGCCCCACGGCGAGGTGGCGATGAACGAGCCGCCCACCGAGTCCGGGCCGTTGGTCGGCCACGCCGCGGAGAAGCCCTGCCAGATGAAGCCGTTGGTGATGATGCCCTTGTCGCCGGCGCCGCCGAGCCACGGCACCACGAAGGTGCGGATGTAGAACAGGCCGCCGAAGAACGCGGCGAAGAAAAACACCTCGGAAACGATGAACCACATCATGCCCATCCGGAACGAGGTGTCGACCTGGCCGTTGAAGATGCCCTTCATCGATTCGCGGATCACGTTGCCGAACCAGCCGAACATCATGCCGATGATGGTCAGCGCGCCGATCGTCAGGACGATCTGGCCGGGTCCGTCGTAACCGTTCAGCCAGATCGCCGCACCGGCCATGAACAGGAACATGCCGATCACCGCGATGATCGGCCAGCGGCTGCTGTGCGGAACGTAGTAGACGTTGGCGTCGAGTTGGCTCATGTCATGGATTCCGGTGTAAGGCTGGCGAACGGTGTTGCTCGATCAACGTGTGGGGACCCAGTTGGGAATGCCGACGAAATGCCCCTGCAGCAGGCTGGCGACGAAGAACGCGATCGCGATCGCCGCGATGATCCACGCCGTGCGCCGCGCGCCGGCCTTGCGGCGCGCGAGGTCATCCTGCACCGGTTGTTTCTCATCGATTTGTTGGTGTGTCCGAAACATGTTTTATGAAATTCAAACGGAGCAGCTTTTGTTGAAAACAAGGCCATGGATGGCCGAGTTGGTGTTGCTATTGCGGATGACTGTTCGCGTACCATCGTCTCATCGCGCAGCGATCAGGGACGGCACGAATCAATGGCTGATATCCCCATGCGCGAGCTTGGTATCGTCGATCACCGGCGGCACCGTGAAGCTGTGGTGCGGCGCGGGCGACGGCAGCGTCCACTCGAGCCCGTAGGCGTGTTCCCAACCCCGCGACGCGGCCTTGTGCTTCGAGAAGAAGATGCAATGGATCACCACGCCCACGAAGATCAGCTGGGTGGCGCCGAACCAGAATCCACCGATCGACGACACCATGTTCCAGTCGGCGAAGGCAACGTTGTAGTCGGGGATGCGGCGCGGCATGCCGGCGAGGCCCAGGAAGTGCTGCGGAAAGAACAGCACGTTCACCGAAATGGTGCTGGACCAGAAGTGCAGCTTGGCCCAGAAGTCGGAATACATGTTGCCCGTCCACTTCGGCAGCCAGTAGTACACCCCGGCGATGATCGCGAACAGCGCGCCGCCCACCAGCACATAGTGGAAGTGCGCGACGATGAAGTAGGTCTGGTTGTACTGGAAGTCGGCCGGCACGAGCGCCATCATCACGCCGGAGAAACCGCCGATCGAGAACAGCACGATGAAGGCGATCGCCCACAGCATCGGCACCTCGAAGGAGAGCGAGCCCTTCCACATCGTGGTGACCCAGTTGAAGATCTTCACGCCGGTCGGCACCGCGATCAGCATGGTCGAGAACATGAAGAACACCTCGGCGCCCAGCGGCAGGCCGACGGTGAACATGTGGTGCGACCACACGATGAACGACAAGAACGCGATGCACGCGATCGCGTACACCATCGCCTTGTAGCCGAACAACGGCTTGCGCGAGAAGGTCGGCACGATTTCCGAGATGATCCCGAACGCGGGCAGGATCATGATGTACACCTCGGGATGGCCGAAGAACCAGAACACGTGCTGGTACATCACGGGGTCGCCGCCGGCCGCCGCGTTGAAGAAGTTGGTGCCGAAGAAGCGGTCGAACAGCATCATCGTGACCGCACCGGCCAGCACCGGCATCACCGCGATCACCAGGAACGAGGTGATCAGCCATGACCAGCAGAACATCGGCATCTTGAGGAGATCGAGGCCCGGCGCGCGCAGGTTGAGGATCGTGGCGATGATGTTGATCGAGCCCAGGATCGACGAGATGCCCATCAGGTGGATCGCGAAGATCATGAACGCGATGGCGTCGCCGCCCTGCAGCACCAGCGGCGGATACATCGTCCAGCCCGCGGCGGGCGCACCGCCCGGCATGAAGAACGTCGACAGCAGCAGCACGAACGCGAACGGCAGGATCCAGAACGACAGGTTGTTGAGGCGCGGCAGCGCCATGTCGGGCGCGCCGATCTGCATCGGGATCATCCAGTTCGCGAGGCCCACGAACGAGGGCATGATCACGCCGAAGATCATGATCAGCCCATGCATCGCGGTCAGTTCGTTGAAGAAGTAGGGCTGGATCAACTGCAGGCCCGGCTCGAACAGCTCGCCGCGGATCAGCATCGCCATGCTGCCGCCCACGAACAGCATCAGGAACGAGAACGACAGGTACAGCGTGCCGATGTCCTTGTGGTTGGTGGACATGAACCAGCGCTCGAAGAAGCCCTGGTGGTGTTCCTCGTGGTGGATGGCCTGCGCGGTGCTGGACATGATGCGAAATCCTCTGGATGCCTTGTGCTGCTGTCGTGTTGCCGGATCAACCCTTGGCGGGATCGGGCTTCTGCGGCGCGGCCTGCGCGGTGCGCGCGGCCTTGTCGAGCGTCGCGGCGCTTTCCTGTTCCGCAAGCCAGGCGTTGAACTGGTCCTTCGGCAGCACCTTCACCACGATCGGCATCGCGCTGTGGTCCTGGCCGCACAGTACGTAGCACTGGCCGCGATAGATGCCGGGCTTGTCCACCTTGGTCCATGAGTCGTTCATGATGCCGGGGATGGCGTCGCGCTTGGTCGCGAAATCGGGCACCCACCAGCCGTGGATCACGTCATCGGCAGTGATCAGGAAGCGCACCTTCACGCCGGCCGGAATCACCAGCGGATGCGTCACGTCGAGCAGGTAGTCATGGAAACCGGTCTGCTTGTCCACCACGCTCCACGGGCTGACCGTGGAGCCGAGCTGGCGCGCGGTGTTGCTGTCCCAAGCGAGCCGCGACCACACCGTCGGCACCTTGGTGATCGGCTTGCCGTCATAACTGATGTAGTCGTAGCGCCACAGCCACTGGTAGCCCGTCACCTTGACGGTCATCTGCGAATCGGTGGCGTTGTACATCTCGCGGGTGAGGATGGTCGCGGGCGTGGCCAGGCCGATCAGGATCAGCACCGGCACGACCGTCCAGGCGACTTCCAGCAGCGTGTTGTGGCTCCAGGTCGCCGCCACCGCGCCTTTCGACCGGCGGAAGCGGAAGATCGCGATGAACATCGCGCCGAACACCAGGATGCCCAGCACCACGCACACCCACAGCGCGGCCATGTGCAGGTTCCAGATCTGCTGCGAGATCGGGGTCACGCCCTTGTCGAGATTGAGCTGCCACGGACGCGGATCGGCGGCGGCAGCCATGGATACCAGCAGAGCACCGGAGGCGGCGCCCGCCCCCACGATCCGCCGTTTGCAATTGCTGGAAATCGTCGTCATCGCATTCTCTGGAAGATTTTTTGAAAACCCTGAAACATCCAGCTCCGTACCCATGAAGCCCACGTCCCCGCACCCGCCTGCACGCTGCTTCGTATCGGTCAGGTCGCCCTCATGATCCGAGGGTTGTAACGCGCATTTGAATGTCCCTGCAGACTTCAACTCTCGCGCCAGCCGCTGCGGCCGGACAGCAAGGCCTTCAGCCATCGCGACAACTGCATCCTTTCGTCGTCGCCCAAACACTCGCCCACTTCCTGCTCGCGCCCTTGCGCGGCCAGTACCACGTGGCGATGGCCATCGCCGCGCTCCCGTACCTGCACCCGGGTCCACGCCACCGGAAACGTGCTGGCCGCACGGCCCCTGGACGGGAGTCGCTCGATGCGGACCTGGTCCGTATCCAGCGTGATGCGTTCCCTGCGATCGCCGCTGCGCCAGACCAGCCACAACGCCATCGCCAGCACCGGAACTTCGACCAGCGCGAACAGCGGCGCGAATACATCGCCCCCCCACGCCGCAAGGCCTGCCACCAGCAACGCCGCGATGCACAGCTCCCACGTCAACCGGCGCATCTGCTGGCGACTGAGTGCCCGATTGGGCGCCAGCAGCAGCGTGACTTGCCCGGTTTCGGCCGCCACCGGTAGACGTGTGATCATGGACATCAGCGGTACCGCAATCCCGGAATCATAAGGCCGCCCGGACATCGCGGCAAGAATAGGACGTCACGGTGCCCGCATTCTGCCGCGCGTCATTGGCTGGGCCGCGCGCAAGCCGTACAATGGGCGGTCATATGTGAGTCATCGCCGATGGCTGAAATCCTCGCCCCCGAACTGCCCGCGCCGCCGAACGCCGCGCGTGCGCGCATCACCGCCGCCTGGAGCGGCGACGAATCCGAAGTGGTCGCGGCGCGGCTCGCCGAAGCCACATTGCCATCAAGGGAAAGCGAAGCGGTCGAAGCGCAGGCCGCCGCGCTGGTCGCGCGCGTGCGCGAACGCAGCGCCAGCCAGAGCGCGGTCGAATCCTTCATGCGCCAGTACGACCTTTCTTCCGAGGAAGGCGTGCTGCTGATGTGCGTGGCGGAAGCGCTGCTGCGCATCCCCGACCGCCTCACCACCGACAAGCTGATTCGCGACAAGCTCGGCGAAGCCGACTGGAGGAAACATCTCGGCACCAGCGATTCGCTGTTCGTCAACGCCTCGACCTGGGGACTGATGCTCACCGGGCATCTGGTCAATCTTGCCGATTCCACGCGCGCCGATGCGCCGGGTGCGTTCAAGCGACTGATCGCGCGCGCCGGCGAACCCATGATCCGCCTCGCGGTGCGCCAGGCCATGCGCATCATGGGCCACCAGTTCGTGATGGGCCGCACCATCGAGGAAGCGCTGGACCGTTCCGCGAAAGGCGACAACGCGAAGTACCGCTATTCGTACGACATGCTGGGCGAAGCCGCGTTCACCGCGCCCGACGCGCTGCGCTACAAAAAGGCATATCACGACGCGATCCTTGCGCTCGGAGCACGCGGACCGTTCCCGAACCTGCTGGATGCGCCGTCGATCTCGGTGAAGCTGTCGGCGCTGCATCCTCGCTACGAAGTCTTCAAGCGCGAGCGCGTCCATGCGGAATTGACGCCGGTGGTGCTGGAACTCGCGCAACTCGCGAAGGCACAGGGCATCGCATTGACCATCGACGCCGAGGAAGCCGATCGGCTGGAACTGTCGCTGGACGTGATGGAAGCGGTGTTCGCGCATCCGTCGCTGGAAGGCTGGAACGGCTTCGGCCTTGCGGTACAGGCGTACCAGAAACGCGCGCCGTTCGTGATCGACTGGCTGATCGAAACCGCGAAGGCCGCGGGGCGCCGCTGGTGCGTGCGCCTGGTCAAGGGCGCGTACTGGGATTCCGAAATCAAGCGCGCGCAGGAACTGGGGCTGTCCGGCTACCCGGTGTTCACGCGCAAGCCGAACACCGACGTGTCGTACCTCGCCAACGCGCGGCGCATGCTGGATGCCGGCGCCGACGTGATCTATCCGCAGTTCGCCACCCACAACGCGCACACCATCGCGGCAATCCACCACATCGCGAACGGACGTCCATTCGAATTCCAGCGCCTGCACGGCATGGGCGCCGACCTGTATGCGGAAGTGGTCGGTCCCGGACACTGGAACGTGCCGTGCCGCGTGTACGCGCCGTGCGGCAGCCACGAGGATTTGCTTCCGTACCTGGTGCGCCGCCTGCTCGAGAACGGCGCCAACACCAGCTTCGTCAACCGCATCAGCGACGAAAAGCTGCCGATCAACGAATTGATCGCCGATCCCTGCACCGAGGTGCGTGCGTTCGGCGCGGCGCACGGCGGCCATTACCAGCACCCCCGCATTCCCCTGCCAATCGACCTGTACGGCACACTCCGGAAGAATTCCATGGGCGTCAACCTTGCCAACGACGACGAACTGAGATCCCTCGCCGAAGCCGTCAACGCGAAGCGTGGACCATGGCACGCGGAACCGCTGGTGCCGGGCGCACAATCCTCGACACCCGCGCGCGAGGTCACCAGTCCTGCCGATCATCGCGTCGTCGTGGGCCAGTCGCGCGATGCCGACGCGGCCACGTTGCTGCGCGCGCTGGACAATGCCGTGGCCGCGCAAACGGCGTGGGACGACACGCCCGCGGACGAACGCGCACGCATCCTCGAGCGCGCGGCCGACCTGCTCGAACAGAACCGCGGCGAACTGATCGCGCTGTGCGTGCGCGAAGCCGGCAAGACCATCCCCGCCGCGATCGGCGAAGTCCGCGAAGCCACCGACATGTGCCGCTACTACGCGGCGATGGCGCGCAAGTTGTTCGGCAAGCCGGAAGACCTGCCCGGCCCGACCGGCGAATCCAACCAGTTGTTCCTGCGCGGACGCGGCGTGTTCGTGTGCATTTCGCCGTGGAATTTCCCGCTCGCGATCTTCACCGGCCAGGTCGCGGCCGGACTCGCCGCAGGCAACGCGGTGATCGCGAAACCCGCCGAACCGACCACCCTGATCGGCTACATGGCGGTGAAGCTGCTGCACCAGGCCGGCGTGCCCGAGAAGGTGTTGCAGTACGCGCCGTGCCGGGGTTCGGTGATCGGCAACACGCTGCTGACCCGTCCGGAAATCGCGGGCGTGTGCTTCACCGGCTCGACCGAAACCGCCTGGACCATCAACCGCACCCTGGCCGCGCGCAATTCGCCGATCGCCGCGCTGATCGCCGAGACCGGCGGCCAGAACGCGCTGATCGCGGATTCTTCCGCGCTGCCCGAGCAACTGGTCAAGGACGTGATGACCAGCGCTTTCGATTCCGCCGGCCAGCGCTGCTCGGCTGCGCGCGTGCTGTTCGTGCAGGAAGACATCGCCGACCATGTCATAGAGATGTTGAAAGGCGCGATGGACGAGTTGAAAGTTGGCGACCCGGCGCTGCTTTCGACCGACGTCGGCCCGGTGATCGACCAGCCGTCGTGCGCCTCGCTGGAGGAGCACGCGGAAGTGATGCGCGGTTCGGCCAGGCTGATCAACATGGCCAAACTTCCCGAAGGCGCCGAGCACGGCACCTTCTTTGCGCCGCGCGCGTACGAAATCCCGTCGATCCGATTGCTGACCCGCGAAGTGTTCGGCCCCGCGCTGCACGTGGTGCGCTGGAAGGCGAGCGAACTCGATGAAGTCATCGACGCGATCAACGCGACCGGATTCGGACTGACGCTCGGCGTGCACAGCCGCATCGACGAGACCGTCGAACACATCCGCCGGCGTGCCAAGGTCGGCAACCTCTACGTCAACCGCAACCAGATCGGCGCGGTGGTCGGCGTGCAGCCGTTCGGCGGCGAAAACCTGTCCGGCACCGGGCCCAAGGCCGGCGGCCCGCACTATCTGCTGCGCTTTGCGACCGAGCGCACCTTCACCGTCAACACCACCGCGGCCGGCGGCAATGCATCGCTGCTTACACTGGAAGATTGACGATTTTCGACACGACTCGTGAACGTCGTTCATTCATGACGCGTTCGGATTTCGCGCGCAACCCGACTTGCGCCTGAATCAATGCGCCGCGCGGGGTTGTCTGGTCATCGCGTGCCTCGTTACGGTGAATGCGGCGCTTTCGAGCGCCATGCATTTCGCTGACGAGGAGAACGCAATGATCGGATCACTCAACCGCACGGGCATCGTGGCTGCCGTGTCACTCGCGATTGCCATGCTGGCGCCCGCCGCACTGGCCCAGACGCAACCCGCGCCGCAGCAAGCTGCGCCGCAAGGAAACGCTGCATCCCAGACCGACACCGGGCCCGCACCGAGCGACACCGAACTGAAGAATTTCGCGGGTGCCGTGGTGGACGTGCAGAACATCAAGAATTCGCTGCAACCCCAGCTCGCGTCCGCAAAGACGCCGGATGACCGCACCAAGCTGAAGCAATCGGCCGAACAGAAGATGGAAGCCGCGGTCGAGAGCCACCAGTTGTCGCCCAAGCGCTACGTGCAGATTGCAAACTTGGTGCAGACCGACAGCAGCGTGCGTGCCAAGGTGCAGCAGTTCATGCCGCCGCAGCAACCGCAGCAGCCTCAGCAACCACCGACGTCCTGAAGGCAAGCGGGCGCTGTAGGGCGCCCTCCACCATGATGCGTCACACGCTTCGCGTTGCCACCACCGGCGGCACTCGTGAGGCGCGCACCGCCGGCGCCAGGATCGCAAGCTGGCCCAGCAGCCACAATGTCACCGCGCCGACCGGCAGGTACCAGAGCGGCAAGCGCGGCAGCGCATAGTGCGTCATCAGCAGCAGGTTCAGGCCGATCGCCAGCGTCACGCCCAGCACGACGCCGAGCGTGACGATCAGGAAGTTCTCGGTCTGGAAGTAGCGCAGGATGTCCGCGCGCGTCGCGCCTACGGCGCGGCGGATGCCGATGGTGCGCGTTCGCTGGAGCACCCAGAAATTCGCGAGCCCGGTGATGCCGAGCGCCGTGACGAACATCAGCCCGACGACGGACGCGATCAGCAAGCCGATCATCTCGCGCTCGCGCTGGAAGTAGTCCGCGCGCAATTGCACGAACGTCTGCGGATCACGCAACACGCGGTCGGGATCGACACGATACAGCGTGGCCGCTGCCTGCCGCATCACGCGCGTCCGTTCGCCCGGCGCGGTGCGCAGCACATAGGTAATGCTGTTGGTGTCGGGCAGCAACGGAAACAGGATGCTCTGGCCGTTGTCGGCGCCCGCATCCACGTCGGGCCGCAGCAGGTGCTCCACCACGCCGATCACGCGGATCGGGTTGTCGTACGGATAGATCGATTTGCCCAGCGGATTCTGGCCGGGAAACAGGCGCTCGGCCAGGGCCTTGGTGATGATGGCGGAGGCGACGTGCCGGACGCCGTCGTTGCCGTGGGCCGCGTCCAGCGGGATGTATTCGTCGGCGCGAAAATCACGGCCCGCGACCAGCTTCAATCCCAGCGTGCCCAGCTCGCCGCGCGTGCCATTGAACAGACTCGCGACTTCGTACGCCTGAGCGTCGGGTGAGGTCTGCACGCTGCTGGTCCAGTTGTTGCCATTGAATGGGAGCGCGTCGACGGCCGCGACCGACTCGACGCCCGGAATCATCCGCAACGCCGCGAGATCGGTCTGGTGGCGCACGAGCTGGTTGGCGGTTCGATCGAGGCTCGCGCTGTCGATAAGGACCAACCGGTCCTCCGCAACACCACTCGGCAATCCCATCAACGCCTCCTGCCGCTGGATCATGAAGGCGACGTTGCAGACGATGGCGCAGGTGAGTGCGACCAGCAATGCCAGCAGGCTCGCGATCAGCTTGTGGCGGCCGAGGCTCGCGAGGATGGGCTTGAGTTCGGTCATGGCCGTTCCTTCACTGCGTCTTCAATTGCAGCGCCGGCGCCACCAGGCAGGCGCGCCACGCCGGCAACACGCCCGCCAGCACGCTCGCAGCGATCGCCAGCGCTACGGTTCCGACCAGCATGCCCACGTCCATTTGCGCAAGGTGCGCGTAACCATCGGGACGCTGGCGGATGCTCCACAAACCGAGTTGCGCGATGGCGAGGCCCAGCAATCCGCCGAGCGTGCCGATCAGCGCGGACTCGATGCCGAATTGCACGAACACGTCGCGCCGCCGCGCACCCATCGCGCGGCGCACGCTGATCTCGCCGCTGCGGCGCAGGAATTTCGCAAGCAGCAGCGCCACCACGCTCAACATGCACACCGCGAGGAATCCGACGGCCAGCCACAACTGCATCGACAAGGTGTCGGGAATGATGTGCTCGTGTGCCAGCCAGGCCATCAGGCCATACAGGCGCGGGGGCGCATCCTTGCGCGGGAAGCGCCCGTGTGCCTGCTGGTCGCGCCAGTAGTTGTCGAGGTAGCGGCCATAGGCAAGCACCTCGAGGGGATTGTCGAGTTCCACCCAGACCTGTAGCCACGTGCACTGGTCGCTGGTGCGGGACTCGGTGCCGTCGCCCCAGCAGGAGAAGTGCCCGCGGAAGGAAGCCTGCAATTCCATCGCGGTCTGCAGCGGCATGAAGAACTGGTCGGGGCCGCCGAACACGCGCGCCCCGTGCTGCGCGTAGAACGCCGGCTGCGGATGCCAGTCGCGCAACACGCCGATGACGCGGAATTCGGTGTTGTCGAGGCGCACCAGCCTGCCGACCGCCTCGCCATCGCCGAACAGTTTGCGGGCCAGCCCGGCGTTCAACACCACCACGCGCGCACGCGCCTGATCCTGCGCATCCGTCCAGCCGTTGCCGGCGGCGAACGGCACGTCGAACATCGGGAAGAAATCCGCGGTCACGTATTGCCCGCCCGCGAAGAAGGGATGCTGGCCGGCATCCAACGGCGTGATCGCGACCGAGCCTGCGCTCATCGCCGCCTGACGATCGGCACGATGCTCGCGCAGCAGATTCACCGCATCCACCCACGTGAACGCGTCCGGCGTACCCATGATGCCGGCACGCGCATTCTGGCCACTGTCGGGCGCGCGCGGATCGAGCATGGGCACGAACAATTTCGCGCTGCGTCCGGGCAATGGATCGCCGCTCATCACATGCAGCACCGTGATCATGGTCATGCTGGCCCCGATGCCGAGGCCGATCGCCAGCACCATCAATCCGGTGAGCACGGGATTGCGCTTCAGGCTGCGCAGCGCGAGATCGAGGTAGTAGGCGAACATGCGTTCTCCTCAGACCGTCCGGGTCGCGACCACCGGCGGCACCTGCGATGCACGCAGCGCCGGACCCAGTACCGCCATCTGCCCGATCAGCCACAACGCGAGCGCGCCGATCGGGAAATACATCCACGGCATCCGCGGCAGTTCGTAGTGCAGCATCAGCAGCAGGTTGATGCCGTACGCCAGCACCATGCCCAGCACGATGCCGAGCGTCGCGAGCAGGAAATTCTCCGTCTGGAAGTAGTGCAGGATGTCGGCGCGCGTGGCGCCCAGCGCGCGGCGCACGCCGATGGTGCGGCGGCGTTGCGCGACCCAGAAACTGGCCAGGCCGACGATGCCGAGGCCGGTGACCAGCAGCAGCGCGATGATGACGCCGAACAACAGGCTCGTCATCGCACGGTCGCCCTGGAAGAATTCGGCGCGCGCGTCGTCCAGCGTGCGCTGCTGGGTGACCACGCGTTTGGGATCGAGCTTCTTGAGTGCGGCGACGGCGGCGCGGATCACGCGCTGCCGATCCTGCGGCGCGGTGCGCAGCACGTAGGATGCGCCCTGGCCCACGGTCAGGCGCAACGGCAGGATCATGCTCCACTGCGCGGTGTTGTCACCCCACCACAACGACGGCCGGATCAGGTTGTCGACGATGCCCACCACCCGCACATCGAGGATGTTCCCCAGCCAGAACGTCTTGCCGAGCGGGTTTTCGCCGGGCCACAACTTCTGCGCCATCGCGCGGGTGATGATCACGATCCGGGATGAGTCCGGGATCGCCTTCTGGTTGCTGGCCGCGGCGGCGAAATCCATGTACTCGTCGGACTGGAACCAGCGCCCGGCAACCAGCTTCACGCCAAGCGTTTGCGGCACGTTTTCGCCGGTGTACAAAGTTGCGTTGAGCGTCGGCTGCGTCTGCGTGGGTTTCAGCAATACGGAAGTGTTCGATGATGAGTTGGTGAACGGCAGTTCGCTCGCCAGCGCCACCGCCTGCACGCCGGGGATCATCCGCAATGACGCAAGGTCTTCCAGCGTTCGCGCCTTGGCGTCGGGCTGCGAACCGATCGGCGAAACCTGCACCTGCACCAGCTCGTGCATGGAAACGCCGCTCGGCATGTCCATCCGATGCAGGCGTTGGCTGATCAGGAACACGGCGTTGCAGACGATCGCGCACGTCAGCGCGATCTCCAGCACGATCAGTACCGCGGTGACCTTGTGGCGGCGAAGCGTGGAGAGGATCGGCAGGATGTCCATTTCAGTTCCCCTTCAACTGCAAGGCGGGGGTGACGCGGCAGGCGCGCCAGGCGGGCAACAGGCCGGCTATCAAGGTCGCACCGATGGCAAGCACAAACGTGGCCAGCAGCATCACCGGATCCAGATGCGCGAGCTTCGCGTAATCCGCCGGCTGCCTGCGCACCAGCCACAAACCCAACTGGGCGAGCAGCAAGCCGCCGATACCGCCGACCAGGCCGACCAGACCCGCTTCGACCAGCAGTTGCTCGAATACGGCGCGACGCGCCGCGCCCAATGCGCGACGCACGCCGATTTCACCGGACCGGCGCAGGAACTTCGCCAGCATCAAGCCGACGGTGTTCACGAGGCATACCAGCAGGAAGCCGAAGGCAAGCCACGTCTGCAGGCGCACGTCCTCCGGCACGACTTTCCTGAATGCGAGCCACTGCATCACGTTGCGCAGCCGCACGTTTGGCGGTCGATCGAAGCGGCCCAGCGCTTTCTGTTCCTGCGAGTAATGGACCAGGAACGCCTTGTAGGCGGCGGCCTTCGCCGGCGTATCGAGTTGCACCCAGAACTGCAGCCAGGTGCAAGGCGCCGTTTCCAGCATCTGCTGATCGGGTGAACCCTGGCCCCAGCAGTCCACCGATCCATCATGGGCCAGCTTCAAATCGCGCGACGTCGCCAGCGGCACGAACACGTCTTCGTCCTCGCCGTACCTGCCCTGGTACAAATCGTAGAAGTGCGGATCGGGCCGCCACGCATCGACCACGCCGACGATGCGCAGATTGGCGTCGTTGACGTTGATGGTCTTGCCCACGCTGTCCCGGCCGCGGAACAGCTTGTCGTTCAATTTGCGCGAGATCACCGCCACGCGTGCGCGGCTTTCGTCATCGGAAGCGGTCCACGCCGTGCCGTATTCGAACGGCACCTCGAACATCGGAAAGAAATCTGCGGTGGTGTAACGCGCGTCGGCGTAGAACGCATCGAGATCCGCCTGCGCCGGCTGGACTGGCACGGAGCCGCCGGTCATCAGCGCCTGCCGGGTGGCGCGATGCGCGCGCAGCAGGTTCATGCCGTCGATCCACGTCACCTGATCGGCCGGTTCCCCACCGGGCTGATAGCCGTTCATGTCGGCCGGATCGATCTGTGGGTAATAAATGTCTGCGCTGTGACCCGGCAAGGGATCGCCCGAGAGCACGTGCAGTACCGTCAGCGTGGTCATTGCAGCGCCAATGCCCAGCGCGATCGCGAGCACCATCAATCCGGTGAGCACGGGATTGCGCTTCAGGCTGCGCAGCGCGAGATCGAGGTAGTAGGAGAACATGGACTCCTCTCAGACCGTCCGCGTCGCTTCGACCGGCGAGACGCGTGAAGCACGCATCGCCGGCACCAGTACCGCGCCCTGCCCCAGCAACAGCAGCACGATCACGCCTGCCAGCACGTACAGTAGCGGCATGCGGTCCGTCGCGAGTTGCCGCATCATCCAGAGGTTCAGGCCGACCGCGAAAACCGCGCCCACCACCACACCGCCGCCGGCGATCAAAAGATTCTCGGTCTGGAAGTAGCGCAGGATGTCGCTTTGCGTCGCGCCCAGCGCACGGCGGATGCCGATCTGCTTGCGCCGCTGGCCGACCCAGAAACTGGTCAAGCCCACGATGCCGGCGCCGGTGATCACCAGCAGTACCGCGCAGATGATGCCCATCAGGATCGCGGTGCCGCGATCGCTGTCGTAGGCACGATGGCGCACTTGCGCGAAGCTCAGCACCCCGTTCTTCGGATCGATGATGCGCATGCGGCTTTGCGCGAACAGCGCCTTGGGCGCCTCGCGCATCGCGGCCGACAGCTCGCCGGGTTTGGCGCGCACGATGTATTTTGTGCCGAACGTCCCATCCAGGCGTCGCGGCCATATCAACGCCTGGTAGGCGTACTCTCGCGACCAGGTATCGACTTCCGCACGCTGCAGTCGCTGGACGACGCCGACGATGGTGGTGGGCGTCGTACCCATCGCGTAGAACTGTTTGCCAAGCGCCGAGCCGCCCGGATACAGCCTGTCTGCGAGCGCCTTGGTCACGATTACCGCGGCTGGCGTAGCCGCGACGCGCGGCGACAGCGGCTCGACTTCATCTGCGCGGAAATTGCGCCCGGCGATCAGCTTGACTCCGAGCGTATCCAGAAAATGCTCGTCACCAAAATACACCGTCGCGTCCGTGGTCTTTTGCACTTGTTCGGGGGTGAGCGTGATGAGATCGTCCCAACCGCCGCCTTGCAAAGGATACGAATTGGATGCCGTCGCATCGCGAACCGCCGGCAGCTGCCGGAGCGCGGCAAGATCGGCTTGCATCTGTGCGTCGATCTGCTTCTCCGATGACTGCCCTGCCCACTGGCTGTCGATCACGAAAAGATCGGCTTCGTCGACGCCACTCGGTTCGGACAAGTGCGCCACGCGCTGATGGATGATGAACAGCGCGTTGCACACGATCGCCAGCGTCAATGCGATCTGCAAAGCGATCAGCACGGTGCCTGCCTTGTGCTGGCGAAGCGCGGCAAGGATGGGCTGGATCTGCATGGCTTAATTGCTCCGCAAATGCCACGCGGGCTGCACGTGTGCCGCGCGCCACGTGGGGTAGAACGCCGCGACCACCGTGGCGACGATCGCGACTGCCAGCGTCAGGCCCACCAGCGGCAGGTCCACGTGCGCCAGCCGCGCGATTTCGGGCTTGAACAACAGGCCCACGCCGGATACGCCGATCGCGGTGAGCACCAATCCCAGCACCCCGCCGGCTGCGCCGATCGTGCCGGCCTCGATGAAGAATTGCGTGTAGATCTCGCGTCGCGATGCGCCCAGCGCACGGCGCACGCCGATTTCGCCGGCACGTCGCATGAACTTCGCCAGCAGCAGTCCGACGGTGTTGACCAGGCAGATCACGAAGAAGCCCAGCGACACCAGCAGCGAGATGCGGCTCTCCGGCGGCACCACGTGCATGTATGCCATCCACTGCATCACGTCGCGCAGGCGCACGTTGGGCGCCCAGTTGAACCGACCGGCACGTTGCTGTTCGGCGGCATAGCCATCCAGGAAATTGCGATAGCGCGCAATCTCGATCGGCGTATCCAGTTCCACCCACGGACTGACCCACACGCAATTGCTTCGAAGCCAGCCGTCCC
>DASZTT010000027.1:0-24472 GCA_035547895.1 Rhodanobacteraceae bacterium
GGCGCCGCGGAACGGTGCAGGTGGCGGCGCAGGAAACGGCGGTTGCCATCGGTCTCCGCCCTCCGTGGCGGTATCCAGCCAACCCCTGCGCTTCAATGATACAGCGGCCATGTGATGCCGCTTTCACGCCGCATCGTCAGCGCCGGGCAACCCGGGGCGGCGCCGCATGCGCGGCATCGATCACGCGCACCACGCGGAAACCCACGTTGGTGTAACCGACGTTGGAGTCTGCGGTGCCCTGCCGTGCGAGCGGCGTCTGGTGGCTGCCGTCGCGCCACGACAGTCCGCGGAAGATGCGCGAACCCGCGCTGCCCCCGGCCGTCCATTCGCTGACGTTGCCGTACATGTCGTACGCGCCGACGCCGCTGGGTGCGTAATGGCCGACCGCCGCGGTGTATTCGGCGCCGTCGCTGCACGACAGTTTGTCATTGTCCATCGCGCTCTTGCGGCTGACGTCGTCGACGTTGCCGAGCTGGCACGGACTTTCCTTCGGCACGCCCTGCGCGGCGCGCAGCCATTCCGCACCGCTTGGCAAACGGTATTGCTGGCCTGTGGTTTTCGACAGCCACGCCGCATACGCGGCGGCATCGTCCCAGCTCACGCAAACCGCGGGATGATCGCCGCCCTGTGCGAAGCCGGGTTTCTGCCAGGTGAGATGCTGCATGCGCGAGAACGGGTTGTAGGCCTCGAGGCACTTGGACGCGGCGCGCTGTGTCGCCTGCGCGAATGCTGCGTAGTCGGCGCGCGTCACCTCCACACGCTGGATCGCGAACGCCGGCGCATTGTCCGCCGCCGACACGTAGACCAGCACGGGACCGTTCGGATCGCGCAGCAAGGTTCCCGCCGCCGGCGTGGCGGCCTCGCGTTCCGCGGCGGCAGGGTCGAAGCCGGCGGGGTAGCTCGCGGGCAACGTGTCCGCAAGCGGCTTCAGGCCGGCGAGCCGGTCGGCGTCGTGGTCGTGCGCCGCCAACGCCACGGCGTCACCCACCGTGCTGGCGAACGCGTTGCGCTGCGTGCGCCAATCGCGCCGGGCCGAAAGGCTTGCCTTGGTGGCGAGCAGGTCGCATTGCTTCAGCAGGACGAAAACCTGGGTGAGCTTGTCGCTGCGCCACGCGGAGTCCAGCCGATGGCGAAGCGTCGCCAGCATCGCGTCGATGCCGGCCACGGCGGCCGGATTGCCGGGGTCGAGCGTCAGCGCGGTGAGGTATTCCTCCGCGGCGTTGTCGCCGGGGGGCGAAAACAGGTGATCGCCCGCGCGCAAGGCGTCGGCTTGCGCGATCAATAGCTGCACGCGGCCGGCGAGCGGTGGCGGTGCGGCGGATGTGACGGAACGCGCCGAGGCCGCGGAGACATTCGCGACCGGCGCGTTCGAGTCCGGCGGCACGGCGGTATCGGCCGTCGCGGCGGCAGGCGCGCGATGGTGCGTCCACGTTGCCCAGCCTGCGACCGCGCCCGCCGCGACGACCAGTGCGGCCGTTGCGATCGCCCAGGCCGGCACGTGCAGCCTGACCGGCTTGCGCGCCGCGGGCATCGCGGGTTCTGCCAGTCCATCGATGGCGGACAGGGCGCCGGCCATGGCCTCCGCGCTCTGGAATCGCTGCGCGGGCGTCTTGGCGAGCGCCTTGTCGATCCAGGGTTGCCACGCGGCGACCATCGGCAGCAAGCGCGGGATGGGCTGTTCGACATGTGCGATGGCGGTGGCCACCGCGTCCTCGCCCTGGAACGGCAACACGCCCGTCAGCAACTCGTAGGCCAACACGCCCACGCTGTACAGATCGGAACGCTGCCCCGGCGGATTGCCGCGTGCCTGCTCCGGACTCAAGTAGCCGGCGGCACCGGGATGCGGATGTCCAAGTTCGGTGGCGCAGCGCGCCACGCCGAAATCGGTGAGGCGCGCATGCCCGCGTTCATCGAACAGCACGTTGGCGGGTTTGATGCCGCCATGGACGATGCCGCGGCGGTGCGCGTGTCCCAGGGCATCGAGCACTTCGCGCAGCAGCGCGGCGATCTTCAGGGGTTTCGAACGCAGCGTGTGCCGCGACAGTTCGGCGCTCAACAGGAACGGCATCGAGTGGAACAGGTGCCCGTCGACGGTCCGTCCGATCTGGTGCGCGCCCACGATGTGCGGATTCGAAAGCCGCGCATTGGTACGCAGCAGTTGTTCGAAACGCGCGATGGCTTCGATGTCGATGGTGTCGAACACCTTCACCGCCACCTGCCGTTCCAGCGAGCGCTGCATCGCCACGTAAACCGTCGCCATGCCGCTGGTCCCGATCGGGCGCACCAGCCGGTAGCCGGGCACGTCCGCCTGGGTGGCGTCGATATCGTTCATGGGAAGTCCGCGCGTGCGCGCCGGTGCGCAGGGCGCGCCGAAACGGACCCGGGGCTGGACAGGCATTCACGGCAGCGATGTGCGAGGTTCAAGGCGATCAGTCCTGGCTTTCGCGGCGACCTTCCAGGTGGAACCGGTGCAGCAGGCGATGCACGAACGGTGCCAGCAGCAGGCCGGCCGTTCCGACCAGGACCAGTCCGCTGTAGAGCGCGTACATGCCGGCAAACAGCTTGCCGGCGGCGCTGTGCATCGGGGCGACCGGACCCATCCCGCCCAGGATCATCGACGCGTTCAGGAACGCATCCAGCCAGCCCATGCCTTCGGCCAGGCGGTAACCGAGCATGCCTAGGACCAGCGAAAGTGCGATGACCGCGGCGGCGGCGGCCACCGTCCTGCCGACCCGGCGCAGCAGGAACAGCCGCCAGGGAAGCAACGGTTCGCTGCGGTGTTCATAGCGGAACAAGTGGCGGAACATGCAGGCTCCCCTGCCTGGCGCGCGCCGATTATGCAGCAGCCGGGCCTCGTGCACGCGGCTTCAGGCGCACGTAAAGCTGCTTGCGCACGCGCGCCACGGTTTCGCCCGGACCGGTGACGACGTCGGTTTCGAACCAGCGCAACACTTTGTCGCCGGAGGCGGCCGCGGCGCGGAGTTCCGCGGCCGCCTCGTCATCCAGATGGAAGCGCGCGTACACCTGCTCGCGCGCCGGCTTCAGGAATTCGATTTCCGCGGCCTTGTCCCACACGAAGTAGTCGGGCCCGAGCCGGTGCATCGCCAGCAGCATCCAGAACGGATCGGTCATTGCAAAGAGATTGCCGCCGAACTGGCTGCCGACGTAGTTCCGGTTGCGCAGGCGGCGGCGCAGCACGACTTCCGCGCGCGACCAGTCGGCGCTGATGTCCAGCACGCGGATGCCGTTGGCGAGGAACGGGGGCCAGAGGTTCATCAGCCGCCGGAGCGTCGCGGCGCGCACGCGGCCTCAGAACAGCAGCGAGGACATCTTGCGGCGCGTCGCCGAAACGAGTGTTTCGTCGGGCACGATGCGGAACGCGTCCAGCAGGCGCTTGCGCGCCAAGCCTTCGTTCCACGCGCGATCGGCGGCGAGGATCGCGAGCCAGTGCTGCATGGCGTCGGCGGCGTCACCGCCGAGCAACTGGCGCACGCCCAATCCGTCCAGCGCCGCGAAATCGCGCGGATCGCGTTCGATGCGCGCCAGCAGATCCGCGGCTGGCGGGATCGCCGCGAGCGACTGCTGCATTGCCAGCAGCGCCGACAAGGCCTTGGCGCGATCGTCTTCGGCCATGTCCACGGGCAGCGCATCGAGCGTGGCTTGCGCGTTGGCGGTATCGCCCGCGCGCGCTTTCGCGAGCGCGAGGTCGAGTTTCAACGAGGCGTCATCGGGCGCCGCCGCGAGGGCTTTCTCGATGCGCGCGACCGCGGCCTTCGGTGTTTCCGGCGGCGCGTTTTCATCGACGTCCTGCGCAGGCGCTTCGATGCGCGACGCCGGTTCGATGCGGTGGCGTTTCAGGAATTCGCGTACCTGCGATTCCGGCAGCGCACCGGAAAACGCGTCGGCGATCTGCCCGCCGGCGATCAGCACCACGGTCGGGATACTGCGCACGCCGAACATGCCGGCGAGCTGCTGTTCCCTGTCACAGTCGATCTTGGCCAGCCGGAACGCGCCCGCGTATTCACCCGCGAGTTTTTCGAGGATCGGGCCGAGCGTCTTGCACGGTCCGCACCACGTCGCCCAGAAATCCACCAGCACCGGCGTCTGCAGCGAAGCCTGCAACACCTCGGTTTCGAAATTGGCTTCGCCCGCTTCGAAGATGTACGAATCGGCGGGCGCCGACGCGCCGTCGAGTTTTGGATTGGGATTCATGGGCTGGTACGTGGTGGTCGCGGCGTCACATTCCAAGGCTGGAATTCAGGTCCGCGTCGGTGGGCTGGCCGTCCTTCTTGTAGACCGTGCCGGCCTTCATCACGAAGTCGACCTTCTTCATCAATGCAATGTCGTCCAGCGGGTTGCCGAGTACCGCGACCACGTCGGCGTACTTGCCGGCGGTGATGCTGCCGAAATCGTCCTGGTGCTTCAGCAGCGTCGCGGCGTGCGTGGTCGCCGCCTGGATCACGTACATCGGCGGCATGCCTGCCTGCACCATGTACACGAACTCCTGCGCGTTTTCGCCGTGCGGATATACGCCGGCATCGGTGCCGAACGCGATCCTGACGCCGGCCTTGTAGGCCTTGCCGGCGGTGGCCAGGATCTTCGGCCCGACTTCCAGCGCCTTGCGCGCGACCTGCGGCGGATACCAGCCTTCCTTCGCCTTGCCCATCACGAACTCGCCGGCGATGATCGTGGGCACGTACCAGGTGCCGTGCTGCTTCATCAGCTTCATGTCCTGATCATCCATGAAGGTGCCGTGCTCGATGGAATCGACGCCGCCCAGTACCGCGCGGCGGATTGCCTCGGCGCCATGCGCGTGCGCGGCCACGGTGAAGCCGTAGTCGTGGGCGGCGGCAACCACCGCCTTGATCTCGTCCAGTGTCATCTGCGGATTTTCGGAACTGGAGGATTCATCCAGCACGCCGCCCGACGGCATGATCTTGATGACATCCGCGCCGTCCTTGTAATGCTGGCGCACCGCCTTCCACGCGTCCTCGGGCGAATTGATGATGCCGTCCTTCGGGCCCGGATCGCCCTGCAGGTCCCAACGGTAACCGTCGGTCGGATCGGCATGCCCGCCGGTGGTGCCGATGAACTTGCCCGCGGTGAAGATGCGCGGCCCCGGAACCTCGCCCTTGTTGATCGCGTTGCGCAGCGCGATCGAGGAATTGTCGCTTTCGCCGAGGTTGCGCACGGTGGTGAAGCCGGCCAGCAGCGTGCGCCGCGCGAACACCGTGCTCTCGATCGCGTAGTCGGCGGGATTCAGCCGGAACTGGTCGCTGTAGGTACTCTTGCTGAACTGGCTGGTCAAGTGCGTGTGCGAGTCGATCAGCCCCGGCAGGCAGGTGTCGTTGGCCGGCATGTCGATCACCTTGGCGCCTTCGCGCGTGACGCTGCCCGCCACCACTTCCCTGATCCGCTGCCCATCCACCACGATGCTGGTCGCGCCCAACATCTTTCCTGCGACCGTGTCGATGAGGTGCGCGCAGTGGATCACCGTGAGTCCGGGCGCGGTCATCGCGTCCGCCGTGGGTGCATCCGCCGCCTGCGCGGTCGTGATCGTCATCGCGGCAATCGCGAGCGACAGCGGCAATCTGCGAAAGTCCTGGATGCGCATGGTTCCCCTCGGGTCGGATGAAAGCCCGGCATCATAACCAGACCTCGCGGCGGCTGTCGCAGGCCGGAAGTCGCGATTGGCCACGGCCGCTTGGCGCTTTTGCTGCACTGCGGTAGGCTGGTGAATCTTGAGCATCGCTGCCGGATTGCGTCCCGCCATGCAGGAAACCCACGACCGTAGCGTCCACGATTCCAGCGCCTACAACCCCGGCGCCGTCGAAGCTGCCGCGCAGAAGTTCTGGTCCGATACCCGTGCGTTCGAGGTGAAGGAAGACGCGTCGCGCGAGAAATACTACTGCCTGTCGATGCTGCCGTATCCATCGGGCGCGCTGCACATGGGCCACGTGCGCAACTACACGATCGGCGACGTGATCAGCCGCTTCCAGCGCATGCAGGGCAAGAACGTGCTGCAGCCGATGGCCTGGGACGCGTTCGGACTGCCGGCCGAGAACGCCGCGATCAAGCGCGGCATCCCGCCCGCGAAGTGGACACGCGACAACATCGCGCACATGCGTTCGCAGTTGAAGGCGATGGGTTTCGCGATCGACTGGTCGCGCGAATTCGCGACGTGCGATCCGGGTTATTACGTGCACGAGCAGCGCATGTTCACGCGCCTGTTCAAGCAGGGCATGGTGTACCAGAAGAACAGCGTGGTGAACTGGGATCCGGTCGACCAGACCGTGCTCGCCAATGAACAGGTGGTCGACGGCCGCGGCTGGCGCTCCGGCGCGATCGTCGAGAAGCGCGAGATTCCGCAATGGTTCCTGAAGATCACCGACTACGCCCAGGAACTGCTGGACGGCCTGGACAAGCTGCCGGGCTGGCCGGACGCGGTCAAGATCATGCAGCGCAATTGGCTGGGCCGTTCGGAAGGCCTGGAAATCCGTTTCGACGTCGAAGGCGGCGGCGCGCTGGAGGTGTTCACCACGCGGCCCGATACCTTGATGGGCGTGACGTATCTCGCGGTGGCAGCCGAGCATCCGTTGGCCCTCGAGGCCGCGCGCAACAATCCCGAGCTGCAAAAGTTCATCGATGAATGCAGACAAGGCGGCGTGTCGGAAGCCGAACTGGAAACCCGTGAGAAGCGCGGCGTCGATACCGGCCTCTCGGCGCTGCATCCGGTGACGGGCGAGCGCGTGCCGATCTGGATCGCGAACTTCGTGCTGATGAATTACGGCACCGGCGCGCTGATGGCCGTGCCGGGACACGACCAGCGCGACTGGGAATTCGCGACCAAGTACGACCTGCCGATCACGATGGTGATCGTGAGCGATCCGATCCGCGACGCGATCCGCGAACTCGGCCGCGATGCCGCCGACAACAGCGACGCAATGAGCGTGGCGCTGGGCCAGAGCAAACCCATCGACGTGGCCGAACCGCGGCCCATCGAAGACCTGCTGGAGGAATTCGAGAACCGCATCATCACCGAGGGCCCGTTCACCGAACACGGCACGCTCGTCAACTCGGGCGATTACGACGGCATGGATTACCGCCAGGCCTTCGACGCGCTGGCGGAACGCTTCGAGCGCGAAGGCCGCGGCAGGCGCCAGGTGAATTGGCGGCTGCGCGATTGGGGCGTCTCGCGGCAGCGCTACTGGGGCTGCCCGATCCCGATCATCCATTGCGTGAAGTGCGGCGCGGTGCCGGTGCCGGAAGACCAGTTGCCGGTGGTGCTGCCGGAAGACGTGGCGTTCAGCGGCGTGCAGTCACCGCTGAAGTCCGACCCTGCATGGCGCAAGACGACGTGTCCTGAATGCGGCGGCGCGGCCGAGCGTGAAACCGACACCTTCGACACCTTCATGGAATCGTCGTGGTACTACGCACGCTACTGCTCACCGGGTGCGGCGACGCAGATCGATGCGCGCGCGAACTACTGGTTGCCGGTCGACCAGTACATCGGCGGCATCGAGCACGCGATCCTGCACCTTTTGTATTTCCGCTTCTACCACAAGCTGCTGCGCGACGCGGGGCTGGTGCATTCCGACGAGCCCGCGACGAACCTGCTGTGCCAGGGCATGGTGGTGGCGGAAACGTTTTACCGCGAAGACGGTGACGGCGAAAAGACGTGGATCAATCCCGCCGATGTCGACATCCAGCGCGACGAGCGCGGCCGCGTGACCGGCGCGGCGCTGAAGGCCGACGGCCAGCCAGTGTCGATCGGCGCGTCCGAGAAGAAGTCGAAGTCGAAGAACAACGGTGTGGATCCGCAGGTGATGATCGACAAGTTCGGCGCCGACACGGTAAGGCTGTTCTCGATGTTCGCGTCGCCGCCCGACCAGTCGCTGGAATGGAACGAAGCCGGCGTCGAAGGCATGGCCCGCTTCCTGCGCCGGTTCTGGCGCGACGTCGTGACGCATGCGTCGCAACCGGATCATCCCGAAATCGATCCCGCGTCACTGAACCCCGCGCAAAAGGCGATGCGCCGGCAGTTGCACGAAACCATTACCAAGGTCGGCGACGACATCGGCCGCCGCCGCAACTTCAACACCGCGATCGCCTCGATGATGGAGCTGCTGAACGCGCTGTCGAAGTTCGACGACATGAGCGATGCCGGCCGCGCGCTGCGACACGAGGTGCTGGAAACGATGGTGTTGCTGCTGAACCCGTTCACGCCGCACGCGAGCCACGCGTTGTGGCAGGTGCTGGGCCACGAGGAAACGCTGATCGAGGACGTGCCGTGGCCGAAGGCCGACCCCGCCGCGCTGGTGCGCGACAGCGTGACATTGGCGGTGCAGGTCAACGGCAAGTTGCGCGGCACGCTGGAAGCCGCGCCCGACGCGCCGCGCGAACAGCTCGAAACCGCCGCGCGCGCGTTGCCGGGCGTGGTCGCCGCGGTCGGCGACAAGGCCGTCCGCAAGGTCATCGTGGTGCCCGGCAAGATCGTGAACATCGTCGCGGCCTGAACCGGCGTCGGCCGCGGCGACTGCTATGCTTCCGCTCGATTCCGCACCCCATCCGGAGCATCCATGATTCGCGGCAGGCAATGGTTCCTGGGTTCGCTGTGCGCTGCATGCGCGATCGCGCTCGCCGGCTGCGGCTTCCACCTGCGCGGCAGTGCGGCGTTGCCTGCAGTCATGCAGCAGCAGGTTTACCTGCACGTCGGAGGCGGCGGCGAGTTCCCGCGCTCGCTGGCGGCGGCCTTGCGTGCCGCCAAGGTGGACGTGCTGGACACTTCGACCGAGGGCGTCGCCACGTTGTCGGTGCCGGTCGCTTCGTTTTCCTCGCGCATGCTGACCAGCGGCGCGGTCCAGCGCGTCGGTGAATACGTGGTGGGCTTCAATGTGGAATTCACCCTCACCGATGCCCAAGGCAAGACGGTCGTCCCGATGCAGACGATTTCGCTTTCACACGAATTCGCGATCGACCAGACCCAGTTCTCGGCGATCACCAGCGAGACGGAAGCCATCGAACGCAGCCTCGTGCGCGAAATGACCGATGCGGTGATGCGCCGGCTGGAAGCGCAGGCGCGTCTCGGCACGCCCGTCGCCGGATCGAGCAGCGCGGTGCCGGCTTCCGCTTCCAGCGCACCTGCGGTCCCGGCACCGGCATCCACTTCGGGCTGACGCGTGGCCGCCGAATTCGAAGGCTTGCTGAAGACGCTGGCGAAGGGCGATCTTGCGCCGGTGTACCTGCTGGCGGGTGACGAGCCGCTGCAGTTGCAGGAAGCGGGTGACGCGTTGCGCGCACGGGCGCGTTCACTCGGTTACACCGAACGCGAAGTGCTGGACGTCGAAGCACACTTCGACTGGGATCAATTGGCACGCAGCGGCGCAAGCCTGTCCTTGTTTGCGTCGCGGCGCCTGATCGAACTGCGCCTGCCCACCGGCAAGCCAGACCGCGACGGTGCCGCCGCGATCACGGAATGGTGCAAGTCGCCTGCGCCCGACACCGTGCTGGTGATCAGCGCGGCGCAGTGGAGCAAGAAGCACGAAGGCGCGTGGGTGAAGGCGATCGAGCGCGCGGGCGTGTACGCGTGGCTGCGCGCGCCGCGCGTGGACGAACTGCCGGCGTGGATCCGCGCGCGCATGCGCGCAAGGGGTTTCGCGCCGGGCGAAGACGCCATCGCGTTGCTGGCCGAACGCGCAGAGGGCAACCTGCTCGCGATCGCGCAGGAAATCGACAAGCTCGCGGCGCTGCGCTCCGGTGGCACCGTCAGTGCGGCGGAGCTGGAATCGCTCGGCGACGACAACGCGGTGTACGATGTGTTCAAGCTGACCGACGCCGCGTTCGCTGGCGATGCGCCGCGCGCGCTGAAAATCCTGAATGGGCTGCGCGCCGAAGGCGAGGACCTGATCCCGATGCTGGGCTGGATGCTCAACCAGATCGATCTGGCGTTGCGGCTTGCCTCGGCATCCGACTTCGCGAGCGCGGTGCGCAGCGAAAACGGCATGTGGCCCGCGCGACAGAAACTGTTTGCCGAAGCCCTGAAGCGCGCCGGCCGCGGCAACGCGCACTGGCGTCGCTGCCTCGTCGAATGCGCGCGCATCGACCGCATGGCCAAGGGCCGTGAATGGGGCGATCCGTGGCGCGAAATGGAACGCCTGCTGGTCGCGATCGCGCAGCCGCGCAGCGCGAACGTGTTGCTGGCGGCGTGACGCCATGCAGCCCCTCGCCATCTTCGGCGGCACCTTCGATCCCGTTCACATCGGCCACCTGCGGGCGGCGTGGGAAGCGTCGGAGGCGCTGGATGCCGAAGTGCGCATCGTGCCCGCGAAGATTCCGCCGCACCGTCCGCAGCCGGTCGCGAGCGCGGATGAACGCGTCGCGATGCTGCGCGCGGCATTGGCGGGACAGGATCGCCTCCGGCTGGACTTGCGCGAACTCGAGCGCGAAGGACCGTCGTACACCTTCGACACGCTGACTTCGCTGCGCGCAGAGAACGGCGGCGAACGCCCGTTGGTGCTGCTGATCGGCGCGGACGCGTTCGCCGGATTGTCGGAATGGCATCGCTGGCGTGAACTGTTCGACCTCGCGCACGTGTGCGTGCTCACGCGGCCCGCGCAGATTCCCGCGATGCCGAACGAGCTCGGTGCCGAAGTCGCCGTGCGCAAGACGGCGAGCCTCGCCGCCCTGCGGGAAGCGGCTTCGGGCAAGGTGCTGGACATGGTGGTTTCGGCGCTCGGCATTTCCGCCACGCGCATCCGCGCCTTGCTTGCCGAGGGGCGCACGCCGCGCTGGCTGGTGCCGCAGGCATTGATCGATGACGACACGCTGCTCGCGCCGTATCGCCAGCCCGTGCTGAACAGGTGATCGGCACCTCTTGCGCTCCCCTTTCGTCGGTGCATACTGAAGCCGCGCAGCCCGCGCGCCCACCAGGGATTGAGGCCTTCCACAACTTGACCAGCCAGACCAAGTCACGCCCCGCAGCCACCCCCGTCAATCGTCCCCCCACCACTGCAACCCTGCGCCGCCGCGTGCTTGCCGCCCTCGAGGAACTGAAGGCGCACGACATCCGCGAAATCGACGTGCGCGGGCGCACCTCCATCGCCGACCTGCTGATCATCGCCTCCGGCACTTCCTCGCGTCACGTCAAATCCATTGCCGACGAAGTGGTGAAGTTCGCCAAGCGCGCGGGCATGCTGCCGCTCGGCGTGGAAGGCGAGAAGGAAGCCGAATGGGTGCTGGTGGATCTGGGCGACATCATCGTGCATGTGATGCTGCCGCGCATCCGCGAGTTCTACGGACTGGAACGGCTCTGGACCGTGGGTGACCAGGCACCGGAAGCCGAAGCCGCGAACGATCGTTGAGGCACCGGGCATGCGTGCGCGGCTGATCGCGGTCGGCGAACGCATGCCGGGTTGGGTCGCGGAAGGTTTCGCGGAATACGCCAAGCGTCTGTCGCGTGACCTGCCGCTGGAACTCGTGGAGATCAAACCGGGCGCACGCGGCAAGGGCCGCGACGATGCGCGCGCGATGGCGGACGAGGGCGCGGCACTGCTCGCCGCGCTGCCGCGCGACGCGTACGTCGTCGCGCTGGACGGCCACGGATCGGCGTGGTCGAGCGAACAACTCGCCGATCAGTTGTCGAACTGGCGCATGGCCGGCCGCGATCTCGCGTTCCTGGTCGGAGGTCCCGACGGCCACGCGCGCGACGTGCTGCAACGCGCCGATAAGCGCTGGTCGCTTGGGTCCCTCACGCTTCCGCACATGCTGGTGCGACTGGTCGTAGCCGAGCAGCTTTATCGCGCCGTGACGATCCTCAACGGGCATCCGTATCACCGCGGATGACGCGAGCGTGGTTTCGCTGAATCGCGTTCACTGCGCGTCATTTTGAACGCGCCGCACCTGCACCAAACCTTCACCCGTGAATGGTTAGCGTGGTGGCCAGTGTTCCGATGCAGGAGTTGGCCATGGCGCGGTTCCTTCATCCGTTCCGTCGCGGCGGCGCGCCCGGCAACCAGAAGGGTGCGCTGGGCTACGTGCTGGCGTGGCTGCTTGGCGTGCCCATTCCCATCCTGATCATCGTGGCGCTGCTGCGAAGCTGCGCATGACGATCGACTCGAAGGGAGGATGACGCGATGGTCGTTTCCGAAAATGCGGTCGTGACACAGGAACATCCGGTGATGCGCTGGGGCGCGATATGGGCCGGCTGGCTGCTGGCAACGGGCATCGCGGCCCTGCTTTACGCGTTCGGCCTCGCGGTGGGTTTTTCGGGGATTCGTCCTTCCGATCCGGCGGCGGTGGCGCAGGGCATTTCCGGCGGCGCGATCGCATGGATGATCCTGACGTGGGCGGCGTCGCTCTGGTTGGGCGCCATGTTCGCGACCTGGTTCGATGGCCGCAACGATACGGAAATGGGCGTCATCCGGGGCTTGGCCGTGTGGGGCCTTTCGGTGACGGCCACGACCTTGCTCATCGCCAGCGGCATGACCCACATCACGATGGTCGCCGCCGCGGTGCCAACGGAAGGCTTGCCCAATCTCGGCGCGGCCGATTTCGCGCATTACACCTCACGCGTGATGTGGGCGGCATTCGGTTGCGCGTTTGCGTCGTCGATCACCGCGACGTTCGGTGGCTGGCTGGGCGCGCACCACGTGCACCGTGTTTATCACCTGCGCACCTACGCGCCACACGG
Source organism: Rhodanobacteraceae bacterium (assembly GCA_035547895.1). Lineage (GTDB taxonomy): Bacteria > Pseudomonadota > Gammaproteobacteria > Xanthomonadales > Rhodanobacteraceae > 66-474. The sequence goes on from DASZTT010000027.1 coordinate 12,689, forward strand.
TGCACGCCGGTACTGAGGACCCGCGGTCCGGAGGAGCAGGCCAGGATGGCAAGGAAATCGAAAGCCGCCAACGCGGCGCTCGTCGCTGCCGCAGCCGGGGCGATCTCCACGGCGGCTTATTTCGGATGGCGCGGATGGTGGCACGCCCGCCATTGCGGCAACCGCGACGTACCGGAGCCTGCCAAGCCGGTGGATCTGTCGCGCTACGCCGGCAAGTGGTACGAGCTTGCCCGCTACGAGAACCGTTTCGAGCGCGGGTGCCGGGATGTCACCGCCGAGTACGTCCCGCGTTCCGATGGCCTCATCGACGTGATCAATTCGTGCGAAACGGCGAAGGGCGGCCACGAGGTTGCACGCGGCCGCGCGAAAGTCGTTGCCGACTCAGCCGGTGCGAAGCTGAAGCTCTCGTTCTTCGGGCCGTTCTACACCGGCGACTATTGGGTGCTGGATCACGACGACGACTATCAATGGGCGATCGTCGGCGAACCTTCGGGCTGTTACCTGTGGATCCTGCACCGCGAAGCGGTGCCCGAGCCGTCGCTGGTGAGCGGTCTGCGGCAGCGCGCCGGAGCCTTGGGCTATGACCTGAGAAGACTGCGCCGCACGCATCACCGTCCGGCCGGCTGATTGCTTGCAGCGCGGAAGCGCGCAAGCAATTTCGGCGATGCGTACGCCGGCTGTTTTTGCTCGATCCATGCGCGGATGTCTGGTTTCGGCAAACCGGCGCCTCCGCCGATCCAGAGCAGCACGGCGAAGATCGTGAAGCCGACGGTGATCCACAACGTGACCAGCGTCGCGTGGTGCACGCCGGGCCAATCGAGTGGAGGCCGCAGCGAATGCACGCGCGCCGCCTTCATGATGATCGGCGCGATGATGTAGTCCGCCAGCGACCGCACCAGTTCGACCAGCGCAAACACGCGGCCGACCATCTTCGAAGCGACGGTGAAGGCGGCGATCACCAGGCCGGGCGAAACCGTGGCGCCGGCGCCGAGCCCGAGCAGGCCCGCGGCAGACATCGTCAGGATCGATGAAGCATCGGCTCCGAAACCCAGGACCAGCAGGCCGCCGCCGACCAGGCAAACGAACCCCGCGAGTACCAGGATCGGCAGGAATCGCGTCCTCAGCAGCAAGCCGAGCAGCACCGCGGTAATGCACGCGCCGAGGATCATCGGCGAAAACAGCACGCCGGTTGCGAGCGGCGGATGATGCAGTGCCTGCAGGTGAAGTTGTTCCGCGAGTTCGAGGAAGCTGACGAACACGGCGCCCGCGATCATCGCCACCAGCGTTCCGATCACCGCGATCGTGGTCCACATCAACTTGACCGGCGACAGCGGTTCCTCCTGGTGGTATTCGACCAGCATCAGCGCCACGAAACACGCGCAGCCGAGTGCGAGCGGCAGTGTGAACAGGATGGAAGCGAATCCATGCGCGGCGAGTTCGCCGGTGGCCCAGAACGGCAGCACCACCGCGCCGAAACCGAGCGCAATGCCCACGCGATCGAATTTCAGGCCGGGGTTGGGCGGGTTGTACAGCGGCTCGGCCAGGGCCGCCGTCGCGAGGTTCAACAATCCGATCACACCCAGCCCGACGAAGAACCATCGCCACGCATGGTGCGCCGCGACCGCGCCACCGAGCAACGGTCCCGCGCACACCGCGCCGAAAAAGCCGAGATCGACCCAGGCCATCGTCATGCGCAGCTTGTCGGCCGGAAAGCGCTGGATCACCGGCGGCAGCGCAATCACCAGCAGCAGCCCGGTCGCGAATCCCGCGAGGATGCGTCCAAGCCCGAACACCACCGCGCCGTGCGCGCCTGCGCTGATCGCGCAGCCCGCGACGAACAACGCTTCGGCGATCAGGAACAGGTGGCGCTGCCGGAAGCGCTGGATCAGGTCGCCGCCCGTGAACGCGCCGAACGCGTAACCGGAAATCGAAAAACCGGCGATCAGCTCGGTCGCGAGTTGATCCATGCCGAGGTCGGCCTGCACCTGCTTGGCGAACATCACGTACGCGGTGCTGATCACGATGAACGGCGCCAGCGCCACGATCGCGACCGCGAGGCTGATGCCGTAATGTCCTTCGAGCGGACGTGGAAACCATCCCTGGCTATTGCTTTCCGCCATCGTGCGAATCCGTCCGTGGATCCGGGCCAGTGTCGAGGCCTTTCCGTGGAAAGGCCGTGAACGCATGAACCCGCCGGCGGCGATGGATGCCGATCACGCATTGGCGGTGATTCCGTGTCACTGCATCGCCGTTACCATCGAAGCCGACTCGAAGGACGCGAGGCGGCATGGCGATCGATCTGGGCGTAGTGCTCACGCTGCTGCTGGTGGTCGGGTTCCTCGCGCAGTGGCTGGCGTGGCGGATGCGGCTGCCGGCAATCCTGTTCCTGCTGCTGATCGGCATCGTGATCGGGCCGGCGACGGGATGGTTCGATCCCGACAAGACGCTGGGCCGGTTCCTTTTTCCGACGGTGTCGCTGGCGGTGGCGCTGATCCTGTTCGAGGGCAGCATGACGCTGCGTTTTTCCGAACTGCGCGGCATCGGTGGCGCGGTGCGCGGGATGGTGAGCTACGGCGCGGTGCTGGCGCTGCTGATGCTGGCCGGTGCGGCGCACTGGATCGCCGGGCTGCACTGGTCGATCGCATTCCTGTTCGGGGCCTTGACCTGCGTCACCGGGCCGACGGTGATCACGCCGATGCTGCGCACGTTGCGTCCGAACGCGCGCATCGCGAGCGCGTTGCGCTGGGAAGGGATCGTGCTGGATCCGCTGGGCGCGTTGTTCGCGGTGCTGGTGTTCGAGGCCATCGTGACGCACCAGGAGGGACATTCGCTGGCGGTGTTCGGCGTCACCGTTGGTGTCGGCGCGGGCATCGGCCTGGCGGTCGCGCTGGCGTTGGGGTTCCTGCTTTACCGGCAGATGATTCCCGAATACCTGCAGGCGTACGGCACGCTGATCGCCGTGCTGGGCGCGTTCACGCTGTCCAACAAGCTGGCGCACGAGTCGGGTCTGCTCGCGGTGACCATCATGGGCATCACGCTGGGGAACCTGCGGCACATCCACATCCAGGACATCATGGATTTCAAGGAACACCTGTCCACGCTGCTGGTGTCGATGCTGTTCGTGGTGCTCGCCGCGCGCCTGCACTGGCCGCTGCCGGCGGGCATGTTGATGGCGGGCATCCTGGTGTTCGTGGTGGCGCAATTCTTCATACGCCCGGTGTCGATCCTGGTTTCGACCTTCCGCAGCTCGCTCACCTGGCCCGAGCGCGCGCTGCTGGCGTACGTGTCGCCGCGCGGTGTCGTTGCGGCCTCGGTGTCGTCGCTCTTTGCGCTGCGCCTGGGCGACCTCGGCATGCACGGTGCGGATGCGCTGGTGCCGCTGGTGTTCACGCTGATCATCGCCACGGTGGTGTTGCAGAGCGCGACCGCGCGATCGCTGGCGCGCTGGTTGAAGGTGGCCGACCCCGATCCCGACGGCTTGCTGATCTTCGGGTCGGATGAGGTCGCGCGCGCCATCGCCATGGCGCTCAAGGAACACCAATTCCAGGTGCTGCTGGCGGACGACGATTGGGACGGCATCAGCAAGGCGCGCATGGAAGGCCTGCCGGTGTTTTTCGGCAATCCCACTTCGCAGCACGCGGCCATGCATATGGAACTGACCGGCATCGGCCGGTTGCTGGCGATGTCGCGGCGCCGCGAGCTGAATTCGCTGGCGTGCATGCAGTATCGGCAGGAATTCGGGCGCGAGCGCGTGTATCGCTTGCGCGTGCTGGCGCCGCGGGATGCGAATGCCCGCGCGGAACTCGCCGGCAGCCTGCGTGCCAAGGCACTGTTCGGCAGCGACATGACGCACACGCGTTTCGCCGAACTGCTGGAGGTCGGCTGGCGGATCAAATTCAACGCGCTGACAGAAACGTTCGGTTGGTCCGAATTCCTGGCGCAGCACGGCGCCGATTCGGTGCTGTTGTTCGGCATCGAACCCAATGGCCACCTGCGCGTCGCCAACACCCACCGCAAGACCGAACCGCGCGCCGGCTGGAGCGTGATCGCGCTGGTGCCGCCGGCGGCGGATGGGAAGGTCAATGCCCATGGATTCCGGCCTTCGCCGGAATGACGAGGAACTATCGCGGGTGCAACACCGTCGTCCCGGCGCAGGCCGGGACCCAAGTCGAAACGGCGGGGCGCAACGTGGATTCCGGCCTTCGCCGGAATGACGAACGGCATGCGCGGTGGACTGCGGCACGCCAGCTATGCTTGCGCGATGCTTTGGCTCGCCTCGCAATCGCCGCGCCGTCGCGAACTGCTCGCGCAGGCCGGCGTGGCTTTCCAAACGGTTGACGTGGACGTGCCGGAAGTGCGTGGCGCGGACGAATCGCCGCGCGCCTATGTCGAACGCGTGGCGCGCGAGAAAGCGCGCGCCGGCCTGGACGCCGTGACCAGCCGCGATGCCGGCGCGGTGGTGCTGGGTGCCGACACCGAAGTGGTGCTGGACGGGCGCGTGTTCGGCAAGCCGCGCGATGCCGTCGACGCAGCGGCGATGCTGCGCGCGCTGTCCGGCCGCACGCACGAGGTGATTTCGGCGGTGTGCTGCGTGGGCGCGCAGGGCGAACGCCTGGCCACCTGCACATCCGCGGTGACCTTCGCGGAACTCGACGAGCGCGCCATCGCAACCTATGTCGCCACGGGCGAGCCATTCGGCAAGGCCGGCGGTTACGCGATCCAGGGCCGCGGGGCTGCATTCATCGCGCACCTGGCCGGCAGCTATTCCGGGGTGATGGGGCTGCCGCTGTTCGAAACGGTGCGGCTGCTGCGCGAGGCGGGTGTCTGGGGCGAGAAGGGCTGAACGGGCCGGTTTGGTGCATCGACAGGTACAGAGGCGCCAAGATATAAGGAGTGCCTAAGCTCCGCGGACCTGCCCATGACCGAGGAAATCCTGATCAACGTCACGCCCCGGGAGGCGCGCGTCGGCGTGGTCGAGAACGGCATGCTGCAGGAGGTGCACGTCGAGCGCAGCGGGCGCCGCGGCTACGTCGGCAACATCTATTGCGGCCGCGTGAAGCGGGTGATGCCGGGCATGCAGGCGGCTTTCGTGGACATCGGGCTGGAGCGCAGTGCGTTCCTGCACGCGGCCGACATGGCGCATCCGGTCCTCAGTGCCGAACCAATCGACGGCGTGGCGCCGGCGCCGCCCGCCAGCGCACCGCCGATCACGGAGCTGGTGCACGAAGGCCAGCGCGTGATCGTGCAGGTGATCAAGGATCCGATCGGCAGCAAGGGCGCGCGATTGTCGACGCATCTTTCCATTCCGTCGCGCTACCTGGTGCTGCTGCCGGACAGCGCGACGCGCGGCGTGTCGGTGCGCATCGACGACGAAGTCGAGCGCGAACGCCTGCGCGGCATCATGGCCGGACTCGCGGGCAACGGCTTCGGCCTGATCGCGCGCACCAACGCCGAAGGGCTGGACGCCGAAGCACTCGGCGAGGACGTCGCCTACGTGACGCGCGTATGGCAGACGGTGTCCGAAGCGATTGCGCGCGCGCAACCCGGCGAGCGCGTGTACGAGGAACCGCCGCTGCCGCTGCGCGTGCTGCGCGACCTGATGCACGACGACATCGAAAAGGTGCGCGTGGACTCGCACGAAACTTTCCAGCGCACGCTGGAATTCGCGCGGCAATTCATGCCGGGTTTGACCGACCGCGTCGAACATTACCCGGGCGAACGCCCGATCTTCGATCTTTACGGTGTCGAGGACGAAATCCAGAAGGCGTTGCGCAAGGAAGTGCCGCTGAAGTCCGGCGGCTATCTCGTGATCGACCAGACCGAGGCGATGACCACCATCGACGTCAACACCGGCGCGTACCTCGGCTCGCGCAACCTCGAGGAAACCGCGTTCCGCACCAACCTCGAGGCCGCGCAGGCCGCGGCGCGGCAGCTCCGGCTGCGCAACCTCGGCGGCATCATCATCATCGACTTCATCGACATGCGCGACGACGAGCACAAGCGCCAGGTGCTGCGCACGCTCGAAAAGGCGCTGGCGCGCGACCATGCCAAGACCACCGTGTACGAAATGAGTCCGCTCGGCCTCGTCGAGATGACGCGCAAGCGCACCACCGAAAGCCTCGCGCGGCAACTGTGCGAACCGTGTCCGGCGTGCGCCGGCCGCGGCATCCTGAAAACCGCCGAGACCGTCGGCTACGAAATCTTCCGCGAGATCACCCGCGCGGTGCGCCAGTTCAATGCCGAAAAGTTGCTGGTGCTGGCGTCGCCGACAGTCGTCGCGCGCATGCTGGAAGAAGAATCGTCCGCCGTCGCCGAACTGGAGGCCTTCATCGGGAAGTCGATCCGCTTCCAACCCGAGGAGCAGTACGGGCAGGAGCAGTTCGATGTCGTGTTGCTCTGATGGTCCGCCGCCCCGGTCGCGGGGAGACGTGGTGGTGACGTTGCATCTCCCGCAGGGGTTTGCGCCATGAGTGCATGGCGCCATCATTTGCGCCGCGCGCGATTCGCGCTGACCGCGCTGGTCGCCGGCTTGCTGATCGCCGCCGCGGTCGCGATGGGCATCGTGCAGGTGTTGCTGCCGGTGGCGACGCACTATCCGGGTTTCATTGCGCGCCAGTTGTCCGCGCGCCTGCACCGGCCGGTGAGCTTCGCGGCGATTTCCAGCCGATGGCAGCCGGCCGGTCCGTTGCTGACGGTGCGCGACCTGACGCTGGGGCCGGCGCAGCCGGGCGGCAAGTCCATCACGCTGCGGCATGCTTCGCTGAAGCTTGACTTCGGCGCGTGGCTGCGGCCGGCGCACCGCTGGATCACCTTGCGCCTGAGCGGCATGGAATTGCGCGTCGAGCACGCCGCGTCGGGCTGGCGGGTGGTCGGGTTCGGCAACTCGCCACGGGAAACGCACGCGCCGCTGCAATCGCTGCCGGTGGACCTGGACTTGAGCGATCTGCGCGTGGACATCGTGGACGACACGACGCAACGTTCGTGGCGTTTGCTGGCACCGCGCCTGCGGGTGGTGAACGTCGGCGACGTGATCCGTTTCGGCGGCAGCGTCCGGCAGGTGGGCACGCGCCAGGCGGTCACCATCAGCGGAAGCATGAGCGCGGGCATGCGCGATTACGCGCTGTATGTCGCCACGCAGGATCTCGATCTCGCGGAGGCGGTGCGCGGGCTGGATCTGCACGGCTACGCGGTGCAGGGTGGCCGTGGCGACATCGAGCTGTGGGGCGACTGGCGAAGCGGCAAGCTGGTTTCAGCGGCCGCGCGCTACAGCATGAATGGTGTCGCGGCGACCGGGCCGGCTGGCCGCGCGGTCGACCTGGCATCACTGGCCGGGGTGTTCCGGATGACGCGCGCGCAGGACGGCTGGGACATCGCGTGGCGGGGGCCCGGCAAGCCGGGCGCCAACATCGACCAGGCCGGTGGCGTGGCCGTGCACCTGCGCGGCCACCCGGGCGCGTGGCGGGTCACCGCGGCCGCGCACGCGGTCGAGCTTGCGCCATGGCTTGCGTTGCTGGCGATGGCGCCGCCGGCGCCGCCGGCCTTGGCGCAATGGGTGGGTCACGCCCGTCCGCATGCCAGGCTCGATGACGCGGCGCTCGCGTGGCAGCAGAACGGACGCTTCGACGCGACGGTTCGCTTCTCGAATCTCGGCGCCGCGGCAACGGACGCGGTGCCCGGCTTCGTGCTGGCGCAGGGCGTCGTACGCGCGGACGACCGGGCCTTTTCACTGCAACTTCCGCCGCAGGCTGCAACGCTCGCGTTGACCGGGGTATTCCGCAAGCCATTCGTGTTCAAGCAGCTGGGCGGCACCTTCGTGGCGTGGCGGGAAGACGGCGTGTGGAACATCGCCGCCGACGGCCTGCATTTCGACACGGGCGAGCTCGCCGGCAATGCGCACGCACGACTGGTCTGGCTGGGCGGTGGCCATCGTCCGTTCGTTTCCGCCTACGCAGCGCTCGACCACGCCAAGGTGACGGACGCGGATTTGTTCTGGCCGTACCGCAGCATGCCGCCTTCGCTGATCGCATGGCTGGACCATGCACTGGTCGGCGGCGACGTGACATCGGGACGCGTGCTGATCCGCGGCGATCTCGATCACTGGCCGTTCCTCGACCACGCGGGCCGCTTCGAGGCGACTGGCACGGTGCAAAACGCCACGTTCGATTTCGCCGACAACTGGCCGCGCGCGACCGGTGTCGATGCCGCGGTGGACTTCGTCGACAACCGCATGGGCATCGTGGCCACACACGCGACGGTGCAGGGCGTCACTGCCACGCACGCGGTGGCGACGATACCCGACCTCCACAACGGCGTGCTCGGACTGGACATCCAGGGCGGCGGCACCGGCGCACAATTGCTGGACTTCGTGCGCCACAGTCCGGTCGGTGCGGGCGCGCTCGGCGCGCTGCAGGGACTGCAGGTCGGCGGCATCGGCAAGTTCGGCATCAAGTTGGCCATTCCACTTGCGCACGCGGAAAACTTCACGCTGGGCGGACAGGTCGGTCTGGCCAAGGCCGACGTCACCGCTGCCAAGTGGAACCTCGCGCTGAAGAATCTCAGCGGTCCGTTGCAGATCGACAGCAAGGGCTTTCGCGCCCATGACCTGTCGGCGACGTTCCGCGGCGCGCCGTCGAAACTTTCCATCGCGGTCGGCAGCGGCAACGTCGCCGATCCGAAGGACATCGTCGAGGCGTCGCTGGACACGCGCGTGTCGGCGCAGACGCTGGTGCAGGGCTACCCCGATCTGGCCGGCCTGGTCGCGCACGCGAGCGGCGTCGCGCCGTTCCATGTCGGCGTCAACGTGGTGGCGGGACAGGGCAGCGCACCCGCGACGCCGATCCTCGATTTGAAATCGAACCTCGCGGGCATCGCGCTGGATTTCCCGGCGCCGCTGGACAAGCCGGTGAGCACGGAACTGCCGCTGCACCTCAGCCTGCAACTGCCGCCGGCCGGTGCGCCGCTGACGGTTTCGCTGGGTGACGTGTTGCAGGTGCGCGGGCGCCTGGCCGATCCGGAGCACAAGCTCCCCACCGCGCTGGCGATGAATTTCGGCCGCAGCTTGCCGACGGAAATTCCCGCGCAGGGACTGGCCGTGCGCGGGCATGCGCCGCGGATGGACGTGAGCGGCTGGATCGAGCAGTCGCTGACCGGATCATCCGGCGGAGCATTCCCGCAACTTTCGCATGCGGATGTTTCCACCGATGCCGCGCGGGTGTTCGGCACCGATCTGGGTGCGTTGCAATTTTCGTTCGAAGCCGGCGCGCAGAGCGACGCCATCGCGTTCGAGGGTGCCGCGGTGAAGGGCACCATCGATCTGCCGACCAGTGGCCTCGCCACCCGCGGCATCAGCGCCGATTTCCAGCACCTGTACTGGCCCGAGCCGCCGGAACCGAAACAACCCGGTCCGCCGCCACCGCCGCAGGTGACGTCGCCCGTCGCGCCATCCGCGATTCCGCCGCTGCACGTCCGCATCGGCGACCTGCGGCTCGGCAAGGCGCAGCTCGGCACGACGACCTTCGAAAGCGCCCCGACACTGCAGGGCATGTTCATCAGCAAGTTCGATTCGAAGGGCGCGGATTTCACCATCGAGTCGCACGGCAACTGGAACGGCAGCACCCGCATGAGCACGTCGCGGATGGTGATCGACATCAGCTCGCACGATTTCGGCAAGACGCTCGCGGCGTTCGGGTTCAGCGGTCTGCTTGCCGGCGGCAAGGCTGCGCACGTGCACATCGACGGCACCTGGCCCGGCGCGCCATCGGCATTCTCGTTGGCGTGGATGAGCGGCAAGCTCGACATCAAGGTGGGCGAGGGCCGCATCCTCGCGGTGAAGCCGGGGCTGGGACGGTTGCTCGGCCTGCTGTCGCTGCGCGAATTGCCGAGCCGGCTGATGCTGCACTTCGGCGACGTGTTCAAGTCGGGTTTCGGCTTCGACAGCGCCTCGGCGAATTTCACCTTGAAGGACGGCAACGCCGACACGAACGACATGGTCATCACGGCGCCCGCGGCGCGCATCGTGATGCAGGGGCGCACCGGATTCCGCGCGCGCGATTACGACCTCACCGTCGACGTCACGCCGCACGTCGGCGGCACCTTGCCGGTGGTCGGCGCGGTGATTGGCGGGCCGGTCGGCGCGGCGGCGGGACTGGTGGTGCAGGGCCTGATCGGCAAGGGCATCAACAAGGCCGCGGGCAGCATCTATCGCGTCACCGGAAGCTGGGACAAGCCGAAGATCGTGAGCGTGGCATCGGCTCCTGCGCCTGCATCCTCCGGCGCAACGCCTGCGCCCGCGGCATCGGCCGGTGGCCTCGCGCCTGCATCGGGTGCTTCATCTCCCGCACCACCGGCTTCCGTGCAGTAAGATCGCGCCGCCCACTTCGGAGGCACCGCCATGCAGGCGTTCTTTTGCAAACTGGTTCCGCCGCGGCCCACCTTTGCCGCGGATCTGTCGCCCGCGGAAGCCGGGGTGATGAAGCAGCACGCGATGTATTGGCAGGATTTGATCGCGCGCGAGGCGGTTCGCATGTTCGCGCTGGGGTTGGTGATGGATCCGGCCGGCGCGTTCGGCATCGGGGTCATGGAAAGGGAAGACGAATCCGCCGTGCGCGCATTGACCGACCATGATCCGGCGATCACGGCCGGCATCGGCATGCACTACGAAATCCACCTGATGCCGCGCGGCGTGCTGCACAACTGAACGCAGCCGCGGCGCTCTCCGGCTTGCGATCGGGTGGTGGCGCCCTTACGTTGTCGTGATCCCCGCAAGGTTTCGACCCTCATGGATTCCCCGCTCGCACTCGCCGAACGCAGCCTGCTCGCACCCGGTGGCTTGTCCACGAATGACCTGGAACGCGTGTTCGCGCGGGTGATGGCGCCTTCCGTCGATGCGGCGGACCTGTACTTCCAGCATTCGCGCAGCGAATCGTGGGTGCTGGAAGACGGCATCGTGCGCGATGGCAGCCACAGCATCGAGCAGGGCGTCGGCGTGCGCGCGGTATCCGGCGAAAAAACCGGCTTTGCGTATTCCGATGACATCGTGTTGCCGCAGTTGCTGGAAGCGGCAGGCGCGGCGCGCGCGATCGCGAACGACGGCAACGGCGCCGGCAAGCCGCTGGCGGTGCGCGGGGCACGCGCGCTGTATCCCGCGGACGATCCGATCGACGCGCTCGACAATGCCGCGAAGATCGCACTGCTGCGCGAACTCGACGCGCTGGCGCGCAGCCTCGATCCGCGCATCAAGCAGGTGATCGTCAGCATGAATGCGACGCACGATTCGGTGCTGATCGCGGCGGCCGACGGCACGCTGGCGGCCGACGTGCGACCGTTGACGCGGGTCAACGTGCAGGTGATCGCGGAATCGAACGGCCGGCGCGAATCGGGCTTTTCCGGTGGCGGCGGACGTTGCGCCTATCGCGAACTGATCGACTCCGGCCGCGCGCACTCGTGGGCGCGCGAAGCCGTGCGCCAGGCGCTGGTGAATCTCGACGCCGTCGATGCGCCGGCCGGCACGATGGACGTGGTGCTGGGCCCGGGCTGGCCCGGCGTGCTGCTGCACGAAGCAATCGGCCACGGCCTCGAAGGCGACTTCAACCGCAAGGGCACGTCCGCGTTCGCGGGGCGCATGGGCGACAAGGTCGCTGCCGACGGCGTGACCGTCGTCGACGACGGCACGCTGCAGGGACTGCGCGGTTCGCTGTCGATCGACGACGAAGGCACGCCCACGCACTGCTCGACCCTGATCGAAAACGGCCGCCTGGTCGGTTACATGCAGGACAAGCACAACGC
>DASZTT010000028.1:0-5428 GCA_035547895.1 Rhodanobacteraceae bacterium
GCTGTTGATCACGGCGAGCGCGTTCCTGAGCGCGGACGTGCTCGCCGCATTCCTCATCGCATCCACCATTCCCGCCGCACACACCGGCATCGCGGCGATGCTGGTGATCAACGTAGGCGCGGCCGCGCTGCTGCTGTCGCCAAGGCTCGGCGGCCTGTTCGCGGCACTGGCGACACTGGCGATGATCGCGCAGGCGTTGCTTTCGCCGGGCGATCTCGGCCCGTCCCTGCTGGAAGCCGGGCTGTTCGGCGTGTTCTATTTCGCGACTGCGGCGTTCTGCTTCGCGATGGGCAGCCAGATGCGCGCCAGCGAGGCGCTGGCCGAACAGCGCGGCAGCGATCTCGCCAATCTCGCGCAAGTCAACGACCTGATCATCCGCCGCATGCGCACCGGCGTGCTGCTGGTGGACGATGCCAACCACATCCACCAGATCAACGAATCGGCGTGGATGCTGATGGGCAATCCCGGCGTGGAGCAGCGCGATCTCGGCACCGTCGCGCCCGAACTTTCGCGTCGCCTGTACCACTGGCGCACCACCCACGAACACGATCCCACCGCGGTCGCGCTGGCCGACAGTGCGCCGGAGATCATTCCACGCTTCACGCGCCTGTCCGCGCATGACGATTCGTTCGTGCTGATTTTTCTGGACGACACCTCGCTGGTGTCGCAGCGTGCCGAGCAACTCACGCTGACCACGTTGGGTCGGTTGTCGGCGTCGATCGCGCACGAGATCCGCAATCCGCTGGCGGCGATCCGCTACTCGGCGCAACTGCTGGCGGAGTCCGAGCTCATCAGCGAAGCCGACCAGCGCATGGTGGAGATCATCAACAACCACTGCGGGCGCGTGAACGAGATCATCGAGAACATCCTGCAACTGTCGCGGCGCGAACGTTCGCGGCCGGAATCCCTGGATCTCAATCATTGGGCGGTGCGTTTCGTCGATGAATACAAGGAGGCGAACGACGTCGGCCACGACAGCCTGCGTCCGCTGCTGTATCCGCGCCCGGTCGAAGCATTGGCCGACTCGCAGCACCTGCAGCAAGTGGTGTGGAACCTGGTGCAGAACGCGCTGCGCTACGGACGCCTGCCCGACGAGCCGGCGCGCGTGATGGTGGTCGCGCGGCTGGCCAGCGACAACGGCCCGCCGCTGCTGGAAGTGATCGACCGCGGCCCGGGCATCCCGCCGAAGGTCGCCGCGCAGATTTTCGAGCCGTTCTTCACCACGCACGAATATGGCACGGGGCTTGGCCTCTACCTCGCCAAGCAGATGTGCGAAGCAAACCAGGCGAGCCTGGAATACGTGCCGGTGGCCGGGGGCGGAAGCTGCTTCCGCATCACCCTGACCGCGCCGGTGCGCATGCCGGTGGGCTCGGAAGCATGACGCGCCGCCCATCCGGCGTGGCAACGTGATGGGTGTCACGGTAACCTCGGATACGATGGCAGCATGAAAGGCGGGGGAAGCATGGCCAAACAAACCGTACTTGTCGTGGACGACGAACGCGACATTCGCGAACTCCTGACCATCACGCTGGGCCGGATGGATCTCGATGTCGACACCGCCGCCAATGTCAGCGACGCGAAGCGGATGCTGGCCGAAGCACATTACGACCTGTGCTTCACCGACATGCGCCTGCCGGACGGGACCGGGCAGGAACTGATCGAACTGATCGCGCGCAATCACCCGGAAACGCCGATCGCGATGATCACCGCCTACGGCAATGTCGAGGCGGCGGTCGACGCGCTGAAGGCGGGCGCGTTCGATTTCGTCAGCAAGCCGGTCGACATCCACATGTTGCGGCGGCTGGTGCAGAGCGCGTTGCGCGCCGGGCAAGCCCCCGAACAATCCGGCGGCGAGCAGGTCACCGCCAGCCGCCTGGTGGGCGATTCGCAGGTCATGAAGGAAGTGCGCGCGCGCATCGCCAAGCTCGCACGCAGCCAGGCGCCGATCTACATCTCGGGTGAATCCGGCGTCGGCAAGGAACTGGTGGCACGTTCGATCCACGAGCTCGGGCCGCGCGCGGCCGGGCCGTTCGTGCCCGTGAACTGCGGCGCGATTCCTTCCGAATTGATGGAGAGCGAATTCTTCGGCCACAAGAAGGGCTCGTTCACCGGCGCGCACGCCGACAAGGAAGGCCTGTTCCAGACGGCGCACGGCGGCACGCTGTTCCTCGACGAAGTCGCGGAACTGCCGCTGCACATGCAGGTGAAACTGCTGCGCGTGATCCAGGAAAAAGCGGTTCGTCCGATCGGCGGACGCGGCGAGGTGCCGGTGGACGTGCGCATTCTCTCCGCCACCCACAAGGACCTCGGGCGCCTGACCCAGAACGGCCAGTTCCGGCAGGACCTCTACTACCGCATCAACGTGATCGAACTGCGCGTGCCGCCGTTGCGCGAGCGCGGTGGCGATATCGCGGTGCTGGCCAGGCACATCCTGAAGCGCATGGCCGATCAGGCCGGCACGCCGGCACCCACGCTGCAACCGGCGGCGCTGAAAGCCCTCAGCGATTACGACTTCCCCGGCAACGTGCGCGAACTCGAAAACGTGCTGGAACGCGCGATCGCGCTGTGCGAGAACGGCCTGATCGAACCGCCCGACCTGATGCTGGAATCATCCGGGCACGAGTCCGACGAAGACGATTTCGACGAGGACGAAGGCGGCGACGATGATTCCGGGTCGGGCGGGAAAGGCGGCGTCGGACTCGACGACTACATCTCCAGCATCGAGCGCGAGACCATCATCAAGGTGCTGAAGGAAACCCGCTACAACAAGACCGCCGCGGCGAAGAAACTGGGCATCACCTTCCGCGCGTTGCGTTACAAACTGAAGAAGCTCGGCATCGATTGACGGCGTGCGATCGTCCCTGATCGCAGCATCGCGAAATGCGCGCTTGCGCATGCATCGCGGCCGGAAGGGTCCACTTCGTGGCCGCGAATTCCACAGCCTGACTCGTCACGACAGAGGCAGCGCACCGGCATGAATACCCAGCGCATCGAGGCTTTCAGCGACGGCGTGTTCGCCATCGCGATCACGCTGCTCGTGCTCGACATCCGCCCGCCGCAGGCCAGCTCGCACCTGGTCGCCGACCTGTTGTCGCTGTGGCCCAGCTATCTCGCCTATCTCGTCAGCTTCCTGCTGATCGGGCTGGTCTGGGCCAATCACCACGAGATGTTCCACCACATCCGGCGTGTCGATCGCATGCTGATGTTCTTCAACACGCTGTTGCTGATGAACATTGCCTTCCTGCCGTTCGTCACGGCGGTGCTGTCATCGTCATTGCGCGAGCACGCCGGTTTGCGCACCGCCGTCATCCTGTACGGATCGACGCTGGTCATCGGCGGCATCCTGTTCAACGCGGTGTGGGAGTGGACGCGCCATCGCCATCGGCTGCTGGGCGATTCCGTCACGCCGGCCGACGCAAGGGCCATCGCCCGCCGCTTCATGCTCGGGCCGACCGCCTACCTCGTCGGCACGGCCATCGGCGCGGTCGTGCCCGTGCTCGGACTCGCCCTGTTCGCGGCGTTGATCCTCTTTTACTGGCTGCCGATCACGCACGGCCTGCATTTGTCACGTTCGGCGCGCGGCTGAGCCTGCTGCGGATCCGCATCATCGGTCATCGTCCTGGATACGCCGTCATCGAATACGGCTGGTCGGCGGCTTGCGTGGCCCAGGTCTTGTTCGGCTGTGCCTGCATCGTGAAATGCAGCGTGCCGCCGTTCGCGATCTCCGCGTAGGTCAGGTAATCGCGCGCCAGCGGCTTGCCGTCGAGTTCGACCGAACCGACGTAGGGGTGATCCTTGCCGAGGCCATCGACCGTGATGGTGAAGGTCTTGCCGTTCGGCAGGTGCATCACCGCGCGGCTCACGAACGGACGGCCGATCACGTACTGGTTGCTCGCCGGCGCGACCGGGTAGAAACCGAGCGCGGTGAAGATGTACCACGCCGACATCTGACCGAGGTCGTCGTTGCCCGCAAGCCCGGTCGGCGTCGGCGCGTATTGCGTGTGCATGATCTCGGCAAGGCGCTGCTGCGTCTTCCATGGCGCGCCCGCGTAGTCGTACAGGTACGCGATGTGATGGCTGGGTTCGTTGCCGTGCGCGTACCAGCCGATCAGACCGGTGACGTCTTCGATCCCCGCGAACGCCCTGGGATCGATCTTCGCGTCGAACACCTCGTCGAGTTTCTTCACCAACCCCGCGTCACCCCCGAGTTCGTGGATCAGGCCACCGATGTCCTGCGGCTCGTACCACGAGTACTGCCACGAATTGCCTTCGGTGAAACCGCTGCCCACGCCTGCCTTGGCCGGACTGAACGGTTCTTCGAACTTGCCGTCGGCAAGCCGCGGCTGCGCAAAGCCGGTTTCCGGATTGAACACGTTGCGCCAGTTCTGCGCACGCTTGAAGAATTTCGCCGCGATGTCCTTGTGGCCCATCGCTTCGGCCATCCGCGCGAGCGACCAGTCATCGAACGCGTATTCCAGCGTCTTGGAAACCGACTCGGCTTCCTTGTCGCTGGGCACGTAGCCGAGGCTCATGTAATCGGCGAGGTCGCCGTAGGGCGCGTACGTCGCGCTGGCCACCATCGCCTTCAGCGCCGCGTCGGCATCGAAACCGCGGAAGCCCTGCATGTAGGCGTTGGCGATCACCGGCACCGCGTGGTAACCGATCATGCACCAGGTTTCCAGGCCCTGGTACGACCACACCGGCAGGATGCCGAACGGGCTCGCCTGCTGCGCGGCGATGAGCGAGGCGACGAAATCATTCATGCGCCGTGGCGGCTGGATGAACGCCATCAGCGGCATCTCGGCGCGGTACACGTCCCACAGCGACCAGCTCGAATAGAAAGTGAAACCCCTGGCCGTGTGCACCGCATGATCGGGGCCGCGGTACTGGCCGTTCACGTCCATCGCGAGGTTCGGCGCGATCAGCGCGTGGTACATCGAGGTGTAGAAACTCTTTTCGACATCGGGCGGGGCGTCCACGTCGATGGCAGACAGCGCCCTGGCCCAGGCCTGCTTCGCCTCGGCACGGCGCGCGTCGAAGTCCCAGCCCTTGCCATCGGCGTCGAGGTTCGCAATCGCGTTGTCCGCGCTCACCGTCGAGATCGCCACCTTCACCAGCAGCGGCTTCGCGAGCTTGCCGAATTCGAACGCGCCTTCCAGTTGCTTGCCCGCGATCGCGTCGTTGCCGGCCGGATTCGCGACGGGACCCTGGAAACCCTTGTACGGAACGTCGGTTTCGCGATCGACCAGTTGGTGCGACGTCATCGGCTGCGAGAAACGGATCGCGAAATACAGTTGCCGTCCCGGTGCCCAGCCGCGCGTCTCGCGGTAACCGGTCACCGTGCCGTCCGCGCGCACGCGCAGGCGCGCCCACAACACCTTGCCGGGATAGTCGTAGATGCTGGGACGAAGATCCAGCAGCACGTGCG
>DASZTT010000029.1:0-2500 GCA_035547895.1 Rhodanobacteraceae bacterium
TGACTGCATGCAGCGACTGCGCGCCTCCCGCGGCGACGCGAAATCCGGTCATCACCTCGTCGAAGATCAGCAGCGCGCCGTCGCGCGTGCACAGGTCGCGCAGTGTCTGCAGGAAACCGGGTCGCGGTGGGACGCAGTTCATGTTGCCGGCCACGGGTTCCACGATGACCCCCGCGATCGTCTTGCCCATCGCGTCGAACAGCGCGCGCGCGGCTTCAATGTCGTTGTACGGCAGCGTGATGGTGAGGTCGGCCAGCACTTTCGGCACGCCCGGTGAATCCGGCACACCCAGCGTCAATGCGCCGGAGCCGGCCTTCACCAGGAACGAATCGCCGTGCCCGTGGTAACAGCCCTCGAATTTCACGACGCGCTCGCGTCCGGTTGCGCCGCGCACAAGCCGCAGCGCCGACATGGTCGCTTCGGTGCCGGAGTTGACGAAGCGGACCATTTCGATCGACGGGATCAGCGCACGGATCGCCTCGGCGAGTTCCGCTTCGGCGGGACACGGCGCGCCGAACGACAGCCCATCGCGCACGGCGCGTTCGACCGCTTCGCGTACGTGCGGGTGGTTGTGGCCTGCGATCATCGGTCCCCATGAACCGACGTAGTCGATGTAGCGCTTGCCTTCGACATCCCACAGGTACGGGCCGTGGGCGCGCGCGACGATGAAGGGTTCGCCGCCAACGGCTTTGAAGGCCCGCACCGGCGAGTCGACGCCTCCGGGCAGCATCCGCCGTGCGCGCTGGAAAAGTTCGTGATTGGTGGTCATGCCTTGCCTCTGGTCTGGAACAATGCCGTGAAGCGGGCTGCGGCCGTGCGCACGTCAGCTGCGCGGAACAGGGCCGAAACCACGGCCAGGTAATCGGCGCCGGCCGCAATCAGCGATCCGCCATTTTCGGGGGTGATGCCGCCGATCGCCACCAGCGGCAATCCGAATTCGCGCGCGTCGCGCAACAGGCCGGGTCCTGCGTGGCGTGCACCGGGTTTGGTGATCGATGGAAAGAAAGCGCCGAAGGCCAGGTAGTCGGCACCCGCCGCGGCCGCTTCGCGGGCGCGCTGCAACGAGTCGTAGCATGACACGCCGACGACGGCGCCCCGGCCGAGAGCGATGCGTGCATCAACGATGGCCGGATCGCCTTCGCCCAGGTGCACGCCCGCGGCGCCGCTCAAGCGCGCAAGTTCCACATCGTCGTTGATGATCAAGGGCACGTCCAATTCCACGCACAGCGCTTTCAGTGCGCGCGCCTCCTGCAAGCGGCGCGTGGCGTCACGCGTCTTGTCGCGGTATTGCAGCATTGCCGCGCCGCCTTCCAGTGCCGCGCGCGCGACCGCCAGAAGATCGACGCGCGGTCCGTCGGTGACGGCGTAAAGGCCTCGGCCAAGCCGTGGCGAGCCTCGGTCCGTCAACCCCGTTGAAGCGTTCTGTGGCATCCGGTTACCTGCATCAAGGGTGCGCTTTCATGCCAGCGCGCAACTTGCGACAATACGGGGGTATCGTCCCTCGTGTCAGCCGCCATGAATGCTTCAGCCGAAACCGCCGTCACTTACCGCAAATTCATGTGCGTGGTGTGCGGTTTCATCTACGACGAGGAAGCCGGCCTTCCGGAAGAAGGCATCGAGCCGGGGACGCGCTGGGAGGACATTCCGGACACCTGGACATGCCCGGATTGCGGCGTGACCAAGGACGATTTCGAGATGATCGAGGTCGAATGAGATCACGCTTGACGTGATGTTGTTCGTCCTTCCGGCCACGCATTGACCGGATCCAGGCACAGGGATGTGGATAGCCACGGCCTTGCCCGAATTGCGTCATTCCATGTTCATGCCGGTGTGCTGGCATGGAGTCACCGTGGGCGGGGAGACGCAAGCATGCTGGAATTCGTGCCATTCGATGATCGCTGGTTCGACAGCGAGCCTCCGGGTCGGCTCATCCCGTTGCCGATGAACTTCACCTGCATGCATGACGCCGACGGCGTCTTTCACTGGGTTCCGGAGGGTATTCCGGCGAACCTGATCACGTCGCCCTTGCGCGCCCCCAGCCTCGCCGCGGTGCCGGCGTTGAGCTCCAGCACGTAACGCGCGGACGTGTCGCTGGGATAGAGCTTGCACGGATCCGCCTTGCATGGCTGGGCGTCGGCCTGGATGGTCACGAGGTGGCGGGCCGCGTCGAAGAACAGGATGTCCAGGGGGATCAGCGTGTTCTTCATCCAGAACGTGCGCGGTTGCGAGTCGGGGAACACGAACAGCATGCCGTGGTCGGCCGGCATGGACGTGCGATCCATCAGGCCGTGTTCCTGCTCGGCCGGGGTGGCCGCGATTTCCACCGTGAAGGAGTGTCCTTCCAGTGTCACGGTCGGCGTGGCGTTGGCCGCCGGTTGGGTGGCACAGGCCGGACACGCCAGTACTGCAGCGACGAGCGGTACGCCAAGCAGGGAAAAGATTCGCATCGGTTCGCCTCCACGCGCCAAAACCGCAGTGTAGCGCGGCTTCGCACGCGACT
>DASZTT010000030.1:0-7768 GCA_035547895.1 Rhodanobacteraceae bacterium
ACGTAAGCGGATGGGTCGCCGTGGCCGAACGACTGCCCGAAAACGTGATTGTGCTGCGCTACGAAGACTTGCTCGACAAACCCGCGAAGCATTTCGCCAAGGCCGCAAAGCTGATCGGGTTGGGCCAGGACAAGGCGCGGATCGAACGCGCGGTGAAGCACACCTCTTTCCAGACCTTGTCGTCACTCGAACAGAAACACGGTTTCGTCGAGGCGGTGGACGAGAAGACGCGGTTCTTCTTCAAGGGCCGCGCGAACCAGTGGCGCGAGGCGTTGAGCCGGGAGCAGGTGCAGCGCATCGTCGATGCACATCGCGAGCAGATGCAGCGGTTCAAGTACGTGCCGGCCGGGTATTGACCGCCTGCTTCAACCCGCCTTGTTGTGCGCGCGCAGCGTGCGCTGTTTTTCGATGTTCCACTCGCGTTCCTTTTCGGTGGCGCGCTTGTCGTGCGCCTGCTTGCCGCGGGCGATGCCGATCTCGACCTTGGCGCGGTTCTGCTTCCAGTACATCGCCAGCGGCACCAGTGTCAGGCCCTTGCGATCGACCGCGCCGATCAGCTTGTCGATCTCGGCGCGATGCAAGAGCAGTTTCCGCGTGCGTCGGTCTTCCGCAATCACGTGCGTGGACGCCGACAACAGCGGCGGAATCGATGCGCCGAACAGGAACAGTTCGCCGCCTTTCACCAGCGCGTAGGCGTCTGTGAGGTTGATGCGCCCGGCGCGCAGGCTCTTCACTTCCCAGCCTTCCAGCGCGATGCCGGCCTCGTAGCGTTCGTCGATGTGGTATTCGTGGCGCGCGCGCTTGTTCAGCGCGATCGTCGACGAGCCCTTGCCGTCCTTTTCTTTCTTCTTCGTCATGCTCGTTACAATGGAATATCTATAGGGATGCCGCCGGTCGGCGCGCGCAGGAGAGTCCGTGCAGATCCATCGTCAGGCGCTGGTCCGCTTCACGCCGGAACAGATGTTCGATCTCGTCAATGAGGTGGAAGCTTACCCGAGGCGCTTTGCGTGGTGCCTCGATGCCAAGGTGTCCGAGCACGATGGACAGCATTTGGTGGCGCGGCTGGATTTGCGTTTCGCGGGCATCACCCAGCATTTTTCCACGCGCAACACGCTCGATCGCCCACGCAGCATCCGGATGCAGTTCGTCGATGGTCCGTTCGACTGGCTGCACGGGGTGTGGACCTTCACGCCGCTCGGAGACGATGGCTGCAAGGTGGCGCTGGACCTCGATTTCGAAGTCAGCAACCCGGTGACCGGCTTTGCGCTTCGCGTGGGCTTCCAGAAACTGGCCGACCGCATGGTCGACGACTTCTGCGCCGAAGCCAGGCGCACGTATGCATGAGCGATCGCGCATCACGGTGTCGGTCATCCATGCCGATCCGGAGCGCGTGTTCTCGGTCGAACTTTCGCTTCCGCGTGGCGTGACGGTCGCGGAGGCGATCGAGCGATCCGGCGTCCGGCATGCGCGTCCCGATATCGAAATCCGCGAGGATCGCATCGGGATTTTTTCGCGCAAGGCGACCCTGACCACTGTTCTGCGCGATGGCGACCGTGTTGAAATCTATCGGCCGCTGAAAATCGATCCGAAGGAAGCGCGTCGACTGAGGGCGCGCGCCGGGTGAGCGGCAAGCGCCCGTGGGCAAGCGCGCAAGCTCAACCGCCGCTGTCGTCCCCGCCCTGCTGCTGTTTCTTCTCCAGATCCTTCTGCTGTTCCTTGGTCAGGTTGGTCGGATACAGCGGGCCGTACTTGTGGCTTTCCTGCAGCAGTTCCTGCGGCGTTTCCTTCATGAAGTTGCCGTCGGTGCGAACCAGCGTGTCGTTGTCGAAGTACAACGTCAGCGTGCGTTCCTGGATGGTGCCGCCGCGGCGCTGCAGGGTGGCGACGTAGTTCCACTGGTTCGAATTGAACGGACTGACCACCGACGGCGAACCCAGCAACGCGACGACCTGCTGCTTGGTCAGGCCGGGTTTCAGTTCACCGACATTCTTGCCGATCAGCAGGTTGCCCTGCTGCACGTCGGGCTTGTAGATCACATGGCACGCGCCGAGGCCGAAGAGGCTGGCGCCGGCAAGCAGGAGGGAAGGGATCGTCTTGCGCATCGTCATGGGTCGGGGGGCGAACGGTGAATGATACACTAGCGCGGTATCTGGCCGGATCGTCAGACACCAGGCCGCTACCGGAGTTCAGGTATGGAAACGCAGGACCTGCGCAACGCGGGGTTGAAGGTGACCCACCCGCGTATCCGCGTGCTGGAAATCCTCGAGCACAGCCATGACCACCTGACGGCCGAGAACATCTACAAGCTGCTGCTGGAAGAGTCCGAGGACATCGGCCTCGCCACGGTTTACCGCGTGCTGACGCAGTTCGAGGCGGCCGGCCTGGTGATCAAGCACAACTTCGAAGGCGGCCAGGCGGTGTATGAACTGGACCGCGGCAAGCACCACGACCACATGATCGACGTGACCACGGGCCAGGTCATCGAGTTCGTGAACGAGGACATCGAGAAGCTGCAGCGCGAGATCGCGGCGAAGCACGGCTACGAGATCGCCGACCATTCGCTGGTTCTCTACGTGCGGCCCAAGAAGAAGAAAGGGTAGGTCCGGCGGAGACAACGAGCGCCAAGGCCGTCGCGCGCAGGCGCGCCCTACACCGCCTGTGCTTTCTCCAGCATCTTCTTCGCGTGCGCACGCGTTTCGCGATCGATTTCGACGCCACCCAGCATGCGTGCGAGTTCCTCGTTCCGGCCTTTCGCGTCCAGCATGCCGATGTGCGTGCGCGTGGCCTCGCCTTCCACGAGCTTGGCGACCGAAAGGTGCGCGTGGCCCTGCGCTGCGACTTGCGCCAGATGAGTGACGCACAGCACCTGGCAGCGCGAACCGAGCGCGCGCAGCTTGGCGCCCACGGTCTCCGCGACGGCGCCGCCGATGCCGGCGTCGACTTCGTCGAACACCATCGTGCCAACGCTGTCCGCGCCCAGCGCCGCGACTTCGATGGCCAACCCGATGCGCGACAGCTCGCCGCCCGAGGCCACCTTGCGCAACGGCCGCAACGGCATGCCGGGATTCGCGCTCACGGTGAACTCGCACCGCTCGCGTCCCTGCGGATCGGGTTCGCCGGAGAATTGCGGTTCCAGATCCACGGCGAACGATCCGCCCGCCATGCCCAGTTCACCCATCAATGACGTGACGGCTGCGCCGAGCTTTTTCGCGGCGGCCGCGCGCCGCTTCGACAGCTCGCCGGCGGCCGTGCCGTATTCGGCGAAACACTGCTTGCGTTCGACAGCCAGTCGGGCCAGCGTTTCGCCGGCGCCTTCCAGTGAATGCAATTCGCCGCGCAAGGTCGCGGCGTGCGCGTGCAATTCCACGGCCGGCATGTGGTGGCGCCGCGAAAGGTCGTGCAGGGCCGTCAGGTGTGCATCGGCCTCGGCGTAGCGCTCGGGGTCGAGATCGAGATCCTGTGCATGGCGCGACAATGAATCGGACGCTTCGCCCAACTGGATGCGCGCGCCGTCCAGCATGTCCACGGTGGCTTGCAGGGACGGGTCCAGCTCGGCCAGTTTTTCCAGTTCCGAATGCGCGCGCGCGACGATGCGCGTGGCGGTGAATTCGCCGTCGCCGTCGAGCAGTTCGGAAAGGCCGGATGCGCCTTCGGCGAGCTTGCCGGCGTTGGCGAGGCGCTTGTGTTGCGCTTCCAGTTCGGCGAGCGCGTCGGCTGGCAGGGCCCACCGTTCCAGTTCGCCGACTTCGTGGCGCAGCAGTTCGATGCGCGCCGAGCGATCGTCGCCGCCGGAAAGCTCGCGCTCGCGCGCGACGATGTCGCGGTGGTGCAGCGCCAGCTCGCGCGTTCGGGCGAGCGCATCCGCGTTGCCGCCGAAGGCATCCAGCATCTGCAATTGCTGGGTGCGGTCGAGCAACGCCTGGTGTTCGTGCTGGCCGTGGATTTCGACCAGCGTCGCGGCGAGTTCCGACAATTGCGCCAGCGAGGCCGCGCGCCCGTTGATCCACGCGCGCGAACCGCCTTCTGCCGCAATCACGCGGCGCAGGCGGCAGGCGCCGTCCTCGTCCAGTGCCTGTTCGGCCAGCCACTTGCGCGCGGTGATCGCGTCGGTGAGATCGAATTCGGCGGCCAGCTCCGCGCGTTCGCAGCCGCTGCGCACCATGCCGGCGTCGGCGCGCGCGCCCGACAGCAGCAGCAGCGCATCCACCAGCAGCGATTTGCCGGCGCCGGTTTCGCCCGTGACCACGGTCAGGCCGGCACCGAATTCGATTTCGGCGGCTTCGACCACGGCGAAATTGCGGACAGACAGATGGGTGAGCATGGCAGGTGATCCGGAACGCAGGCGATTGTAGCCGGATGGCAGGCCGGGATTTGAGGCGGCGGACAACGGCGAAAACCACGCGTCCCGGCGATCCCCGCACGCTCGTTTCGCTTGCATTCCGCGGCTGCCGCCCGTATTGATTGGGCAGACCATTTTCCCGCGACCATGATCGACCGGCCTCCGCCCACCATCGATGCACGCACCCGCCAGCTGTTGCGCGCGCTGATCGCGCAGTACCTGGAAGAGGGCCAGCCGGTCGGTTCGCGCACCCTGGCGCGATCGGCCGGGCTGGATGTCAGCCCCGCAACGGTGCGCAACATCATGGCCGATCTGGAAGAGCTGGGGCTGGTGGCCTCGCCGCATACGTCGGCCGGCCGCGTACCCACCGTGCGGGGACTGCGTCTGTTCGTCGACAGCCTGCTGGAATTGAAGCCCTTGCCGCGCGGCGCGGTAATGCAGATCCAGCGCGAACTGCCGCGCGACCTCGCCACCCCGCGCGAACTGCTGGGCAACGCCTCCAGCCTGCTCTCCGCAATGACGCATTTCGTCGGATTGGTGACCGTGCCGGGCATGGCCGACGCACCGCTTAAACAGATCGAATTCGTGTCCCTGGATGCGCGCCGGGTGCTGGCGATCCTGGTGTTCGCCGACGGCCAGGTACAGAACCGCGTGCTGAACTTGAGCCAGCATTTCGACGCCCGCGCGCTGGAGCTGGCCGCCAACTACTTGAACGAGCATTACGCCGGCTTGCGCATCGACGAGATACGCGGCCGCGTGCTGGCCGAGCTGCGCGCCGCGGGCAGCGAGTTGAATCGCCTGCTGGATACCGCGGTCGAAGTGGCGGCCGAAACGTTCGCGCCGGAACCCGAATCCGACATGCTGGTTTCGGGACAGACCAACCTGATGTCGGGCGACGAAGGCCAGCAGATGGAGCGTCTGCGCGAACTGTTCGAGGCATTCCAGCGCAAACGCGAGCTGCTGGCGTTGATGGAAGGCTGCGCACGTTCGCCCGGCGTGCGCCTGTTCATTGGTGAGGAATCCGGCTTCGAACCGCTGAAGGGCTACAGCCTGGTCAGCGCGCCTTATGGCGCGGAAGGCCATGTGCTGGGCGCGATCGGCGTGATCGGGCCGACCCGGATGGCCTACCATTCGGTGATCCCGGTGGTGCAGGCCACGGCCAAGTTGCTCACGGATGCCCTGCACTCGCCGGACTGATTGCCGTCCGGATCGGCCGTTCTCCTGGGTGCGTTCTCTTGAATCGCAGCGTCCCGGCCGCATAAATTTGCCTGTTGCGCCCTGGCTTTTGCGTCCGTCCGGATGCGAACCACTTCCGCCACGAGGAAACAGCATGACCAACCCGAAGGAATCGCCCGATTCGGCGCCGCAGGACAACGCGCCTGCGGACGCGGGCAGCCACGATGAACTGGAAACCCTGAGCCGGCAATTGGCCGAAGCCGAAACCAGCCTTGCGGGCATGCGCGAAACGCTGCTGCGCGAGCGCGCCGATCTCGACAACCAGCGCAAGCGCATGCAGCGCGACCTGGAGTTGAGCCTCAAGTTCGCCAACGAGAAATTGCTGCGGGACCTGTTGCCCGTGTATGACGGACTCGAAAGCGGGCTGTCTGTCGAAACCGCCGATCTGGCTTCGATGCGCGAGGGCCTCAGCCTGACCCTGAAATCCTTGCTCAAGATCGCCGAGAACAATGGCCTGCAACAGATTGATCCCGTAGGGCAACCGCTCGACCCGGAACGCCATCACGCGGTCAGCATGGTGGAAGCGCCCGGCAGCGCCCCCGGCACGGTGGTCAGCGTGATGCAGAAGGGCTACGTGCTCAACGGCCGCCTGCTGCGGCCGGCGCTGGTCGCGGTGGCCAGGGGCGAGGCGGAGTAAGGCAGGAAGCCCATCATTTTGCCGCGCCGAGCGCCCTCCCAGCGCGGCGCGGCACCAGAAATGGTTGCTTGCCGGAACTCACGCAAAACCTTGAGATAATGACGCCAACCCCCAGTTTGTATTCAAGATTCGCCGGTCCCTCGACCGCAAAACATCCAGGAGCTGAAACATGAGCAAAATCATCGGTATCGACCTCGGCACGACCAACTCGTGCGTCGCGGTCATGGAAGGCACCAAGACGCGGGTGATTGAAAATTCCGAAGGCGACCGCACCACGCCTTCCATCGTCGCCTTTGCGAAGGACGGCGAGGTGCTGGTCGGCGCGCCTGCCAAGCGCCAGGCCGTCACCAATCCCAAGAACACCTTCTATGCGGTGAAGCGCCTCATCGGGCGCAAGTTCACCGATGCGGAAGTGCAGAAGGATCTCAACATCGTGCCGTACAAGATCATCCAGCACGGCAACGGCGACGCGTGGCTGGAAACTTCGGACGGCAAGCAGATGGCGCCGCCGGAAATTTCCGCGAAGGTGCTGATGAAGATGAAGAAGACCGCCGAGGACTTCCTTGGCGAGACGGTCACCGACGCCGTGATCACGGTGCCGGCGTACTTCAACGATTCGCAGCGCCAGGCCACCAAGGACGCCGGCAAGATCGCGGGCCTCAACGTCAAGCGCATCATCAACGAGCCGACCGCGGCGGCGTTGGCTTACGGCCTCGACAAGGAGAAGGGCAACGCCGATCGCAAGATCGCGGTGTACGACCTCGGCGGCGGCACCTTCGACGTGTCGATCATCGAGATCGCCGAAGTGGATGGCGAGAAGCAGTTCGAGGTGCTGGCCACCAACGGCGACACCTTCCTCGGCGGCGAGGATTTCGACAAGCGCGTCATCGACTACCTGGTCGATGAGTTCAAGAAGGACCAGGGCGTCGACCTGCGCAACGATCCGCTCGCGCTGCAGCGCCTGAAGGATGCGGCCGAGCGCGCCAAGATCGAGTTGTCGTCGGCGCACCAGACGGAAGTCAACCTCCCGTACGTGACGGCCGACGCCTCGGGTCCGAAGCACCTCAACATCAAGCTGACCCGCGCCAAGCTGGAAGCGTTGGTGGAAGACCTGATCAAGCGCACCATCGATCCCTGCCGCACGGCGTTGAATGACGCCAACCTGCGCGTGTCCGACATTTCGGAAGTGATCCTGGTCGGCGGCCAGACCCGCATGCCCAAGGTGCAGGAAGCGGTGAAGGATTTCTTCGGCAAGGAACCGCGCAAGGACGTGAATCCGGACGAGGCCGTCGCGGTGGGCGCGGCGATCCAGGGCGGCGTGCTTTCGGGTGACGTCAAGGACGTCCTGCTGCTCGACGTGACGCCGTTGTCGCTGGGCATCGAGACGCTGGGCGGCGTGATGACCAAGCTGATCGACAAGAACACCACGATTCCGACCAAGGCTTCGCAGGTGTTCTCGACCGCCGAGGACAACCAGAGCGCAGTGACCGTGCACGTGCTGCAGGGCGAACGCGACCAGGCCCGTTTCAACAAGTCGCTGGCCAAGTTCGATCTCG
>DASZTT010000031.1:0-3471 GCA_035547895.1 Rhodanobacteraceae bacterium
GGATCGCCACGTCCGCGGCGGCGATGTCCCGCCCGTGCGTTTCGCGCAGCGCTTCTACGCTGTCGTACAGCACGAGATGCGGCGCGAACTCGCGTGGTAGATCCTGGTTGTCGGCGTACCACGGCCGGTCGCGCTCGTAGAAGCGCACGCGATGGCCGCGCGCGATCAACGCATCCAGCAATGCGCGGTAAGTCGTCGCGTGGCCATTGCCCCAGGCCGAGCGCAGCGACAATCCGATGAAGGCAAGATCGAGCGCGCCCGCCATCAGGCCGCCTCCACCAACTGCTTGCCGAGCAATACCGCTTCCACCTGTTCGGCGCGCAACGCGTAGGTGTGCTGCCGCAACAGGCGCTGGCGTGCGCGTCGGCCGATCGCGCGGGCCTGCGATTCGCCGATGCCGTGCACGTAACCCGCCACCGCGTCGCCGTCCTCGGCGACCAGCACTTCACGGCCGGGCTCCAGGAACATCTCGATGCCTTCCCAGCGGTCCACGACCATGCATGCGCCCGCGCCGCCCGCTTCGAACACCCGCGTCGGCGGCGACCAGCCGTAGCGCGCCATGCTCGCGCGGTTGATGTTCAGCACCAGGCGAGCGCTGCAGTTGAGCGCGTTGTGTTCGGCGGTCGGCACGTGGCCGAGCATCCGCACGTTGGGCGGCGCCGCGTCCCAGCCCGAACCGCCCAGCAGGAACGCGTTGCCCGGCAACTGGGTCGCGGGCTTGAAGAAGAATTCGTGCACGCGTGCCTCGCGATCCGGCAGGCGGTTGCCCAGGAACACCAGGTCGCTGCGGTAACGCGCCTGCGGCGGTTCCGGATGGTGGGTATCGGGATCGAGCGCGTTGTAGATCGGCACGCAATCGCGCGCGCCGAAGGCGCGGTAGTCGCCCACCACCCGCGGACCACCACCATAGGTCAGCACCATGTCGAACTTCGGCACCAGTTCGCGGAACGGATCGGCCGGGTTGGCCTGCATGCGCTCCAACGTCGCCGGCGCATCCACGTCCCAGAACACCGCCGCGCAGACGGACGACTTCATGCCGGCCACTTCGCGTTCCAGCAACTCGTCGTCGACGCCCACGCCGCTGGCCTTGATGACGATGTCGCTGCCGCAGCGCGCGTGGTGCAGGGCCTGTAGCGCGCCGGCCTCGCCGGGCTGGTAGACGTGCACGATCGCCCACGATGGATCGGCGATGTCGCGGTGCTTTTGGCGTTCCAGCGCATCGGGTTCGTAGAAGCGGATCCGGTGTCCGCGCGCGGCCAGCGCACGCAACACGCCGCGGTAATAGGTCGCCGCGCCGTTCCAGTACGACGACACCAGGCTGGAACCGAACATCGCGATGTTCAATTTTTCATGCATGCGCCATCTCCCTTTCCGTTGCAGTGCCCTGGCGGCCCCCGAGCGCGGCCACGGTCGCCATCAATTCATCGACGCGATGGCTGCAGGTGTGGCGCGTCAGGATGCGCCGCAGCCCGCTCGCGGCCAGCGACGTGGCAAGCTCGCGGTTGTTCAAAACCTCGTGCAGCGCCGCGCGCATCTGCCTGCCGTTGCGCACCGCGAGGTAGTCGTTGCCCGGCTCGAAGAGGTGCTCGCAGTCCGACCACGGCGCCGATACCAGCGGAATGCCGCAAGCCAATGCTTCGAACACGCGGATGGTGGGAATGCCGGGTAATGCGTGGGCATACGGGCCGCGCGGCACGTGCACCGTCAGCGCCGCACGCGCGAATACTTCCGGCACGCGCCAGTTGGGCAGCCAGCCCCGGTACGCGATGCCCGCGTCGTCCAGCGCACGCAGCGCCTGCGGCGGATAGCGCACGCCGTGCACGCTCGCCCTCAGTTGCAGGTCGCGCACCGGTGCGATCAGGTATTTCTGCAATTCGCGGGCGCGTTCGTCGTCGCCCCAGTTGCCGATCCAGACCAGTTGCTGCACGCGCGCGGTTCCCGGAATCGGACGGAAGACGCGCGTGTCCGCCGCCTCGTGCCAGGTGAATACCTGATCGTGCCAGCCGCGGTCGAGGTAGCACTGGCGCACTGCGCCACCGAAGGCGAGCACGCCGTCGTAGCGGCTGAGGTCGTAGTGCGCCATCTCGTCGGGCGCGGTGACGCTGCGATGGTGGGTGTCGTGGAACAGCAGACGGAAGCCGCCGCTCTCACGGCGAACGCGGCCGAACCGCTCCACCAGTTCCGGGGTATTCCACTCGTGCACGATCACGACGTCGGCGCCTTCGACGGCGGGACCGGGATCGAAACCGGCCGGTTCGTACGCGCGGCTGTCCAGTTGCGGAAAGCGCCGCCGGAATTCGTCGATGGGTGCCTCGCCTTGCGAAGCCACCAGGTTGCGGCGGCTCCAGCCGTTGACGGGTTCGTACACGTCGACCTCGTGGCCGCGCGCAACCAGTTCCGACACGATGCCGCGCAGGAAATGCGCGTTGCCGTGGTTCCAGTCCGACACCAGCGAGTGGTAGAACAGCACGAATTTCATGCACAGGCCCTCAGGGAATTTGATTCCAGCTTGCGCGACAGGATTTCCTCGTAGGCGCGCAGGTAATCGTCGGCCATCCGCAAAGCGGTCATGAACATCGCGCGGCGGCGCGCGCGCGCCGCGAGGTGTTCGCGCAAGGCGTCATCGCCGATCAGCCGCAACAGCGCGTCGCGCAGCGCGTCGACATCGTCGGGCGGCGCGAACAGCGCTGCGTCGTCCCAGTATTCGCGCAGGCTCGCGATGTCGCCCAGCACCAGCGCGCAGCCGGCCTGCGCGGCCTCCAGCACCGACAGTCCGAACGGTTCGTAGCGCGCCGGCAGTGCGTAGATCGCTGCGCGCGCAAACCAGCGTTCGATCGCCGACGCGCGCAGCACGCCGAGGTGCCGCACGTTGAGAAAGGTCGCGCGCGTGCCGTCCGGCGCAATGTCCTGCCCCGCCACGCAAACCGGCCACGGCACGCACGGCGCGGCCGCGGCGAGACGGCCGAGATTCTTGCCTTCGTCCCATAGCCGGCCCGCGGAGAAAACCAGCGCGCGCTTCCTGCCGCCGCGGTTCGCACGTCCGTGGATGCCGTTGGCGATGACGCGCACGTGCCGCTGCACGCCGTATTCGCTGCGCAGTGCCATCGCCATCGCGCGGCTGGGGGCGACGACCAGATCGCTGGACTGCAGTGCTCCTTTCACGTGTTCGCGATAGCGATCCCACCGCGCGGGAGCGGGGGCGCCGTGCACCGCGCGCCACCACGACGCGACGCACGAATGCGCGACGCACACCACCGGCGCCGGCCACGCGAGGGCCGCGTGACCGAAGTCGTTGGCGTGGACGAGGTCCGGATGGAATGCGTCGGCGAGGCGCAGCAGCCATTCGCCGGCTTCCGCGACGTCGTGCCACGGATCGTCCATCCACAGCAGCTTGCACGCGCGCGAATGCAGCGTCAGGCCGTCGATGGCGGCGGCTTCGAGGCGTTGCGCACGCGTCGGCGCGGCACCCAT
>DASZTT010000032.1:0-12881 GCA_035547895.1 Rhodanobacteraceae bacterium
GCTTGCTACGCAAGCTACGCTCAGCACGAACGGCTTCACTCAAGAGCAATTCGACTCAATTCAAGGACAAATCATGTCGATCGAAGTCAAGGTTCCGGTACTGCCCGAATCCGTCAGCGATGCCACCATCGCAACCTGGCACAAGAAGCCCGGCGATGCGGTGAAGCGCGACGAAAACCTGGTCGACCTCGAAACTGACAAGGTGGTGCTGGAAGTACCCGCGCCCGCCGACGGCGTGCTGAAGGAAATCCGTCACGACACCGGCGACACCGTCAACAGTCAGGACGTGATCGGCATCCTCGAGGAAGGCGCCGTCGCGGAAACGCCCAAACCAGCCGCCGCGAAGGAACAGCCGAAAGCTGCGCCCGCCAAATCCGACCCTGCCAGGCCCGAACCCGCCAAGCCTGCGCCGGCAGCCGCCAGCGCCAACGAAGGCCTGTCGCCGGCCGGCCGCCGCGTTGCCACCGAAGAAAACATCGACGCATCGCAAGTTCCCGGCACCGGCCGCGGCGGTCGCGTGACCAAGGAAGACCTGGTCAACTTCTCCAAGGGCGGATCGCCCGCCGCTGCACCGGCACCCGCAGCCCGCGCCGCCACGCCGGGTGCGCGTCCCGAAGAACGCGTCCCGATGACGCGCATGCGCGCGCGTATCGCCGAACGCCTGATGCAATCGAAGAATTCCATCGCGATGCTGACTTCGTTCAACGAGGTCAACCTCTCGAAAGTGGTCGCGATGCGCAAGCAGGTGGGCGAACAGTTCGAGAAGACGCATGGCATCAAGCTCGGCTTCATGAGCTTTTTCGTGAAAGCCGCTTGCGAGGCGCTGAAGCGGCATCCGGTCGTGAATGCGTCCGTGGACGGCAACGACATCATCTATCACGGCTATCAGGACATCTCGATCGCTGTCGCGACCGATCGCGGCCTGGTGACGCCGGTGCTGCGCGACGCGCAGGACATGAGCTTTGCCGACATCGAGAAAGCCATCGCGAATTTCGCGAAGAAGGCGCGCGAGGGCGGCCTCACGCTCGATGACCTGCAGGGCGGCACCTTCACGATCACCAACGGCGGCACCTTCGGCTCGCTGTTCTCGACGCCGATCGTCAACCCGCCGCAGAGCGGCATCCTCGGCATGCATACCATCAAGGAACGCGCCGTAGTCGAAAACGGCCAGGTCGTGGCCGCGCCGATGATGTACATCGCGATTTCCTACGATCACCGCATCGTCGACGGCAAGGACGCGGTGCTGTTCCTGGTCGACATCAAGAACCAGCTTGAAAATCCGTACAAGATGCTGCTTGGGCTGTGAAGCTTTGAGCCCCTCTCCCACCGGGAGAGGGATTGGGGTGAGGGTTCGGCAATGCCGCAACGCCTCACGATGATCGAACCCTCATCCGGCGCTTCGCGCCACCTTCTCCCGAAGGGAGAAGGAATAGCAAGGATTTCGAAATGGCTGACAACAAATTCGACGTGATCGTGATCGGCGGCGGCCCGGCCGGCTACCACGCCGCGATCCGTGCCGCGCAACTCGGCTTGAAGGTCGCGTGCATCGACGCCTACAAGGGCAAGGACGGCAAGCAGGCACTGGGCGGCACCTGCCTCAACGTGGGCTGCATACCGTCGAAGGCGCTGCTGGATTCCTCGAAACAGTTCTGGGGACTCACCCACAACCTGCCGACCCATGGCATCAACGTCGAGAACGCCAAGGTCGACATGGCGGCCTTCATCGGCCGCAAGGACAAGATCGTCAAGCAGTTCACCGGCGGTGTCGCGCTGTTGTTCAAGTCCAACAAGGTCACGCCGTTCTTCGGCACCGGCAAACTGTTGAAGGGCAAGCAGGTGGAAGTCACCGGCTTCGATGGCTCGAAGCAGACCCTGCAAGCCGCGAACGTGATCATCGCGACGGGCTCGGTGCCGATCGAGTTGCCGTTCGCGAAGTTCGATGGCAAGACCATCATAGACAACGCCGGCGCATTGGATTTGACCGAGGTACCCAAACGCCTTGGCGTGATCGGCGCAGGCGTGATCGGACTGGAACTCGGTTCGGTGTGGAAGCGCATGGGCGCCGAAGTCACGGTCCTTGAAGCGCTGCCGGATTTCCTCGGCACTGCCGACCAGGACATTTCGAAAGCCGCCGCGCGCGAATTCAAGAAGCAGGGCCTCGACATCCACCTCGGCGCCAAGGTCAGCAAGGCAGACGTCAAGAAGAATGCGGTCGAAGTCACCTATTCCGACAACGACGGCGAACACAAGCTCAGCTTCGACAAGCTGCTGGTCGCAGTCGGGCGCCGCGCGTACACGCAAGGCGTGCTGGGTGACGGTACGGGCGTCAAGACCGACGAACGCGGGCGCATCGCGGTGGACGAACATTGCTGGGCCGGCGTCGACGGCGTATGGGCCATCGGCGACTGCGTGCGCGGTCCGATGCTGGCGCACAAGGGATTCGAGGAAGGCTCGATGGTGGCCGAATTGATCGCCGGCCGCGCCGGACACGTCGATTACGACGTGATCCCGTGGGTGATCTACACCGAGCCCGAAATCGCGTGGGCCGGCAAGACCGAAAAACAATGCAAGGACGAGGGCATCCCGTACAAGACCGGCTCCTTCCCGTTCGCCGCCAACGGGCGCGCGGTCGCGATGAATGAACCTGCGGGGCTCGTGAAAGTGATCGCGCACGCCGAAACCGATCGCATCCTCGGCGTGCACATGTGCGGACCTGTGGTGTCGGAATTGATCGCCGAAGCCGTGGTCGCGATGGAGTTCAAGGGCTCATCGGAAGACCTTGCCCGCATCGTCCATGCCCACCCGACCCTTTCGGAAGTGGTCCACGAAGCCGCGATGTCGGTGGACAAGCGGGCGATCCACAAAGCGAACTGAGGGATCAGTTCGTCCCGGACCGCACATGAATGTTCGTCGATCCGGAACCCATTTTTTTCAACATGACTTCATCTCATGCAGGCCATGGATGGCCGACAACACAGGATCCGGTTTTTGATCGTCATCCCGTACAGCACAGGGACGTGCGATAACACGGGATCCGGTTTTGATCGTCATCCCGGCGCAGGCCGGGATCCATCCTGCTCCCGAATCGAGACGCCTGCGGGAAGTCAAAACGAAATCCAGCCTGCACCGGGATGGCGAGCAAAGAGAGAGATCCCGTCGTGACGAACGATCTGTTTCACGCCTTCCGCATCCACGACGCCGATACCGGCTACCGCGCCGGCATCGAGCCGATGCGCGTGGACGATCTCTCGCCCGGCGAAGTCGTCATCAAGGTGGCGTATTCGTCGGTCAACTACAAGGATGCGCTGGCCGGTACCGGCAAGGGCAAGATCCTGCGCCGGTTCCCATTGAACGGCGGTATCGACGTCGCGGGCCATGTCGTGGCATCCAGCGATCCGATGTTCAAGGAAGGCGATGCGGTGCTGTGCACCGGCTGCGGGCTCTCGGAAACCCGCGACGGTGGCTACGCCGAATACGCCCGGCTCGCTGCGAAGTGGACGATCCCGCTGCCGAGGGGCTTGTCGCTGCGCGAGAGCATGATCCTCGGGACCGCCGGGTTCACGGCCGCGCTGGCGCTGTACCGCATGCGCGACAACCGCCAGTCGCCGGAACTCGGGCCCATCGCGGTAACGGGCGCGACCGGCGGCGTCGGCATGCTGGCGATCGACATCTTCAGCCGCGCAGGCTTCGACGTGCACGCGATCAGCGGCAAGCCCGGGCACGCCGATTTCCTGAAAACACTCGGTGCGCGCGAAGTGCTGGATCGCCACGGGCTGGCGCTCGGCAATCACGCCCTCGAGTCTGCGCGTTTCGGTGGCGCCGTGGACAACGCCGGCGGCAGCCTGCTCGCGCAACTGCTCGCGAGCACCGCACCCTACGGCAACGTCGCGAGCATCGGGCTGGCGGCAGACGCCAAGCTCGATACCACGGTGATGCCTTTCATCATCCGCGGCGTAAGTCTGCTCGGCATCGCTTCGGCCGGCACCGCGCGCGACATTCGCGACGCGATCTGGCAGCACCTCGCTTCCGACTGGAAGCCCGCGCATCTGGACAACATCCTGAGCCGCGAGGTCGCGCTGGATGCCTTGCCGGATGTGTTCGACGCGATGCTTGCGGGCCGGTCGTTCGGCCGCACGCTGGTGCGGATCGCCGGCGAAAGCCCATCGGATTGACTTTCCGCTGCGCCGCCAAGACGCTGAAATCGCGAAAAATATTCCCGCCGCTTCGTTACATTTCGTGACGAAGCGTCGCCGCTGCAAACATGGCACTTCAGGTTCCGGTTCCCTACAATGTGCGCTTCCGCTGTGGGGAGTTTTGCATGGCACGCATCCTGATCGTCGACGATTCGCCGTCGCAACTGGAAGGCCTGAAACGGCTGGTCGAGAAACTCGGGCACCAGACGCTCACCGCCACCGATGGCGCGGCCGGCGTGGAAGCCGCCAAGCGCGACAAGCCCGACCTGGTGCTGATGGATGTGGTGATGCCCAACCTCAATGGTTTCCAGGCGACCCGCGCGATCTCGAAGGACCCCGGTACCGCGCACATCCCCGTGATCCTGGTCACCACCAAGGATCAGGAAACCGACAAGGTGTGGGGCATGCGCCAAGGTGCCAAAGCTTATGTCACCAAGCCGGTGAACGAAGCGGAATTGACCAGGACCCTGGGCGAATATCTGGTGAAGTGATTTCGCGGCGCGCAGATCACGCGCGCGGATCGAATCCTTCGAACGCCTTTTCGAAGTTCGCGTAAGCCGCCTTGGCCTTGTCGCTGTCGGCCGGCGGAATCTGGATCGAGAGCGTGACGATCTGGTCGCCCGGCGTGCGCCCCGGCATGCCGCGGCCCTTCAGCCGCAACTTGCGGCCGCTGCGCGAACCGGCGGGAATCCTGAGTTCCACGTCGCCGCCCAGCGTCGGCACCGGCACGTTGGCGCCCAGCGCGGCTTCCCAAGGCGAGACCGGCAACTCGACCTCCACGTCGTGGCCGCGCAACTTGAATTGCGGATCCTCGCGCACCTGCACTTCCATCAGCAGGTCGCCCGCGGGCGCACCGTTGTAGCCCGGCTCGCCCTGCCCCGCCAAGCGGATCACCTTGCCCGGCAGGATGCCGGCGGGAATGTTCACTTCCAGCGTGCGTTCACCGGTCGCGTCGCGCAGGCCCAGCCGCTGCTTGCCGCCCGAATACGCGGTGCGCAGGTCGATCTCGACGTTCGCGCGCACGTCGTTGCCGCGCATCGGACCGCGTTGCGCGCGCGGACCGGCGGCGCCGCGGCCGCCGAACAACGATTCGAAGAAATCGCTGAAGCCGCCGGCGTCGCCACCACCACCGAAATCGCGGAATTCGAAACCGCCAGGTGCCTGCTGC
The DNA here is from genome assembly GCA_035547895.1 of Rhodanobacteraceae bacterium. Lineage (GTDB taxonomy): Bacteria > Pseudomonadota > Gammaproteobacteria > Xanthomonadales > Rhodanobacteraceae > 66-474. The sequence continues at coordinate 5,362 of DASZTT010000032.1, forward strand.
TGTTGCCAGCCCGGCGGCGGACGGAAGTTGTCGCCCGCGTGATACCCGCCGGCGCGAACGTTGTCGTAGGCCGCCCGCTTCTGCTTGTCGTGCAGGACCTCATAGGCCTCGCTGACGGCCTTGAACTTGTCCTCGGCACCGGATTCCTTGTTCTTGTCGGGGTGGTACTTGCGCGCGAGCTTGCGGTAGGCCGCCTTGATCTCGTCGTCGCTGGCGCCCTGTTTCACTCCGAGGGTTTTGTAGTAGTCCTGAAACTCCATCCAGACCCCCAAATGATCAACACGAAAACCCGCGGCGGATTGCTCCGCCGCGAGCTCCGATTATGACGCAACGGCGCGGGGTTTCCGCGCCGCGCGATAGTTACGCGACTTCGATGTCGATCCTGCGCGGCGTGGTTTCGGGCCGCTTCGGAATCTCGATCTCCAGCACGCCGTGCTTGCCGGTGGCGCGGATGCCGTCCGGATTCGCGCTGTCGGGCAGCGCGAAACGTCGATGGAACACACCGTGCGTGCGTTCGACGCGGGTGTACTTGCCGTCTTCGGTCTTGTGCTCGGACTTGCGCTCGCCGCGGATCGACAGGACGCCCTTGTCCATGTTGATCTCGATGGCCTTCGGGTCGACGCCGGGAATGTCGGCTTCGATCACGAAGCGCTTGTCTTCCTCGCGGATGTCCACGCGCGGCGCCCATTCGCTGGTCACCACGTTGGATTGATCCGAAGACTCCAGGTCGAACAGGTGGTTGAACGCATCCGCGAACTCGCGGGGAAAGCGGCCGGCAACCGGCCAGTAGGTCGAACGCTGTATAGCCATGGCAAGTTCCTCAAGATTGGTTTAGGCCACAATGGGCCACTGGTTCCGAGGTATGGGCCGGCCACGCACTTTCAAGACCGGCCACCGGCGCGCTGGAGTACGATGGCGGGATCATTCACCCCCGGAAACAGCCATGACCATCAAGACCGGCGATCACCTGCCCAACGCCACCTTTTCCGTACTGCGCGACGGCATCCGGCAACTCACCACCGATGATGTGTTCAAGGGCAAGAAGGTCGTGCTGTTCGCGGTGCCCGGGGCATTCACGCCGACCTGTTCCGAGCGGCACCTGCCCGGCTACATCGAACACTACGAGGATTTCAAGAACCGTGGCATCGACATCGCCTGCATGGCCGTCAACGACGCCTTCGTGATGAAGGCCTGGGCCGAACACCGCAACGTTCCCGAAGGAATGTTGATGCTGGCCGACGGCAATGGCGATTTCGCCAAGGCGCTGGGGCTGCAATCCGATTCCAGCAAGTACGGCATGGGCATGCGCTCCAGACGCTTCGCACTCTACTCGGACGACGGCGTGGTGAAAGTGCTGCACGTGGAAGCACCGGGCGAGTTCCGGGTGTCGAGCGCCGAAGCGATGCTGGCGGCGATTTGATTGCCGTGACCCGGATGGAGTGAAACGGAATCCGGGAATGCGCTGCACGACAACCCGGATTCCGGCGCTACGCGCCTCCATCCTGGCTACTTGCTGTACGCCGATGACGGCGTGGTGAAGGGGTTGCACGTGGAAGCGCCGGGCGAGTTTCGGGTCTCGGATGCCGAGGCAATGCCGGCAGCGATTTGATTGTCGTAGCCCGGATGAAGTGAAACGGAATCCGGGAATGCATGGCACGAGAGCCCGGATTCCGGCACTACACGCCTCCATCCGGGCCATTTGCAGGTGCCGGCATGTCGTACTCCGTTAGCACATAGTTCTGGTGAGGGCCTCCCGCGAACCCTCACAACGGGGAACAAATGTTGGGGTCGCCCCGATGCAGCCGCGGCTATCCCCAACCTACGACCTAATGGCTTCAATCCGCCGCGTCGTTTGATCGGGCCGTATCCGCACCGAAGGCCGTTTCGTCCGTTCCATTCGTCGACGTCTCGTCATCCTCGTTCTCGATCTTCACCACGCCCACGAGTTTTTCGTCTTCGGGCAGGCGGATCAGCGTGACGCCCTGGGTGTTGCGGCCGACCTGCGAGATTTCCGCGACGCGGGTGCGCACCAGCGTGCCCTTGTCGGAGATCAGCATCAGTTCGTGGCGCGCGTCGGTGGCGACGGCCGCGACCAGCGCGCCGTTGCGTTCGGAACACTGGATCGCGATCACGCCTTGCGAGCCGCGGCCCTTGCGCGGGAAATCGGCGAGCGGGGTGCGCTTGCCGTAGCCGCGCTGGGTGGCGGTGAGCACGTCGCACGCCTCGCCTTCCATGCGCTTGTCGGCGACGATCATCGACACGACTTGTGCACCGTCGGTCAGGCGCATGCCGCGCACGCCGTAGGCGGTGCGCCCCATCGGGCGCACTTCGCTGCCCGAGAAGCGCGCGGACTTGCCGCTCGACGCGAACAGCAGCACGTCGCAGTTGCCATCGGTGAGTTCGGCTTCGACCAGTCCGTCACCTTCGTCCAGCCCGATCGCGAGCTTGCCCTTCTGCAACTGGAATTCGAATTCCTTCAGCGGCGTCTTCTTGACCGTGCCGTTGCGGGTGGCGAAGAACACGAAACGGTCGTCGGCGTACTCGCGCACCGGCAACACCGCCTGCACCTTTTCACCCTCGCCCAGCGGCAACAGGTTGACGATCGGGCGGCCGCGCGCCCCGGGACCCGCTTCCGGAATCCGATACACGTCGAGCCAGTACACACGCCCGTTGCTGGTGAAGGTGAGCAGCGTGTCGTGGGTGTTGACGATCCACAGCTTCTCGACGAAATCCTCGTCCTTCATGGTGGTGGCCGAGCGGCCCTTGCCGCCGCGCTTCTGCGCACGGTACGTGCCCAGCGACTGGCGCTTCACGTAGCCCGCGTGCGACAGCGTGACGACAACGTCTTCTTCCGCGATCAGGTCCAGCGTTTCCAGGTCTTCCTGCGTGTGCAGGATTTCGGTGCGGCGCGCGTCGCCATAAAGTTCGCGCATCTCGACCAGTTCGCCGCGGATCACCGCCATCAGCTTGTCGGGATCTTCCAGGATCGCGATCAGGCCACGGATGGTTTCGAGCAGTTGCTTGTATTCGTCGGTGAGCTTGTCCTGCTCCAGGCCGGTGAGGCGATGCAGGCGCATTTCCAGGATTTCCTTGGCCTGGATTTCGGACAACTGGTAGCCATCGTCTTTCAGCCCCGCACGCGGGTCGAGGTCTTCCGGACGCGACGCGCTCGCGCCGGCGGCCGCGAGCAGCGCGCGCACCATGCCCGGTTCCCACTTGCGCGCCAACATGCGCTCGCGCGCTTCCTGCGGCGACGCGGACGTCTTGATCAACTCGATCATGGCGTCGATGTTGGCCAGCGCGACGGTCAGGCCTTCCAGCACATGCGCGCGCGCGCGGGCCTTGCGCAGGTCGAAGATCGTGCGGCGGGTGACCACTTCGCGCCGGTGGCGGATGAAATGCTCGAGGATTTCCTTGAGGTTCAACAGGCGCGGCTGCCCGTCGACCAGCGCGACCATGTTGATGCCGAACGTCACCTGCAGTTGCGTCTGCTGGAACAGGTTGTTCAGCACCACCTCGGCCGCGGCATCGCGGCGCACTTCGATCACCACGCGCATGCCGTCCTTGTCGGATTCGTCGCGCAGGCCGCTGATGCCCTCGACCTTCTTTTCCTTGACCAGCTCGGCGATCTTCTCGATCAGGCGCGCCTTGTTGACCTGGTATGGAAGCTCGGTGGCGATGATGGCTTCATGGCCGTTGTCGCTGGTTTCGATTTCGGTCTTGGCGCGCACCAGCACGCGGCCACGGCCGCTGCGGTACGCCTGCACGATGCCGGCCGCGCCGTTGATGATGCCCGCGGTCGGGAAATCCGGGCCCGGCACGTGCTGCATCAACTCGTCGATGCCCAAGTCCGGATTGTCGATCAACGCCACCGTCGCATCGATCACTTCGCCCATGTTGTGCGGCGGCACGTTGGTGGCCATGCCGACCGCGATGCCGGCGGAACCGTTGACCAGCAGGTTCGGAACGCGGGTCGGCAGGACCAGCGGCTCCTGCTCGCTCTCGTCGTAGTTCGGTCCGAAGTCGACGGTTTCCTTGTCGATGTCGGCCAACAGGTCATGCGTGAGGCGCGCCATGCGCACCTCGGTGTAACGCATCGCGGCCGGACTGTCGCCGTCCACCGAACCGAAGTTGCCCTGCCCGTCCACCAGCATGTAGCGCAGCGAGAACGGCTGCGCCATGCGCACGATCGCGTCATACACCGAGGAATCGCCGTGCGGGTGGTATTTGCCGATCACGTCGCCGACCACGCGCGCGGATTTCTTGTACGGCTTGTTCCAGGCGTTGCCCAGTTCGTTCATCGCGAACAGCACCCGGCGATGCACCGGCTTCAGGCCATCGCGCACGTCCGGAAGCGCACGGCCCACGATCACGCTCATCGCGTAATCGAGGTAGCTCTGGCGCATCTCGTCTTCGATGTTGACGCGAATTACTTCACTGGCAGGTTCCGCCATCGACGTTTTTCCCGAGATTGGTGAACGAAAAAAGCGCGGGTTCCGAACGCAGCCCGCGCCTGGAAATCAACTGTGAAATTGTAACACACCCGGCGTCGAAACAGCCCGAAAAATCCCTGCCACGACGCGAACTTACGGCTTGTTTTCGCGCCCCTTTCCAGCCTCGGCCGAACGGCGCCCGCGCGCGCCAGAAAAGACCCACTGGCGGGCGCCCAGGAAGTTGGCCGCCGACCCCGGAATCGAGCCGATCGCCACGCCGATCGACGGCCAGGCACGCACGAATTCCGAGTAGTGCACGGCCAGCGCGTAGGCCAGGTAGTTGATCGCGAAGCCCGCCGACATCGCCAGGATGTAGCGCGACCATTCGCCGAACAGGCCGTAGTCGCCGCGCCGCTTGAACGTGAAGTGGCGGTTGAACAACCACGTCGCGGTCGCGGCGCACAGGAACGAGAACAGCCGTCCGACATACGGATCGACGTCGACTTTGCTGACCAGCAATTGCACCACGCCGGCATCGACCAGGAATCCGATGAAGCCGCCCACCCCGAACCAGGCGAGCTGCTTCGGCAGGTGCCACATGTCAGTGCACGTCCCGCTTGCCGAAGACGGCCCGCAACGCGGCCGCATCCGGTTGCGTGATCACGCCGCGTTCGGTCACCAGCGCGTCGATGAGTTCGTGCGGCGTCACGTCGAACACCGGGTTCCAGGCGCGGGCGTTGTCGGCCACCGTGCGCCGGCCGGCATGGCTGAGCAGCTCCAGCGGATCGCGCAGTTCGATGTGGATGTCATCACCCGACGGCGTGGCCATGTCGACCGTCGTCGAAGGTGCCACCACCATGAACTTGACGCCGTGGTGCCTGGCGGCGATGGCGAGCTGGTAGGTGCCGATCTTGTTGGCGGTGTCACCGTTGGCGGCGATGCGGTCGGCGCCCACGACAACCCATCGCACCTCGCCGGATTTCATCAGGTGTGAGGCCGCCGAATCGGCGATCAGCGTGGCGGGAATGCCGTCGCGCTGCAGTTCCCACATCGTCAGTCGCGCACCTTGCAGCCATGGCCGGGTCTCGCCTGCATAGACGCGAGCGATAGTGCCGGATGCCACGCCCGCGCGGATCACGCCAAGCGCGGTGCCGAAGCCGGCCGTCGCCAGCGAGCCGGTGTTGCAATGCGTGAGCACGCCGCTGCCCGGCGCGACCAGCGCCGCGCCCATCGCTCCCATCGCGTGGTTGGCAGCCAGGTCCTCGTCCTGGATCGCCTGCGCCTCGCGTTCCAGCGCCGCGGCATCGGCACCCGTGTCGACGCAGGCGCGCATGCGATCGAGCGCCCACATCAGGTTCACTGCGGTCGGGCGGGCGGCCCGCAGTGTCGCCAGCGCGGCATCGAGATCATCGCCCCGCCGAGCGGCCAGCACCACGCCCCATGCCGCCGCAATGCCGATCGCGGGCGCACCGCGCACCACCAGATCGCGGATGGCCTGCGCGACTTCGCCGGCGTCGCAGCAATCGATCCACGTTTCCTCGAACGGCAATTTGCGCTGGTCCAGCAGATGCAGGCGATCGCGCAACCACTGCACCGCGCGCAGCGTGTCGTGATCCGATGTACCCGGCGCGGAGCTGGATGTGGTCGAAGATGGCATGGATCGCCTGCAGGAACCGTCGATCGGCTCAATGATAACGGCAACCCCGTGATGGCCCACCTGCCGCCACAAGCGCTAGGATGGCGCGGGGCAACTTCGAGGGGGCTGCGGCGATGCACCACATCCTCGCGTGGATCGGCTGGCGCGGGCGGCTTCGCCGCAGCGGGTTCTGGTTGGCGCTCGTTGTCACCACGGCCGTGTTCGTGATCCTGTTCGTGGCGCTGCAAGCCGTCGCCGGTTACGCGAGCACACTGGTGCTGTATCCGCCGTTCTTCGCGGTTCTGTTTTCACTGGCGGTGCGGCGTTTGCACGACCGGCAGTTTTCCGCGTGGTGGCTGCTGCTGGTACTGGTACCGGTGCTCGGTCCCGTCATCCTCGCCTGCCAGTTGCTGTTCGCGCGCGGCACGCACGGCGACAACCGCTACGGCACCGATCCGCGCAGCCGCGCCCGCGACTACCTTCAGGTGCGCATTCATGAACCGTCCTGAGCCGGCGCAGGTGATCGTCAACGACGTCACGCGGCTCAATCCCGTCGCCGTGTCGTCGGTGATCGTGCCGACGTGCATCGAAGACGTCCGTGCCGCGCTGGCGCAATCGACCCTGCCGGTTTCGATCGGCGGCGGCCATTTCAGCATGGGCGGGCAGACCGCGAGCCCCGGCAGCCTGCACCTCGACATGCGGCGCTGCAACCGCGTGCTCGCCTTCAATCCCGGCGAGCGCACGATCCGCGTGCAGGCCGGCATCCGCTGGTGCGACATCCAGCGCTTCGTCGATCCGCATGGCCTTGCCGTGCAGATCATGCAGAGCTATGCGAACTTCACGGTCGGTGGCTCGCTCAGCGTGAACGTGCACGGCCGCTACATCGGCCTCGGTCCGCTCATCATGTCGGTGCAGGCGTTGAAGATCGTGCTGGCCAGCGGCGAAGTCGTCGATGCATCGCGCGACCACAACAGCGACATCTTTCATGGCGCGATCGGCGGCTACGGCGGACTGGGCGTGATCGTTGAAGCCGAACTGCAATTGGCAAAAAACGTGCGCGTGCGGCGCGGCCACGCTTGCATGCCGACCACGGACTATCCCTCGCATTTCCGCGAACACGTGCGAGACAGCGGAGACGCGATCTTCCACAACGCCGACCTGTATCCGCCCAACTACCGCCATGCGCGCGCGGTGACCTGGCGCCGTACCGATGATGCGGCGACCACCCGGCAGCGGCTGCAGCAACCGCGCAGGCTGTATCCCCTGCAACGCTATTACCTGTGGGTGTTCACCGAAACGCGCAGCGGGCGCTGGCGGCGCCGCCTGCTGCTGGAACCGTTGCTGTACCTCGGCCACCCTGTGCACTGGCGCAATTACGAAGCGGGTTACGACGTCGCCGAACTGGAACCGCCCACCCGCCGGCATCGCACCTACGTCCTGCAGGAATACTT
>DASZTT010000033.1:0-5378 GCA_035547895.1 Rhodanobacteraceae bacterium
GCCGGTCGGCTTCGGCGTGCGTGATCAGGCGGCCCTTGTACTGGATCAGCACGGTATGCGCGGGAATGTCGGTGGCGGCGTAAACACCGTTGCCGTGGATGGGCGAGCGGCGGACGATCAGGCGACGTGTCATCGAGAACCCTTCGGGACAAACGCGTATGATGCCTTGATGTGCAGCCATCACACAACGGAGGTTGCCATGGCCTTCAGCATCAGACGTGTGACGGAACCGCTCGGCGACGCTGACGGCGCGCGCATCCTCGTGGACCGCTTGTGGCCGCGCGGCCAGTCGAAGGACAAGCTGAAACTCACTGCGTGGCTGAAGGAGATCGCGCCCAGCACCGGACTGCGCAAGTGGTTCGATCACGATCCCGCGAAGTGGGAGGAATTCCGCAAGCGCTACCGCGCGGAACTGGATGCGAACCCGGGAGCGGTTGCAGAACTGCAGACCCTGTTGAAAGAACATCCGAACTCGACCTTGCTGTTCATGGCGCACGACGAAAAACACAGCAACGCGGCGGTGCTGGCCGAATACCTGCACGAACACGCGCCGCGCAAGCGCGCGAAGACGAGGTGACCATGCGACGCCTGTTGCCCTGGTTGTGGCTCGCCGTCCTTCCGGCCGCGGCGCTGGCCGCGCAGGCATTCACCCTGGCCAGCCCCGCATTAACCCCGAACGGCAGGATGCCGCTTGCCAGCGTCTACACGGAATGCGGCGGCGGCAACCGGTCGCCGCAACTGGCATGGCACGATCCGCCGGCCGGCACGCAAAGTTTTGCCGTCACGATGTTCGATCCCGACGCGGATTTCTGGCACTGGATCGCCTTCAACATCGCGATCGGCGCGCACGGGCTGAACGCGGATGCCGGCGCACCGCGCAGCGGCAACGCGCCCGGTGACGCGGTACAACTCGGCAACGATTTCGGCAACGCCGGATACTCCGGCCCGTGCCCGCCGCCCGGCAAGCCGCACCACTATGTAATCACGGTGTACGCGCTGGACGTTTCGACGCTCGGACTCGGCGCGCACTTCAGCCGCAACGACGCGCTGGCCGCGATCAAACGGCACACCCTCGCAAAAGCCACGTTGACGGTGACCTGGGGGCGCTGAGCGCGCCCGCTAGAATCGCCGCGATCACCGCGGAGTCCAGCCATGCGACAAATTCCCCGAGTGGGCGCGTGCCTGATTGCAGCGCTTTGCATTCTGGTTTCCGTCGCGGCCCTCGCCGCACCGCCCACGATCTTCGCGGCAGCCAGCCTGCAACCCGCGCTCGACCAGATGGCGCATGACGGGTTGCTGGGAGCCCCCGCGCCACGCCTGGTGTACGCCTCGTCGTCCGCGCTCGCGCATCAAATCGAGAATGACGCACCCGCCGACCTCTTCATCTCCGCCGACGAGCGCTGGATGGACGATGCCGCCGGGCACGGCGCGATCGTGCCAGGCACGCGCAGCGACCTGCTGGGCAACGCACTGGTGCTGATCGCGCCGGCCGATTCGCACGCGACGGTCGATCTTGCGCACGGAACCACATCGCTGCTCGAAGCCCTGGGCAGCGACGGTCGTCTCGCGATCGCACTTCCCGATTCCGTGCCCGCCGGCATCTATGCCAGGCAATCGCTGGCAAAGCTCGGCATGTGGGACGCGCTGCAACCGCGCATGGCGATGGGCCGCGACGTGCGCGCGGCATTGAACCTGGTGGTTCTGCGGCAGTGTCCGCTCGGCATCGTGTACCGTTCCGATGCGGTTTCCGAGCCGCGCGTGAAAGTGCTGGCGACGTTTCCCGCGGCAAGCCACAAACCCATCGTGTATCCGGTCGCGATCGTGAAAGGCCACGATGGCGCGAAGAGCCGGGCGTTGCTGGCGGCGCTGGAATCCGTGAAGGCGCGCGACGTGTTCCGCCATTGGGGCTTCGACGTGCTGGCGCATTGACCATGCTGCTCGATCACGCCGAAGCCGTCGCGCTGGCGCTGAGCTTCAAGATCGCCCTGGTGGGCGTGGTGTGTTCGCTGCCGGTCGCGATCGGCTGCGCCTGGCTGCTCGCGCGCAAGCGCTTCTTCGGCAAGCCGCTGTTCGAAGGCTTGCTGCTGCTGCCGCTGATCCTGCCGCCGGTCGTCACCGGTTACGTCCTGCTGATCGTGTTCGGCCACCACGGCGCAATCGGGCGCTGGCTCGACGCCGCCGGCCTCTCCATCGCGTTCCGCTGGACCGGCGCCGCGCTCGCCGCGGCGGTGATGGCGTTCCCGCTGCTGGTGGTCGCGCTGCGCAATGCGTTCGAATCGGTGGACCGCAGGCTCGAACACGCGGCCGCGACGCTGGGCGCAGGCGCGTGGCGCATCTTCTTCAGCGTCACCCTGCCGTTGTCGCTGCGCGGACTGGTCGCAGGACTGGCGCTGGCGTTCGCGCGTGCATTCGGCGAGTTCGGCGCCACCATCACCTTCGTGTCGTCCATCCCCGGGCAGACGCGGACTTTGCCGATCGCGTTGTACGAGTTGATTTCGACGCCCGGGGGCGAAGGGGGTGCGCTGCGGCTGACGCTGGTTGCCGTGGCCGTGGCGCTGCTGGCCGGATTGATTGCGGCACTGATGCTGCTGCGCGGCGGTACGCGCGAGGCAGAGGCATGATCGAGCTCGATCTCGCCCTTGAACGCGGCGAATTTTCGCTGGAACTCGCGCTGCAATCGTCCGCCCGTGCCCTGGCGCTGTTCGGGCCTTCCGGTTGCGGCAAGACTTCCACCCTGCTCGCGATCGCCGGATTGCTGCGGCCACAACGGGGCCGCATCGCCATCGACGATCACGTACTGTTCGATGGTCGCGCCGGCGTGGATGTTCCCGCGGCGAGGCGCAATCTCGGCGTCGTGTTCCAGGACGCGCGCCTGTTTCCCCACCTCACGGTCCGGGAAAACCTGCGCTACGGCATGCCGCGCGATGCCACCACCCGGGCCTTCGACGGCGTGGTGCAGTTGCTGCAACTTGCAGCTTTGCTCAAGCGCAGGCCCGGGCAGTTGTCCGGCGGCCAGATCCGGCGCGTCGCGATCGGCCGTGCGTTGTTGCGCCAGCCGCGTGCATTGCTGCTCGACGAACCGCTGGCCAACCTGCACCGCGAGGCGCGCGTGGAAGTGCTGGAACACCTGCGTGGACTCAAGCGTGAATTCGCGCTCACCACGATCCTGGTCAGCCACCAGCCCGACGAGGTGATCGCGCTGGCCGACCAGGTCGCGCGGATCGAGGACGGACGGCTGGAGGCGCTCGACGGCATCGAGGCCTTCGTCGCGGCGGCGCAGTCATCTGATGCACCGCACCTGGTCGCGGCGGGTTAAAGTACGCGCCTCCCGTTCGTCCGAGGAACAGGCCGATGACCGCCCGCCCTCTGCACACGCTTTCGCGCGCACTGTTCATACCCGGCCTCGCCTGCGCGATGCTGATGCTTGCCGGCTGCTTTGGCGCAGGCACCAAATTGCAGCCGCCGACCGCCAGCCTCCAGCAGCTCACGGTCAACAGCGACGGCAGCTGGGCCGCGGTGGTGCGTTTCCAGAACTACAGCTATGACACCGGCATGCACGTCTACGCGATCGATGCCGACCTCACCTTCAACGGCAAACCGGCCGGGCACGTCGCGTTCTCGCCTGCGCTCGACATCCCCGCGATGGACGCCGACATCGCGACGGCAACCTTCAAACCGGACGCCGCCGGCGCTGCCGCGCTGAAGGCCGCGAAACGCAATGCCGTCCAGTACGAATTGAAGGGCACGCTGTCGGTCGGCAAGGGCGACAAAGGCGGCGCGCAGTCGTTCAAGCTGGACGGCAAGGGTTACATTTCGCCGGTGCCGGGCGTTTCCAATATCTGGAGATAAGTCGTTTCCCCTCCCCGGAGGGATTCACCCACCTTACGAAGGACTGCCGTGACCACCCACTACACCGCCCCGCTCGCCGACATCCGCTTCTGCCTCTACGACCTGCTGGACGTCGAAAAGCTGTTCGCGAAATTGCCGGGCTGCGAAGCGCTCAACCGCGAACTGGTTGATGCAGTGCTGGACGAAGCCGCGAGGTTTGCGCAGACCGTGCTCGCGCCGCTCAATGAGACCGGCGACCAGGAAGGTTGCAGCTTCGACAAGAAGACTGCGAAGGTGAAAACGCCCAAGGGCTTCAAGGCTGCGTACGAACAGTACGTCGAAGGAGGTTGGGCCGGATTGACCGCGCCGGAGTCGGCGGGCGGACAAGGCCTGCCGGAAACCATCGGTGCGCCGGTCAAGGAAATGATCGACTCCGCCAATCTCGCCTGGGGCACTTACCCGCTGCTGTCGCACGGCGCCACCGAAGCGCTGCGCGTGCACGGCGAGGACTGGCAGAAGGAAGCCTTCCTGAAGCGCATCGCGTCCGGCGAATGGACCGGCACGATGTGCCTGACCGAGGCGCATTGCGGGTCCGACCTCGGCCTTCTGAAAACGCGCGCCGAACCCAACAAGGACGGCAGCCATTCCATCAGCGGCACCAAGATCTTCATCACCGCGGGCGAACACGACTTCACCGACAACATCGTGCATCTGGTGCTCGCCCGCCTGCCGGATGCGCCGAAGGGTGTAAAGGGCATATCGCTGTTCATCGTGCCGAAGTTCAAGGTCGACAAGGACGGCGCGAAGGGCGCACGCAATGCCGTGCGCTGCGGTTCCATCGAACACAAGATGGGCCTGAAGGGCTCGGCCACCTGCGTGATGAATTTTGACGGCGCGCAGGGTTGGCTGATTGGCGAGCCCAACAAGGGCTTGAATGCGATGTTCACCATGATGAATACCGCGCGGCTTGCGGTGGGCCTGCAGGGTCTCGCGCTCAGCGAGCGCGCCTACCAGAACGCGCTGTCGTACGCGCGTGAACGCCTGCAGATGCGCGCCTTGTCGGGGCCGAAATTTCGTGACAAACCGGCCGACCCGCTGATCGTGCATGGCGACGTCCGCCGCATGCTGCTGACGCAAAAGTCGCTGATCGAAGGCGGTCGCGCGCTGGGCCTGTACGCCGCGACGCTGGTGGACATCCAGCATCGTTCAACGGACGAAAAGGAAGTGAAGCGCGCCGAAGCCCTGGTGTCGTTCCTCACGCCCATCGTCAAGGCGCTGCTCACCGAAAACGCCAACGAGTGCACCAGCCTTGCGCTGCAGATCTACGGCGGCCACGGTTACATCGCCGAGCACGGCATGGAACAGTACGCGCGCGATGCGCGGATCACCACGATCTACGAGGGCACGACCGGCATCCAGGCGCTGGATCTCCTCGGCCGCAAGATCGTGCAGCAGCGCGGCGAAGGGTTGCGATTGTTCCTGGAGCATCTCGCCGCGTTCTGCGCGCAGCATGCGAACGACGAAGCGCTGAAGCCCTTCATCCCGAAGCT
>DASZTT010000034.1:0-12264 GCA_035547895.1 Rhodanobacteraceae bacterium
CGGGCAACTACGCCGACGCGGCCAAGGCTTTCGCGCAAGGCGACGACGCACGCGCGCGTTACAACCTCGGCAACGCGTTGGCGAAACAAGGCGAGTACGAAAAGGCCATTGCGGCTTACAAGCAGGCCTTGCAACGCGATCCGAAGATGGCGGACGCGCGCGCCAACCTCGATGCCGTGGAAGACTGGTTGAAGAAACATCAGCAGCGCCCGCCCCGATCGGGCAAGCAAAGTGGCAACGCACAACCCTCGTCGTCTTCGGGCGGCGGTTCATCCAGCCGGAGTACCGGGAAGAATTCCGGAAGATCCGGCGCGCAGCAGGGTGCCGCGTCGTCCGCGCCGCAAGCATCATCGGCAACCGGCGCGAACAACGCTGCAGGCAAACAAGGTGGACAACAGCAAGGGAACGCCGGCGCGGCGCAGCAGGACCACGGCACGTCGGCCGCCGAAGCCGCCAGGCAACAACGGCAAGCACAACAAGCGGAGCAGGCACTGGCGCGCGAGATGCAGCAGGCGCGCGAAACGGCGCGTTCCCGAAAACAGGGCACGTCCAATGCCTTCGCGCTCGGAGAAGACGCGCCGAAACAGGACAGTCACTTCGATGCGGAGCAACGCGCGATGCTGCACGCGGTGCCGGACGATCCCGGCGCGCTGCTGCGGCGCAAGTTCCGCCTCGAATGGGAACAACGCAACGGACACCCGCCGGAGGAACCGCGGCAATGATGCGTCGATGGCCGCTGATCCTGCTGCTGTTGCTGGTGCCGCTGGCGCAGGCCGCAAGTCCTTCGACGGGGCCAGGAGGGGCCGTGCGTGTGTTCCTGGATCGCAGCCATGTGAGTCTCGGTGACACCGTTACGCTCAATATCCAGTCAAACGATTCGCTTGGCACGCCGGACCTGACGCCGCTTGAGCAGGATTTCCAGGTGCTCGGCACCTCGAATTCCAGCAGCGTGCAGATCGCCAACGGCACGACCAGCCGCACTGTGCAACTCGGCATTGCACTGAAACCGCTGCACGCCGGCACGCTTACGATCCCGCCGCTGGACGTGGGCGGAACGAAGACGCAGCCGCTGACCCTGCACGTTGGCGCGGCGCCGTCCGGTGGCAGCGGCCGGACCGGCGATCCCGTGTTCATGGAAACCAGCGTCCTGTCGAGTTCGCCCTATGTCGGCGAGCAGACTGTTTATACGGTACGTCTGTTCTACCTGCCGGGCGTCAGCGGTTCGCTCGGTGATCCCAGTGCCGATGGCGCCAGCCTCATCAAGCTCGATCGGGACCATCGCTACACCGTGGATCGCAACGGTTATGCCTACCAGGTCCTCGAATACAGCTGGGCGCTGATTCCGCAGCGCAGCGGGTCCATCACGGTGCGCGGTCCGACGTTCCAGGGCGACCGGCTCGCAGTGGGCAGTCCCGGCGCGTTGTTCAACAACCCCAACGCGTTGTTCAACAATCCCAACGCGCTGTTGAATGGCCAGATGCCAGGCATCGGGGCACCCGTCAGTGCGACCGCGCCAATGACGCGCATCGACGCGCGCGCAGCGCCGGCCAACGCCGGCAAGCCGTGGCTGCCGGCGCGCGACGTGCAGTTGAAGCTGACCGGGCTCCCGCCGAATGGCGAAGTGGCCACGGGCGTGCCGCTGACGGTGACCTTGAGCATCAGCGCGACCGGGCAACCCGCCGACGCCCTGCCCGAACCCGAGCTGCCCGCGATCGCGGGCGCGCGGGTGTATCCCGACCAGACACGCGACAGCACCGACGACAGCGGCCAATGGCTGCAGGGCACGCGCACGCGCAGCTTCGCGATCGTGCCGCAGCGCAATGGCAAGTTGTCGCTGCCCGCCATCACCTTGAACTGGTGGGACGTTGCGCACGAGCGCGCGGAGCAGGCGAGCGTACCTGCGCGAACCTTGCACGTGAGCGGCACGGTACCGCCAGCATCCAATGCGGCCGCGCCTCCGTCCGCCGCGAGCACATCGCGTCCCGCTGCAGCCGCGCCGGCGCCGGCCGCCGCGCCGACTGCTCCGGCCACCTTCCACGGCTCCGAAGCGCAAGGGTTCTGGCGCACGCTTGCGCTGGCGAGCCTGGTGCTGTGGCTACTGGCGATCGCGGCCGCGGCAGCGTGGTGGCTGAGGCGGCGCAGAACATCGCCCGTCCCGGTCGAAGCCCCGATCGCAACGGCGCCGGAAGGCGCAGCGAAATCGCAGCGCACGCTGCAAGCCGAAGCGCTCGCCTCGGCGCGAGCAAGCGATGTCGCGGCTTGCGAGCGCGCCCTGCTTGCATGGGCGCGCGCATGTCGCGCCGACATCGTCGGTCTGACCGCGCTGCGTTCGGCGCTGTCCGATCCCGCGCAGCGCGAAGCGCTGGACGACTTGCAGCGCGTGCGCTGGCACGGTGGCGACGCGGCTGCCGCGTGCGCCGCGGTGACGAGCGCGTTCGCGGAAGGCTTCAGCTGGAACGATACCCGAAAGCCGCCGCGTCCCCAATCCGGAGAATTGCCACCGCTGTACCCCTCGCGCGATTGATTTTTGCGCTGTGGCTGCATGCCGGAGGTGGGCAGTTTTGTCAGGACAGGACTCCGACGTGCAGACGTTCGGCCGCAGCGCGCCATGCCTGCTCCATGCTGCGGTCGAATGCGCACAGGATGATGCGATGCGGCGTGCGTGTGCGGTGTTGTTCCTCGGCCAGCACGGCCAGCGCCACGCCCGCCGCGGCGTCCCGCGGGTAGCCGTAAATGCCGCAGCTGATCGCCGGAAACGCGATGCCGTCGATCGCGTGTTCGCGGGCCAGTTCCAGCGCGTTGCGATGGCACGCCGTCAGTAGTTCGGGTTCGCCATGTTCATCGCCGCGCCAGACCGGGCCGACGGTGTGGATCACGAAGCGCGCGGGCAAGTCGAAGCCGGGCGTGATGCGCGCTTCGCCGGTCGGGCAGCGTACGCCCGCGCGTACTTCCGGAATCGCGCGACAGGCTTCCAGCAGGCGTGCACCCGCAGCGCGATGGATGGCGCCGTCAACACCGCCGCCACCCAGCAGCGTTTCATTCGCTGCATTGACGATGGCATCGACGCGCAGCGTCGTGATGTCGGCGTGGATGATTTCGATGCTCATCGCGATGCGGCAAGTGAAATGAGCCGCCATTCCGGCGGAGGCCGGAATCCGGGGATTTTCGCTCCTCGCGAAACACTTCAGCCAATCCCTGGCGACCACGAATGCAGGGCTACGGCGCGCGCTGCTTCAGCAGGTCGCGGATCTCCGTCAGCAGTACCACGTCGGGCGGCGGCGCGGCGGGCGCGGCTTCCTTCTTGGGGTGCATTCTTTCGATCAGCTTGATCACCACGAAAATCGACAGGGCGATGATCAGGAACGTGATGATGGTATTGATGAAGGTGCCGTAGCTGATCGCGACCACTTTCTTGGGGTCCGGCGAGTTCTGGATGATCCATTTCAGATTGGAGAAATCGATGCCGCCGGTGATCCAGCCGATCGGCGGCATGATGATGTCGTTGACCAGCGACGTGACGATCCTGCCGAATGCACCGCCGATGACCACCGCAACGGCAAGATCGACAACGTTGCCGCGCATGATGAACGCCTTGAAATCGCTTGCGAAGCTCATTGCGTACTCCTTGTGCCGGGTGCAATGGAAATGGGGAAGCGCTCTCTGCCGCGTCGCGGCATGTCCATTTAGGCACTCCCGCGTGCGCCGCGCAAGCGGCCGTGCGTTCAGGCGATGCGGCCCTCCAGCGTCGCGATGCCCTGGAGTTCAGCGCGGAAACCGTCACCACGCAGCAATGGGCCGACGCCTGCCGGGGTGCCGGTGAAGATCAGGTCGCCGGGTTTCAGTTCGAACAACTTCGACAATTCGGCGATGATCTCCGGCACCGGGAAGATCATGTCCGCGATGTCGGTGTCCTGACGCGTCTCGCCGTTCACGCCGAGCGAAAGCCGTGCATGCCGCGGATGCCCGATGTCGTCTACTGTGCGCAACGAGGAAACCGGCGCCGAAGCATCGAAGCCCTTGGCGACATCCCACGGCAGACTTTTGGCTTTCATTGCGGCTTGCAGATCGCGGCGCGTGAGATCCAGGCCCACGCCGTAAGCGAACACGCAATCCAGCGCGTGTTCTGCGTCGATGTCGCGACCGCCCTTCGCAAGCGCCACCACCATCTCCACTTCATGATGCAGCTCGTGCGTCGCGGAAGGGTAGGGCACGGTGCCCTCCGTGACGATCGCGTCCGCAGGCTTCATGAAGAACACCGGGTTCCCACGGCTCACCGCCTGCGCGCCCATCTCCTTGGCATGGTCCGCGTAATTGCGGCCGATGCAGTAGATGCGGTGCAGGGGAAAGCGTAAGTCGCTGCCGGCGATGGACAGGCTGGGAACGGCGGGATGTTCGAAGAGGAACGACATCGGCGTGGCCTCGGGATCTGGGCTCGCGATTGTAGGCTGCCGGAAGGCCCATTCGAGCGTGTCATTCGTCCTGCAGTACGCGAGTCAGCGGGGCACGCACGGCGCGTGCGATGGGCCACAGCGCGCTCAATAAGCCGAGCATCAACACGTACGCGAACGTCCAGCCGATGACGCTGCTGCCCACGCGCATCCGGAACTCGATCGCCGAACCGCCGGTGGAAGAACCCACTTCGTGGCCGTTCACGACGAGCCACGCGACCAGTACCGCAACCGCCGCGCAGATCGCGCCGATCACCAACACTTCGATGAGCAGTGCCAGCGCCAGTGCGGCGCGACGAAAGCCGACGGCGCGCTGGATCGCGAGCTCGCGCCTGCGTGCCGCCATCGCCATGCCGAGTGCATTGACGATGGCGAGGATTGCACCTAGCCCAAGCGCCACGGCAATGCCTTCCGTCGCGGCGAGGATGAGGTATTTCAGGAACGACGTCTGCAGGCTGTAGTAGTCCCGCTGGCGCATCGCATGCAGTCCCTGTGTCTGCGGATTATCGTCAAGTGCTTTCTTGAACGTCTCGAATGTCGCGGGGGAAGTCAACTTCACCCACAGGCAGGTCACGGCGCCTTGCGCGTGGTAGGCGGCCTGCAAGGCCGCCATGTCGGTCCACAGTTCCGATTCCCAGAACCCGCCGCCCGCCGCGAATTCGCCGCTGACATGCCATGGGTTGCGATTGACCGAAGTAGTGGCGCCGGTGTCCAGCGCCACGAAGCCACGTGCCGCGGCGACGCCCACGATCAGCTCGTCCTTGCCTGGGGCGAAACGCCTGCCCGAGCGAATGGAAACGGCGTGGCCGAGTACGTCCCAGAACACCGGGGTGACACCGCGCACCAGCACCGTGGCGCTGATGCCATCGTTCCGGCGCAGGCGGGTATCCACCACGAACTGTGGTGCCACCAGCGGCTGACCATTCCGTCCATGCGCAACGCCGGGCAAGGAACCCACCAGTGCGGCGATTTCCGGCTTGAAGCTGGCGCCCGATTCATTGAATGAATTCCCGGATAGCACCACCGCTACGTCGGACAAGCCGGTATTGCCGGCCAGTTGCTTCAGTCCCGCTGGCAGTGTCAACAACACTGCCAGCGTGATGCCGGCGATGACGAATCCGAACGCAATCAGCAGCGTATGGCGTGGACGCACCAGCGAAGTTCCAAGGCAAGTCGCTAGGCTGCTGGCTGTTTCGCGCAAGAATGCCATCAGAAGGCCCGGTAATCCGACGGTCGCACTCGCGCGATCAATCCCGCGGGCCACGCGAGTGCCGCCACCATCAGTGCCGCCAACCACAAAGGTAGCCCCCACCATGCCCACGCCGGGGCTCCGTTGGCAAGGAAACCGAAAAAGGTCGATGCCAATTCGTGCATCACGAGTCTGGTGAGCCCTAGACCCAACAGTACACCCAGCGCCACGGTTACCAGCAGTTCCTGCACGAAGGCACCGAAGAGCGTGGCGCGCCGGAATCCCAGTACCTGCAGCAGCGCGAACCTGGACTTGCGTTGTGCCGACGCATGCGCCAGCACGCTGACCAGCACCGACGCCGCACACAACAGGATTGCTGCCATCACGAAGGCCACCAATTGCTGCACCTTGCCATAGCGAGTCCATGCATCCTGTTCCGTGGCGTTGGTGGTGGCGTTGACGCTCGGAAAGTCGTGGGCGAACGCGGCCTCGATCCGGGCCGCCAGCGCCTCGTCTTTGCGGGGGTCATGGGCGCTCGCGAAAAATGTCACCACGTTGTCCTTGCCCTGCAGGCCGGGTGCAGCTCGGTTGATGTAGTCGTAATGCACGATTCCGACAGGGTGAGAGCCCGGGAATATCCCGATGATGTGCAAGGCGATGTGCTTGTCGCCACCGAGGTTGGGTGGATCGACACCCTGACCGGTCTGCCATCCGCACTTGGAAGCCGCATCGTCGCTGATAATCGCGCCGAGCGGATCCGTGTTCCAGCGCCGAAGGGTGGCTGCGGGGATTTTCTGTTTCTTCGCGAGACGACCGTCAGTTCCGGGGCCGCCCAAAGCATTGAGCGTGACCATCGTCGCCGTTGTGCAGTTGACCAGTTGCAGCCCGTACCAGAATACGTCGCGAGCCCCGGAAATCGCTTCGATCCGGCGTGCGTAATGCAGGGGCAATGATCCGCTGTTCTGGCTGCCGTTCCGGATGATGACACCGATACCCTCGCTTTCCTTGCTGCCCATGTAAGGCGCCGCCAGGGTTGCGAGCGTTAGCCACGCCGCGGTGGTGATCGCCAGCGTGACGATCAGGTACGCGGCCCGGCCGCGGCTGGCGCGCAGGTTGTCTGCGGCGAGGGCGGAGAGGGTACGCAGGGACCGGACAAGGGTCATGCCGCGCGAAAGCGTACCCGCTGTTCATGGATTGCGCCAGCCATGACAGCTGTCAGGCGCAACGCTTGATGGCTGCCGGTGGCGCCTGCGCGACCTGCGCGGCAAGCTGTGCCACACTTGCGCAGCCGACGATGGCGCGCACGGGGACGACAGGTGAGCGACGACCATTCCAGCCACGACCTGCTGCACGAATTGCGCATCGATCGCGCGCAGCGCGACGATGATTCGCGTCCGCGCTGGCCGTGGATCGTGGGCGCGGTGATCGTCGTGCTGATCCTGGCCGGCGGTGGCGCGGCGTTCACGCTGCGCGGCCATGCGGCGACCGTCGAAACCAGCACCGCGGTGGCGGCCGCGTCGAGCAGCGATGCGGCGGTGCTGCAGGCGACCGGCTACGTGGTTGCGCGGCGGCAGGCCACGATTTCGGCGCAGATCATCGGAACGCTCACCGAGGTATCGGTCGACGAAGGCGCGCACGTCAAGCAAGGGCAGATCCTGGCCCGGCTCGATCCCACGGCTTACCAGGCGCAACTCGATTCCGCCAAGGCGCAGTACGCCGCCGCGCAGGCGAACGTGGTCAAGGCGCGTGCCACCTTGCAGCAGGACCGCGCCAACGCCGCGCGCATGAATGCGGTCGTCGCCCGCGGGTACGTGTCGAAACAGGATGCGCAGCAGGCCAACACCCTGGTCGACACCGACGAGGCGGCGCTCGATGCCGCCGCCAAGCAGGCGCAGGCGGCGAAGGACCAGGTGCAGGCGGCGCAGGTGAATCTCGATTTCTCCATCATCCGCGCGCCGTTCGACGGCGTGGTCACCGACAAGGCCGCGGAGGTGGGCGAGATCGTGTCGCCGTACACCGCTGGCGGCGGCGGCATCGCGGGCGGGCTCGCGACGATCGTCGACATGAATTCGCTCGAGGTGGACGTCGACGTCAACGAGGCCTACATCAGCCGCGTCGTGCCCGGCATGCCGGTCGAGGCGGTGCTGGATGCGTATCCGGACTGGAAGATTCCCGCGCACGTGATCGCCATCATCCCGAGTGCGGACAAGAGCAAGGCCACGGTGAAGGTGCGCATCGCGCTGGACCAGAAGGACCCGCGCATCATTCCGCAGATGGGCGTGCGCGTGTCGTTCCTCGAAAAGAAGGACGCCAACCGCAAACCGTTGCCCGGCGTGCTGGTGCCGAAAACCGCGATCGTGCAGCGCGACGGCAAGGACGTGGTGTTCGTGGTGAAGGATGGCCGCGCCGAGCGCGCGGCGGTGACCACGGGTGGCGATTTCTCGGATTTGAAACAGGTGACGCAAGGCCTGGATGCGGGTGCCGAGGTGGTGACCACGCCATCCGCGGATTTGAAGGATGGCGAGAAGGTGCAGGTGAAGTCGGGTGGCGGTCAGTAGACAGCCCGCCGTTCCGGGGCCGGCCGCAGGCCGGAACCCGGAATTGGTCGTCCTGGCGGGTTTGGAAACCGATTCCGGATTCGCTCGTTCGGGGCGTCCCGGAATGACGAGTGGAACGAGATCCCTTACGAGGTGACGACGATGAACGCAGCAGTCGCAGAAGTGCAAGCCAACAATGGTCCGCTGGTGCAGATTCGCGGCCTGTCGAAAATCTACACGCGCGGCAAGCAGAAACTCGAGGTGCTGCACCACATCGACCTCGACATCGCGCGCGGTGATTTCTTCGCGCTGATGGGACCGTCTGGTTCGGGCAAGACCACGCTGCTGAACCTGATCGGCGGACTCGACTCGCCCAGCGACGGCAGCCTCGTCGTGGACGGCAAGCGCATCGACAAGATGGCCGAAGGCCAGCTTGCACGTTGGCGCGCCGGCAACGTCGGCTTCGTGTTCCAGTTCTACAACCTGATGCCGGCGCTGACCGCGCAGAAGAACGTCGAACTGCCGCTGCTGCTCACCAAGCTGTCGGGCGCGCAGCGCAGGAAGAATGCGGCGATCGCGCTGCAGCTTGTCGGGCTTGCCGATCGTGCTTCGCACAAGCCGAACGAGCTGTCGGGCGGCCAGCAGCAGCGCGTGGCGATCGCGCGCGCGATCGTGTCCGATCCGACCCTGCTGGTCTGCGACGAACCGACCGGAGACCTGGATCGCCAATCGGCCGAGGAAGTGCTGACGCTGCTGCAACGCCTCAACCGCGAGCACGGCAAGACCATCGTGATGGTGACGCACGATCCCAAGGCTGCCGAGTACGCCTCGCACACCCTGCACCTCGACAAGGGCACGCTCGTCGAACAGGGCGTGGTTGCATGAAACAGGTCCCTCTCTTCCGGGAGAGGGAACGGGTCCGGCTCCCGCGATGCTTCATGCGAATACCAGACCCACATCCGGAATCGTGAGGGCATCCCGATGAAATACTTCAACCTGGTCTGGGCCGCGCTGTTCCGGCGCAAGACGCGCACCATCTTCACGCTGATTTCCATCATCGCGGCGTTCCTGCTGTTCGGTCTGCTCAACGCCGTACGCGTGGCGTTCACCAGCGGCAGCAACAGCCTTGCGGGCAACGAGCGGCTGGTCGTCGCGTCGCGGTTCTCGATCATGACCGGCCTGCCGGAAAGCCTGAAGACGCGCATTGCCGCGATCCCGGGCGTGGAAAGCGTCGGCCACGAGAACTGGTTCGGCGGCGTCTATCAGGATCCGAAGAACTTCGTCTTCAGTTTCGCGGTGGACGAGGATTACCTGGCCACCAACCCCGACATTCTGCTGACGCCCGAGCAGCGCAAGGCGTTCGCGAACACCCAGGACGGCGCATTGGTAGGCGAAGCGCTCGCCGCACGCTACCACTGGAAGGTCGGCCAGAAGATTCCGCTGCAGTCCACGATCTTTCCGCGCAAGAACGGCGACAAGACCTGGCCGTTCACCATCGTCGGCATCTACAAGGTCTCCAAGGATGCGCCGAACGGCGTCGACCAGATGTTCTTCCTGCACTGGAAGTATTTCGACGAGGGCAACATGTACGGCCAGCACTCGGTGGGCTGGTACGTCGTGAAGCTGAGGGACGCGAAGGACGCCGACAAGGTAGGGCAGGCGATCGACGCGCTGTCGGCGAACTCCGACCACGAAACCAAAACCCAGACCGCCAACGCGTTCAACGCGTCCTTCGCCAAGCAGATCGGCAACATCGGCCTGATCGTCGAGGCAATCATGGCGGCGGTGTTCTTCACCTTGATCCTGCTGACCGGCAACACCATGGCGCAGGCGGTGCGCGAACGCATCCCGGAACTCGCGGTGCTGAAGACGATCGGTTTCTCCAACCGCAGCGTGCTCGCGCTGGTGCTGGCCGAGGCGATCCTGCTGCTGCTGATCGGCGGCGTGATCGGAATGGCGATCGCCAGCGTGCTGGCACCGGCACTCGCCAAGGGCAGCGGCGGAATGATCCAGTTGCCGCCGATCGGCTGGCTGATCTGGATCGAGGGCGCGGTGTTGATGGTGCTGATCGGCATCGTGGTCGGCGTGTTGCCCGCGTTGCGCGGCATGCGTCTGAAGATCGTCGATGCCCTGGCCGGACGTTGAGGAGCATGACATGAAAAAGTTCTTGTTCGGTCTTGGCCTGGCGGCGATCGTGGTCGTGTGGCTGGTGGTGTGGACGGCGCTGCCGTGGATCGTGGTGCTGGCACTCGCGATCCTGCTCGCGGTGTGGCTGGTGGCCGCACGCACCGGCCGGCGCACGCTGTCGGTCATGCGCGTGGGCTTGAGCACGCTGACCGAGCGGCTCGGTTCAACCGCGGTGATCGTGGTCGGCATCGCAGGCGTGGTCGGCGTGCTGGTGGCGCTGCTGGCGATGGGCGACGGCCTGACCGCGACCCTGCAGCAGACCGGCAGCAGCGATACCGCGATCGTGTTGCGCGGCGGCTCGGGCGCGGAGAGCAATTCCGTGCTGACGCGCGACGACATCGACGTGATCGAGCAGGCGCCGGGCATTGCGCGCGATGCGCAGGGCAAGCCGATCGCCTCGGCGGAACTGGTGGTGGTCGCCAACGTGCCCAAGAAGAGCGATCCGACCAGCGACGCCAACGTCGCGATCCGCGGCGTCGGCGACGCGGCGTGGACGGTGTGGCCGAACGTCAGGATCACCAAAGGGCGCAAATTCACGCCCGGCATGCGCGAGCTCGACGTGGGCGAGGGTGCCGAGCGCCAGTTCGCCGGGCTGGAAGTGGGCAAGACGCTGCGCCTTGCCGGCCAGGACTGGACCATCGTCGGCGTGTTTGCGTCGAACGACGCGCACGGCTCGGAGTTGTGGGGCGATTCGAAATCCGTGGCTTCGGCCTATCGCCGCGGCAGCAGCGCGGAATCGGTGACGGCACGGCTGACGTCACCCAAGGCCTTCGACAAGTTCAAGGCGTCGTTGATGGGCGATCCGCGCGTCAAGGTGGATGTCAGCACCACGCGCGATTACTTCAACAAGCAATCGGAAGGCCTCAGCAAGGTGATCCGCGTCGTCGGCATCACCATCGGCGTGATCATGGCGATCGGCGCGATCTTCGGCGCGCTCAACACGATGTACGCGGCGGTTGCCACGCGCGCCCGTGAAATCGCCACGCTGCGCGCGATTGGATTCCGGGGCCTGCCCGTGGTGGTGTCGGTGCTGCTGGAGACCATGCTGCTGGCGCTGCTCGGCGGCATCATCGGCGCCGTGATCGTGTGGCTGGTCTTCAACGGCTACACCGCATCCACCGTGGGCGGCAACTTCAGCCAGGTCGTGTTCCAGTTCCGCGTGACGCCGGAGCTGCTGTGGACCGGCATCAAGTGGGCGCTCGCGATCGGCTTCATCGGCGGTCTGTTCCCCGCCGTGCGCGCTGCGCGCCTGCCGGTGACGACCGCATTGAGAGAGTTGTAAGTCACTCGCGCAATCCGGCACACGCCTGATCAAGCGACTTGCGGAGCCCGACCCGGGCTCCGCGTCGCGCGTTGTCACGCGACGCTCCGACTAGACCGACTGGCCACCCGTCGTGGGCGGGAGCCGCTTGTGTGATGGCTTTCACGCGTTGCCGCGCGAATTGCAACAAATCGCAAAACCCCCGCGCCGGTTCGCGCTTGACCACCTACGCTCCCCATCCAGCCTCGGGCGCCGACGGCGATCTCATTGGGTTTCGGTCTCACGCGATGGACGCAATGGTCAGCCATGACGAAGTGTCGCAGACAATCGCTGTGCTGGAAACCTTGCCATTGTCCATCGCATTGCTGCACGACGACGGATCGCTGTATTACGCCAATGCGCCGGCCCGCGGGCTGGCCACGGTCGTACACGACGATCCGGACATCGGCCTGTCCAAGCTGATCGCGAATCCACCCTGGTTGAGTTCCAATCCCGACCCGCCGAGCGAGGGCTGCGAGGACTGCCTGAATTGCGACGGCATGGACGGACTGCCGCTCTGCGTGGTGCGCCAGTGGCGTACCTGCGGCAATACCAGCCTGCTCAGCGTGACCATTCGCCCGGCGCGCACCAGTGATCCGGGCC
>DASZTT010000035.1:0-3143 GCA_035547895.1 Rhodanobacteraceae bacterium
ATCCGGGCTGCGTGACCGAGCGCCGCTACAATCGGCCGTTCGTGAATCGCATCAAGGTTCCGCGTGCATGGCCGAGTCCCGAACCCCGAGTCCCGAGTCCCGAAAGATCGCCTTCATCGGCGGCGGCAACATGGCGCGCAGCCTGATCGGCGCGCAGCTGGCGCGCGGCCTGCCGCCCGATGCGATCACCGTAGCCGAACCACGCGCGGAAGCACGCGAAGCGTTGGCCCGCGAATTCGGCGTACCGACCTTCAGCGACAACGCCGCGGCCGTCGCCGGTGCCGATTGCGTGGTGCTGGCGGTGAAGCCGCAAGTCATGCGCGCGGTGTGCAGCGCGTTGGCCGAACCGCTGCGCGGGACGAACCCGCTGCTGATTTCCATCGCGGCGGGCGTGCGCATCGCGCAAATCGAACAACTGCTCGGCGGCGGACACGCAATCGTCCGCTGCATGCCCAACACACCTGCGCTGGTCGGCGCCGGCGCCGCGGGGCTTTGCGCCAACCGCCACGCCGACGCCGCGCAAAAGGCGCTGGCCGAGCGCCTGCTGGACGCCGCGGGCATCGTGCGCTGGATCGACGACGAATCGCAGATGGACACGGTGACGGCGTTGTCGGGTTCCGGTCCTGCCTATTTCTTCCTGCTGGTGGAGGCGATGGAAGACGCCGCCGTGCGACTGGGCCTGCCGCGCGACACCGCGCGCGCGCTGGCCGCCCAGACCTGCCTCGGCGCCGGTCACATGCTGGCCGACGGCAACGAGACCGCGGCGGAACTGCGCAGGCGTGTCACGTCCCCGCACGGCACCACCGCCGCGGCGCTCGACGTCTTCGAACAGTGCGGTTTCCCTGCGCTGGTCGAGCGCGCGCTGGACGCCGCGAAGCGGCGTGGCGCGGAAATGTCGGCGGAACTGGACGGCGGCCCATGATCTACCTTGCCAACGCGCTGGCCCTCCTGATCCAGTTCGCGTTCGGCTGCGCGGTCGCGCTGTTCGTGTTCCGGCTGCTCGCCGAAGCCGTGCGCGCGGATTTCTACAATCCGATCTGCCAGTTCCTGTACCGCGCCACCAATCCGGTGCTGACGCCGCTGCGGCGCGTGATCCCGACCTGGCGGCGCATCAACCTCGCCGCGCTGCTGATCGCGTGGCTGCTGGAGGTCGTCAAGAACTTCCTGCTGCGCTTCGTCGCCGCGGACTTCTGGGCATCGAACCTCGGCACGCTGGTGCTGGGCGTGGCCGACCTGCTGGACTTCTTCATGATCGTTTACCTGATCATGATCTTCGCCTGGGCGTTGCTCAGCTACATCAACGTCGATGCGCGCAATCCGCTGGTGCCGCTGCTCGGCAAGATCGTCGGCCCGGTGCTGAAGCCGTTTCGCAGGGTGCTGCCGCTGATCGGCGGCTTCGACCTTTCACCGGTGCTGGCGATCCTCGTGATCCTGCTGATCCAGACGGTGGTCGTGGCGTGGCTGGTGAACGTCGGGCACACCGTCTGATTCGCAGGTCAGCGCCGGCCTGCCCAGCGCGCGATCACGGCATGCAGGGCATCCAGCCCGTCGGTGAGCGCGGCCGGCCCGGGCTGCAGGATGATCGGGGACTTGATCTCGTGCAGCTCGCCATCTCGCACCGCGGGAATGACGTCCCAGCCGGGGCGCGCGCCCACCGCGCCGGGCTGGAATTTCTTGCCGCACCATGAAGCCAGGATGATGTGGGGCATGCGCCGCACGACTTCCGATGCATTCGCGACGATGCGATGCTTTGCGAGCGGCTGCTCCGCCAACTCGGGAAACACGTCCTCGCCGCCGGCGATGCGGATCAGTTCCGCGACCCAGCGGATGCCGCTGATGGGCGGTTCGTCCCACTCCTCGAAATAGACGCGCGGATGCCGCGGCAATGCGGCACCGAGCGCACCCACGCGCTCGACGTGCGCTTCGAGTCCGCGCGCGCAGGTCTCCGCCTTGCCGGATGCGCCGACCAGCGCGCCCAGGCGGCGCACGTAATCGACGATGCCGTCCACCGAGCGATGGTTGCTGATCCACACTTCGACGCCGGCTTTCACCAGCTCGCGCGCGATGTCGGCCTGGATGTCGGAGAACCCGATGGCCATGTCCGGCCGCAACGCGAGGATCTTGTCGACCTTCGCGCTGGTGAATGCCGAGACCTTGGGTTTTTCCTTTCGCGCCCGCGGCGGGCGCACGGTGAAGCCGGAAATGCCGACGATGCGGTCCTGCTCGCCGAGGGCATACAACACCTCGGTCGGTTCCTCGGTCAGGCAAACGATGCGCCGCGGTCCCGTCATCACGGATACAGCAGGCGTTCGCGCCACGCGCCTTCCACGAGTTCCCAGCGATGGCGCTCGTTGAGGCGATGCTCGTGCGCGTACCAGAACTCCACCATGTCCGGCAGCACCCGGTATCCGCCCCATTTCGCGGGCCGCGGCACGGGATGTCCGCTGAACCGGCGCTCCACGTCCTCCACGCGCCGATCCAGTGCCGCGCGCTCCGGCAGTGTCTGCGATTGCAGCGACGCCCACGCACCCAGCTGGCTGAGTCGCGCGCGGGTCGCGAAATAGGCGTCGGATTCTGCAGGCGGCAATTTTTCGGCCCGGCCTTCGATGCGCACCTGCGCGGCGGGGTCGACGTGTTTCCAATGCAGGCACAGTGCAATGCGCGGGTTGGCCTCGAGCTGATGGCCCTTGTCGCTGTCGTAGTCCGTGAAGAAGGTCAGGCCGCGTTGGTCCAGCCCCTTCAGGAGCACCATGCGCGAATGCACGCGACCATCGGGGTCGGCGGTGGCAACGTTCATCGCGTTGGCTTCGGGGTCATCGCTCGCGAGCGCCGCGACATGCAGGCGCTGCAGGGTTTCGAGAATCGTTGCGTCGAGTGGCAAGGCGGGTCCACCAGATCATCGTGGACTCTCAGTTTACACGTTGCCAGTACGCGGCCAGAGGCGCCATGCGGCGCGCGCCTCGTCAGCGGCGCGCGATGCCACCGGCATCTCGCAAATGCCCCCCGGTTTACCCCTGCTCGATGCGATACCCGTGCTGGTACACCGCCGTCAGCCTCCAGCCGTTTTCGCCCGACAGGCCGAGCTTCTTGCGCAGGCGGCTGATGTGGGTGTCCACGGTGCGGGTGCTGACGTCGCTGGCGAG
>DASZTT010000036.1:0-11217 GCA_035547895.1 Rhodanobacteraceae bacterium
GTCACCGGCTTCTACGACGCAAACGGCGACGTGGCCTTGTGCGTGCCGGACAAGCCGGTGCCGCTCGGCGCAAAGCTGGGCTGATCGCCGCAGTCACCAATATGGTGCAACGATTGCACCTGGATAATGCCTTTGCTCGGCCGCTTGGCCGCAAGACATTGAATTGAAAAGCCTCATCAGCTGGCACGTCCTTTGCACTTTCAAGCCATCCTCCTTCCATCACCCGAGCCTGCCATGACCGCCGACAAAGTCCTTGAAACCATCAAGTCCGAAAACGTCGAATTCATCGACATGCGCTTCGCCGACATGCGCGGCGTCGAGCACCACGTGAGTTTCCCCGCGCACGCGATCGATGCCGACACCTTCGAGGACGGCAAGATGTTCGACGGTTCTTCCATCGCCGGCTGGAAGGGCATCAACGAGTCGGACATGGTGCTGATGCCGGATCCCGCGACGGCATTCATCGATCCGTTCGCCGCGCACAAGCAGATGAACATCGTGTGCGACGTACTGGAGCCGTCCACGATGCAGGCCTATTCGCGCGACCCGCGTTCGATCGCGCGGCGCGCGGAAGCGTTCCTGAAATCGACGGGCGTCGCCGACACCGCGTTCTTCGGGCCGGAGCCGGAATTCTTCATCTTCGACTCGGTGCGTTGGCAGAACGACATGGGCCGGGTGTTTTACGAAATCGGTTCGGAAGAAGCCGCCTGGGCGTCGCGCTACAAGTACGAGGAAGGCAACCATGGCCACCGTCCGGGCGTGAAGGGCGGCTACTTCCCGGTACCGCCGGTCGATTCGCTGCACGACCTGCGCAGCGAGATGTGCAGGGTGCTGGAATCGCTGGGGCAGGTTGTCGAGGTGCACCACCACGAGGTCGCCAACGCCGGACAGTGCGAGATCGGCGTGAAGTTCAACACGCTGCTGCACAAGGCCGACGACCTGCAGACCATGAAGTACGTGATCCGCAATGTGGCGCACGCCGCGGCCAAGACCGCGACCTTCATGGCGAAACCCGTTGTGGGCGACAACGGTTCGGGCATGCACGTGCACCAGTCGCTGTCGAAGGACGGCAAGAACCTGTTCGCGGGCGAGTTGTACGGCGGGCTGTCGCAGCTTGCGCTGTGGTATATCGGCGGCATCTTCAAGCACGCGCGCGCGATCAACGCTTTCTCCAACTCGACGACGAATTCGTACAAGCGCCTGGTGCCGGGCTTCGAGGCACCGGTGATGCTGGCCTACTCCGCACGCAACCGTTCAGCGTCGTGCCGCATTCCATACGTGGCAAATCCGAAGGGGCGCCGCATCGAGGTGCGTTTCCCCGACCCGATGAACTCAGGCTACCTTACGTTCACCGCGCTGATGATGGCCGGGCTCGACGGCATCCTGAACAAGACCGATCCCGGTGCGCCGATGGACAAGGATCTGTACGACCTGCCGCCGGAAGAGGAACGCAACATCCCGCAGGTGTGTTCGTCGCTCGACCTCGCGCTGGAAGCGCTCGACCGCGACCGCGATTTCCTGAAGGCCGGCGGCGTGATGAGCGATGACTTCATCGATGCATACATCGCACTGAAGATGAAGGAAGTGACGGCATACCGCGCGTCGACCCACCCTCTTGAATATCAGATGTATTACTCGATCTGACGCAGCAGCGAGCCGCAGTGGATTATCCGTTCGCCGACGCCTTCCGCTACAAGGCCTGGGCCAACCAGGACCTGCTGGATCATGGCGAGCGACAATGGCAGTCGCTGCCGGAAGAGGATGCGCGCTTCTTCGTGCGCATCCTCAACCACACCCACGTGGTCGATCGCATCTTCATTGGCCACATCACCGGCAAGCCGCACGGCTTCGACGCCGACAACACGGTGGAGACGCCCAGCCTCCCCGCGTTGCGGGCGGCGATGGCGCAGACGGACGGTTGGCTCGTCGAATACGTGGCGCGCGCCGGCCCGGCGGAACTTGTCCGTGACATCGCGTTTGTGTTCACCGACGGCGATCGCGGCCGGATGCGGGTGGATGAAATGCTGCTGCACCTGCTCACCCACGGCAGCAACCACCGCGGCATGGCCGCACGGGTATTGGCCACGCACGGTCTGGAACGGCCGCGGGACACCTTCACGCGTTTCCTGCACTTGAATGATCCGTCACGTCGTGCCGGCGCGGAGGCTGGCCCAGCATGATCCGGATGGCGACCAGCGCGGACGCCGAATCCGTGTGCGCGATCTACAACCATTACGTCACCCATACCATCGTGACGTTCGAGGAACAGCCGGTCACGACGGCCGCGATGCAGTCGCGCATGGCTGCCGTGCTCGAAAACTTGCCATGGCTGGTGCTCGAACACGGCGGCGCGATCGCCGGATATGCCCATGCGTCGCCATGGAAGCCCCGCATCGGCTATCGTTTTGCCGCGGAAAGCTCGATCTATCTTGCACCGACGCACACGGCCCGTGGATTCGGGACCGCGTTGTACGGGGCGCTGCTGGAAGAGTTGCACGCACGAAACTTCCATTGCGTCATCGCCGGCGCCGCACTGCCGAATCCCGCCAGCGTGGCTCTGCACGAAAAAATGGGCTTCACGAAAGTCGCGCACTTCCGCGAGAACGGCTTCAAATTCGGCCGGTGGATCGATGTCGCGTATTGGCAGCATGTGCTGCAGCACCGCGTTGCGGATCTCCGCTAGCGGATTGCGGAACAACGATGGAACGCCCATATCGGGATTGCCCCACCGACGTGACCCCGATGCCCGCTTCGCTGCCGCTCTTCGACCCCGTTCCGCCCGCGGATGCGCGCGAAGAACTCGCGCCCGGCGCATGCCTGCTGCGCGGCTTTGCGCTCGACTGCGACGACGCGTTGTGGGGGGAGATCGAATGCATCGCGGCACGCTCGCCGTTCCGCAACCTGGTGACGCCCGGCGGCAAGACGATGTCGGTGGCGATGACCAATTGCGGAGAGGTCGGCTGGTTCAGTGACCGGCGCGGTTATCGCTATACCGGAATCGATCCGCAAACCGGCAGCCCATGGCCCGCCATGCCTGCCGTGTTCATGCGGCTCGCGCGCGACGCGGCGCATGCAGCTGGATTCGACGGCTACACACAGGATGTCAGCCTGATCAATCGTTATGAGATCGGCACCCGGCTGACCCTGCATCGGGACCAGGACGAACGCGACCGCACCTCGCCCATCGTGTCGGTGTCCCTCGGCTTGCCTGCGACATTCCTGTTCGGCGGCTTTGCGCGAAAGGATCCGCAGCGACGGGTGCCGCTGGCGCACGGCGACGTCGTGGTATGGGGCGGCCCTTCGCGGATGCGCTATCACGGCGTATTGCCGGTCAAGGATGGCTGGCACCCGCTCACGGGGCCGCGGCGCTACAACCTGACGTTCCGCGTGGCCGGTTGATCTTGCCGTCCTCTGTTGCGTGCACTAAATTGGTGCAATGACGCGCACCAAGCTGGAAATGGCCCCGCTCGAC
Organism: Rhodanobacteraceae bacterium; assembly: GCA_035547895.1. GTDB lineage: Bacteria > Pseudomonadota > Gammaproteobacteria > Xanthomonadales > Rhodanobacteraceae > 66-474. The sequence continues at coordinate 3,473 of DASZTT010000036.1, forward strand.
CAACTCGCCACCGGCGTGGCGCGGCTCGACGCGGGCGGACGCATGGTTTTCGCCAATCCAGCTTTCGCAGAACACACGGGTTATGGCCTGTCGCGCCTGCTCGGACAGACGCTCGAGGCGCTGAAGCCGGATGGCGAACGATTGCACGCCCTAGCGCGGCGGTCGCAGGGTGAACAGGCCGCGCTGGCGCTGGCCGATGTCACGGTGTGCGCGGTCCCGGGGAACGAAGTACGGCTGGACTTCAGTTTCACGCCCTCGGCCGATGGTGCTTTGGTGGAAATTCGCCGGACCACGGCGGCGACCGACGCCACGCGCGTGTCCGAATCGCTGCGCGGTTTCGCGCACGAAGTCCGCAATCCGCTGGCCGCGATTTCCGGCGCCGCGCAATTGCTGGAGCAACGCGCGGACGATTCGCGGCAGCGCGAACTCGCGCAACTGATTCGCGAGGAATCCGCCCGTCTGGCGGCCCTGGCCGAACGCCTGCTGGGCGCGCGCAACGCCATGGCGCTGCGTGCCATCAACGTGCACGCCGTCCTCGAACGCGCCGCGGAATTGCTGCACGCCGAACGCGCCGACATTGTCGTGGTACGCGACTACGATCCCAGCCTGCCCGCATGGCAGGGCGATCCCGACCGCCTGCTGCAGGCCGTGCTGAACCTGGTGCGCAACGCGGTGGAAGCCAATGCGGCACGCATCGTCCTGCGGAGCCGCGCCGAAGCCGGCTGGCGCGATTCGCAGGGACAACGCATGCCCGCGCTGCGCATCGAGGTCGAGGACAATGGCGAGGGCGTGCCGCAATCCATCGCCGCGACGCTGTTCGAACCGATGGTCTCGGGTCGTCCGGATGGCACCGGCCTCGGCCTTGCGCTGGCGCGCGAAATAGCGCGGGAACACGGCGGAGAATTGACCTGGCGCAGCCTCGATGCCGGCTCCTGTTTCGTACTGCTGCTGCCGCGCCATCCGCGCAACGGAGGACGGGATGGGTGACATCTACATCGTCGATGACGACCGCGCGGTGCGCTTCGTGCTCGCGACGGCGCTGCGGGACGCGGGACACGCAGTCACGGAATTCGCCGATGCCGGCGCCGCTCGCCGCGCCCTGCAGCACGCGATGCCGGACCTTTTGATCAGCGACGTACGCTTGCCCGGCGACGACGGCCTCGCTTTGCTGCGCGAAACGAAAGCCGCGCATCCTGAATTGCCGGTGATCGTGATGAGCGCCTTCACCGATGTCGCGACCACCGCGGCCGCTTACCGCGAAGGTGCGTCGGACTACCTGGCCAAGCCGTTCGACCTTGCGCACGCAGTGGCTTCGGCGCAACGTGCGGTCAGCGAATCGGCGCAGGCGGGGCAATCCCCGCGCGCAGCCTTGCCGCGCCATGCACTGCTCGGTGAAAGCCCGCCGATGCGCGAGGTGTTCCGCCTGATCGGACGCGTCGCTGCGAGCGATCTCAACGTGTTGATCACCGGCGAAACCGGCACCGGCAAGGAACTGGTTGCGCGGGCGCTGCACGAGGAAAGCGCGCGCCGCGCGCGCCCGTTCGTCGCGCTCAATACCGCGGCGATCCCGGCCGAATTGCTGGAGTCGGAATTGTTCGGCCATGAGGCCGGCGCCTTCACCGGCGCGCAGCGGCGCAGTGCGGGGCGCTTCGAACAAGCCGAAGGCGGCACGCTGTTCCTCGACGAGATCGGCGACATGCCGCTGGCATTGCAGACGCGGCTTTTGCGCGTGCTGGCCGGTGGCGAGTTCTACCGCGTGGGCGGGCGTGAACTGATCCGCAGCGACGTGCGCGTGCTGGCGGCGACGCACCAGGATCTCGACGCGAAGGTCGCGCGCGGCGAATTCCGCGCCGACCTGATGCACCGTCTCGACGTGCTGCGCATCCACCTGCCATCCCTGCGCGAACGGCGCGCGGACATTCCGCTGCTGGCCCGGCAATTCCTCGCCGATGCGGCACGCGAATTGGGTGTGCCGGAAAAACGCTTCACCCAGCCCGCGCTGCAGGCGCTGGCGCAGCGCGACTTTCCGGGCAACGTCCGGCAACTGGAAAACTTGTGCCGGCGCCTCGCGGTGATCGCGCCAGGCACGGCGATCCGGCGCGAGGATCTCGACGATGCCGGGGCGGTGCGCGCGCCCTCCACGCAGGGTGCATTGCCTTGGGAAGCGGCGCTGCGCGCGTGGGCGGATGCACAACTGGCGGGCGAGGCGGAAAACCTGCACGCGCGTGCACGCGCGCGGTTCGACCGCGTGTTACTGGACGCCGCACTGGCTGCGCGCGGCGGCCACCGCCAGAACGCGGCGCAGGCGCTCGGCGTCGGCCGCAATACCCTGACGCGCAAGCTCGGCAGCTCGCGCAAGCGACGGAATACGAAGGAGCACTGACGCATGGCCATTCTCATTCGCGCCGCCGAACCCAAGGACGTGCCATTTCTCGTGGAATGCAATGCCGCGATGGCGCTCGAGACCGAGCACAAGACGCTCGATCGCGACGTGCTGACGCGCGGCACGCGCGCGGTGTTCGAGGATCCGCGGCGCGGTTTCTATCTGGTCGCCGAGTGCGACGGACAATCCGCGGGTTGCCTGCTGGTCACCTACGAATGGAGCGACTGGCGCAACGGCGACTGGTGGTGGTTCCAGAGCGTGTACGTGACACCCGCCGCGCGCCGCGGCGGCGTGTTCCGGGCGCTCTACGCGGAGGTCGAACGGCGGGCACGCGCGGCCGGCGCGGTCGGGCTGCGCCTGTACGTCGAACGCGACAACGCCCGCGCGCAGCAGACCTACGCGTCGCTCGGGATGGAAGAAGAGGCGTACAGGATGTTGCGGCGCGCTTTCATCGATTTCGCATAGGAACGGGCCGCGCCTGCGCCCGGCATCTTTGCGGCAATCGCGGGCACGGCCGCGCCTACAATGAAACAAATCCGCGAGGAGCCGGGCCATGATTCCGCAAACCCGCCGTGTCGCCGTGCTCGGCGGCGTGCGTATCCCGTTCTGCAAGCGCGACACCGCGTATGCCGATCTCGGCAACTTCGGGATGTCGGTGGAAGTGCTCGGCGCACTGGTCGAGAAGTTCGGCCTGCACGGTCTGGAACTCGGCGAGGTCGCGTTCGGTGCGGTAATGAAGCACCCCGCCGACTGGAATCTCGCGCGCGAGGCGCTGCAATCCTCCGGGCTCGCGATGACGACGCCCGGGATCACCACGGCGCGTGCCTGCGGCACTTCGCTCGACAACGCGATCCTGATCGCGCAGAAAATCGCGACCGGCCAGATCGAGGCCGGCATCGGCGGCGGTTCGGATACCACCAGCCAGGTGCCGCTCACGTATTCGAACCGGCTGCAGCAACGCCTGCTGGATTTGAACCGCGCGAAAACGTTCGGGCAAAAGCTGCGCGCGGCAACCCACGGCTTCCACTTGCGCGAGCTGAAGCCGCAGGTACCGGGAGTGGTCGAGCCACGCACCGGGCTTTCGATGGGCCAGCACTGCGAGAAGATGGCGCGCGAATGGAAGATCGGCCGCGCCGAGCAGGACCAATGGGCGCTGGAGAGCCACCGCAAGCTCGCGGCCGCCTATGCCGCCGGCTTTTTCGATGACCTGGTGATTCCGTTCCGGGGCGTTGCGCGCGACAACCTACTGCGCGCCGACACCACGCTGGAGAAACTCGCGGATCTGAAGCCCGCGTTCGACAAGTCCTCGGGCAAGGGCACGCTCACCGCCGGCAACTCATCCGCCTTGTCGGACGGCGCGGCGGCGGTGCTGTTGGCCAGCGAAGACTGGGCGCGCGCGCGGAATCTGCCGGTGCAGGCGTACCTCACCTTCGCGGAAGTCGCAGGCGTCGATTACGTGCACGGCGAAGGGCTGCTGATGGCGCCGACCGTCGCGGTCCCGCGGATGCTGGCGCGCGCGGGTTTGACGTTGCAGGACTTCGACTTCTACGAAATCCACGAAGCCTTCGCCGCGCAGGTGCTGTGCCAGTTGCGCGCCTGGGAATCCGCGGACTATTGCCGCAACCGGCTGGGGCTGGATGCGCCGCTGGGCGCGATCGATCCGGCAAAGATCAACGTCAACGGCTCGAGTCTCGCGACCGGTCATCCGTTCGCGGCGACCGGCGCGCGAATCGTGGCGACGCTGGCGAAGCTGCTGGCACGGAAGGGTTCCGGGCGCGGCCTGATTTCCATCTGCACCGCGGGCGGAATGGGCGTGGTCGCGATTCTTGAGCGATAACCTGACGGAGTTGCTCTCGTGAAAGCTGGGCCATGGATGGCCGTGGTGGTCTTCGTCAACGAAAGACCGTCACGAACAAGCAATCAACCGGTCGTGCCGCGTCCAGGGATGAACGCGCTCAGGAAATCTTGAACAGCGTCGGCCGCCACGCACCACTGGAATAGGAATCGCGGCGGCGGCGCTGCATCCGCGCGATCACCTCGGCCGCCTGCGCATCCGCCCAGTCGGCACGTTGCACCATCAGCTTGTCGGGGTCGATTCCGCGCGCACGCGCTTCTTCGGCACGCCAGGCCACGAAATCGTCGTAGGCTTCGATTTCGAATTGCAGGTCGCGGCGGCACAACTCGATCATGATCGCGTCGTCGAGGAAGCCCAGCACCGGCACGTTGTCGGGGATCGCGTCGTTGGGATCGGCGAGGTAGGCGAGCGCGGCCAGCACCCGCTTGCGATCGGCCTCCGGCAGGTTGAACCCGACATCGCGTGACATCGCGATCAGGGATTCGACGCTGCCGATGCGCTCGGCAATGAACGGCGGCGCATAGGCGGCATGGGTTTCTTCCAGCAACTTCTGGGCGGCCGCTATGATCGTTTCGGCATCCTCGTTCTGGACGCTGGCTTGCACGTCATGCATGCCTTTGACGAAGTACTGAAGGTCGTCGTCGCTCAACTGGATGTTGATGTCCATCGGCATGGCTTGAATCCTCGAACGGGCGGCTGAATCCGGCAGCGTACCGAGCGGCCGTGGCGGCGTCAATCCGGCTCGGCGGCTGCTCCGGCGTCCTTGTCCGGCGTTACAAAATGCCCTGGATCCCGGCGCCGAACGCGGTGATGAAACGCGTGATGATGGCGGTGAGCGACAGGTTGACCTCGGGGAAATCGCCCACCGGTTGCCAGCACTTCAGGAACCCAGGATCGGTGGGCGGAATGGGCTGGCAACCGGGCTTCAACTGGTAATCCGTGGCGTAGCCGAACGGCCAGATGTCGAAGATCGGCAGGGTGCGCGAGACGTCGCCGATGGCCTGGCTGACGTCGCCGATGATCGGAATCGGCCGGCGCGGGGCGACCAGCCAGGCATTGCGCGGCGCCGCGTCCCGCAGGATCGCGGATCGCACCTGCGCGGCGAACGCCGGGTCATGGATGATCACGCCGTCCTCGGTGTTGTAATGGGTCGAGCGCGGGTCGAAATTGTGCGAGCCGACCATCGCGATGCGGCCGTCGACGACCAGCGATTTCGCGTGCAGGCTGATGCGTGGGCCCTGGCTGCCGGGCCGAAGCGGCGCACGGCCGCCATGATGCGCGGAGGATTTTTCCGAGCCGAACCCGGACAGCCGGTTGTAATCGCCCAGCATCTCGTCGGCATCGGCCGGATGCGGCATCAACTCGTGGATGCTGAAGCCGTAGTCGACCAGGAATTTCTTGTGGTGCTTGTACGACAGCGCGTACACCGGCAGCGCGTCGGTGGACGCCAGTGAATTGGTGGACACGATCACCTTCACCGGCGGCTGCTTCTGCTGCAGTGACTTGAAAATCCTGCCGGCGCGCTTGGTCAGCACCAGGTACGGCGTCTGCAGCACGATTTCATCGTGCGCATCCGAAATCGTCTTCATCAAGTCGCGCGTCAGTTCGCGCGAATCCGGGCCGTGCACCGCCTCGTCCTTCGACGGCAGGTCGTAGAAATAGTCCACCAGGCCGACGTTGAGGCTGTGGTCGAGCAGGTTGTCCGCAAGCCACTGCGGATCTTCCGCCTCGGCCCGCGTGGTGGCCACGCGCTGCGGGTCGGCGAAACGCGGCTCCGTCCACGGCGCGGCATCGAACGGGTGCGCGAGGATGTCGGCGTTGACGTCCTTCAGGTGCGTCAGCGGCACCGCACGGCTGTCGTGCCAGAAGACTTCGAAGCTCTTTTCCATCTGCCGTCCCGCGATGCCGGCCACCAGCACGTCGCGGTCGAGGAAATCCAGCTGCGCATCCCAGTCGTAATACTCGTTGGCGTAATTGCGGCCGCCGACGACGCCGACCTTGTCGTCCACCAGGAACAGCTTGTTGTGCATGCGCTGGTTGAACTTGTGGAAGCAGCACAACACGCTGGCGGTGTATTCCACGAAGTTGCTGTGGGCGCTGTCGAAGGTGGGGTTGTACAGCTTGATGTGCAGGTTGTCGCTGGCGCGCGCGAGGCGCGAGAGCAGTTGCGGATCGTTCAACGAGCCCAGTTGGTCGGCCAGGATGCGCACCTTCACGCCGCGCCGGGCGGCCCTGACCAGTTCGTCCAGCACCAGCATTCCTGCATCGTCCTTGGACCAGATGTAGGTCTGGATGTCGATCGACTTCTGCGCCGCGCGGATGAGGTTGATGCGGGCCGCCAGCGCGTTCTGGCCGACGTTCAGCAGGGTCACGGTGTTGCGTGGTGCGTTGGCTTTTGAGGCCGCGATCGCGTTGTCCGCCTGCGCCATGAACGGCGAAGGTTCCGCGCAGTGGTCGGCGCGGTCGCAATTGCTGCGGCTGTCCGCCGACATCGCGACGATGTTGTCGGCGCGCCGGATGCGTTTTGTCGAAAGCGGCGCGCAGCCCGCCAGCACCAATGCAAAGGCGCAGACAAACCATCCCAGTTTCGTGCGCACGCTCTTTCGCATCACCCGCGCATCATACGGGGGCGTCGCGTGCCTGAAGGTGATGCGGGGCGGGCTGTCGCGGGAAGCAGGATCATGGCTGGCGTGGCAGCGCTCCGGGCGCGGGATCCTCGGTGTGCGATCCCGGTTCCGACGAAGCGGCATTGATGGAGGAACGCAAAACGATCCTCAAGTCCAGCTCCACCTTGTCCGACAACACGCCGCGCCAGCCATGCATGCCGAACGCGGTGCGCGAGATCGTGCCGTGCACGCGGATCACGCATTGCAGCGGCTGCCGCGGGCAATCCGAAGGCTGCAAGGCCAGCGTCACCGGATGGCGTTCGCCGTGCAGGCTCAGCATGCCGCGCAACGCGCCGCCCGCCGCCAGTTCGTCCATGGGAAAGAGGTCGGAATCGAAATGGATGGAAGGAAACCGCGCCGCGTCGAAGAAACCCGGACCGAGCGCACGCGCGCGATCGTCGGCATCGTCCATCTGCAGGCCGGCGACCGCGAGATCCGCGTCGACGCGTGCGAGATCGGCATCAATGTGCGTGTCGATGCGATGCAGCGTGCCCGACAGTGCCGGAAACGTGCCGCGCACGTGGGCGAACCAGAGTTTGCGCACGCCGAACTGGACCTGCGACCGCGCGGGGTCGATGGACCACGCCTGCGCGGTTTCGGCGGCTTGCGCGCTTCCGAATGCAGCCAGCACCAGCAACAGCGCCAGCCGAACCTTCAAGGCGACCACAGCGCACGCAGGCGCCCGTGTCCCGGTTCCAGCGCATCGTCGGCGATGTCGATCCAGGCCAGCGCGGCCGGAGACATGCCGCGCGCGCCAGCGGAGCGGCCTTCGGTCAGCAGGGCCAGCAACTGTTCCATGCCGGGATTGTGCCCGACCAGCAAGATCTGGCGCGCGTCCGGC
>DASZTT010000037.1:0-19038 GCA_035547895.1 Rhodanobacteraceae bacterium
GCCGCATGAACCCGCCGGGCGACGTGCAGGCGGACCCAAGGCAACCGCCGCGGACACGGCGGATTTAAACTCGCGCGACGAACCCGCCGCACGTTTGGCAGCGGCAAACGGGAGTGCCACGTGAAACGATCCGCGCTGATCCTGTGCCTGGTCCTGATGCCGGTCTGCACGTTGGGGGCTTCCGGCAATGACTGGAAAGTCGTGCAGCGCGTGCCGCTCGGCGGCACGGGGTTCTGGGATTACCTCTCGATCGACCAGCGCGCGCAGCACTTGTACGTCAGCCATTCCGATCGCGTGATCGTGCTGGACGTGCGCGACAACAAGCGCGTCGGCGAGATCGATGGCCTCTCCGGCGTGCACGGCGCCGTGGTAGCCGACGACCTGCACCGCGGCTTCATCAGCAACGGCCACGCGGATACCGTGACCGTCTTCGATCCCGCCACGCTGAAAGTCGAGCAAACCGTCGCGGTCGGCGGCAAGGACCCGGACAGCATCCTCTACGATCCGTATTCCAGACGCGTCTTCACCTTCAACGGCGACAGCAACGATGCCAGCGTGATCGACGCGGCGAGCGGCAAACTGCTCGGACGCATCGCGTTGTCCGGCGAGCCGGAATTCGCGGTCAGCGACGGCCACGGACACGTGTTCGACAACATCACCGACAAGGGCGAGCTCGCCGTGATCGATCCGGTCGCCATGAAGGTCACCGCCACGTGGCCGCTGAAGGATTGCCGGCATCCGTCCGGACTCGCGATCGACATCGCGCACCATCGCCTGTTCTCGGTGTGCCAGAACAACATCATGGCCGTCACCGATTCCGAAAACGGCAAGTCCATCGCGAGCGTGCCGATCGGCGACGGCCCCGACGCCGCGCGCTACGACGCGCAACGAAATCTGGTGTTCAGCTCCAACGGACGCAGCGGCAGCTTGACCGTGGTGCGCGAACAAACGCCCGACCGTTACCAGGTGATCGCGAACGTCGACACACAGAAAAGCGCGCGCACCATGGCGCTCGACGAAGCCACCGGCCGCGTGTACCTGGCCGCCGCGGAACTCGGTCCGCGACCCGCACTCAGCAGCGCCCAGCCGCATCCGCGGCCGACCATAAAACCCGGCAGCTTCGGGATCCTCGTGGTCGCGCACGCCGCGTCGAAGCCATGACTTCGAGCTCGCCTCGAAACAATGTATGACCCCGAGAGCACATCGCGTCGTACGACAAGGCCGGACCCCGTCGAGAGACCGCAGGACGCCCACCGAAGAAACTGAACCTGACCCCGTTTGTCGAAACAAGTGAAAGGAGAACTTCGATGAGTGACGAGTGTTCGCACCTCGACACGATCCGCGATGTGGTGCCCAGTGCAAAGGGCTGCGAAGAATGCCTCAAGATCGGTTCGCCCTGGGTCCATCTGAGGTTATGCCGGACCTGTGGCCACGTGGGATGTTGCGATTCGTCGCCGCATCGCCACGCTACAGGGCATTTTCACGCGACCGGCCACCCCATCATCGAGGGCTACGATCCTCCTGAAGGTTGGGGGTGGTGCTACGTGGACGAAGTCACGCTGGATTTGTCCGATCGCATGACGCCGCAACGCGGACCCATTCCCCGTTTCGTCTGAAAACCGTGAGGTCCTTGATTGCCTCCGTTTCCGTTTTCCGCACTGATTCCCAGGCGTGCTGGACGCGTGGTGTCGAGCGAACCCTTGTCATTCCGGGGCTGCCCGCGCCGGTCGTGGGCAGAACCCGACTGCGTTTGCAGGACTGCAAACGCGAACGCCGCAGGCGGCGCGCAGCGCGAGCGCCATGGACGGCGCGAGTCAATCGGTGCCACTACGCGCGTCAACCGTCCAAACAGATGTGAGACGCGGGCAAACCGGATTGCCCGACGTGGTAAGATAGGACCGAATTCAGTCCGGAGACTGAAACCATGCCCACCGAAGAAATCATCAGCCTTACCGAATTCAAGAACGACGCCAGCGGCTGGATCGAGCGCCTGCAACACCAGCCGCCGGTCATCCTGACCCAGAACGGCAAGGGCCGTGCGGTGGTCCAGAGTTACGAAGCCTGGCAGCAATCGCAGAATGCGCTTGCGATGCTTCAGGTTGTTGCGCGAGCCGACGCCGACGTGGCGGCAGGTCGCACCTTCCCCACGGAAGAAGTCTTTGCATCGGCACAAGCGAGATTGAACGAGCATCTCGAAAGCCGCAAGCGTGGCTGAACGGCGCGTCGAGTGGACCGCGGAAGCCCGCGACGATCTTTTGCACGTCGTCGACTTCATCGCCTTCGACAATCCGCTGACCGCCCAACGCGTTCTTGATCGCCTGCGATTACGCGCGCTGAGCCTCGATCGCCTCGCGGAGCGGGGACGCGTGGTGCCGGAACTGCGCGGCACAAGATTTCGCCAGCACCGCGAATTGATCGTAACCCCTTGGCGAATGTTCTACACCATCGACACGGATGTGGTGCGGGTGATCGCGCTTTTCGACGGCCGTCGCGACTTGCGCGATCTGCTGCATGATCGCTTTGCGCGGGCATCCGCCAGGAAGTAGGTGTGCCGTCGGCCGTCGATGTCGCCCTGTCGAACTCATCGCGCCATCAAGCAGGAACGTACGTCAACCTGATCACGTCCTCCACGATCACATCACTCGCCACCAGACGAAGCCGCGGCCGCGGGCCGGCGAAGAACGGCTTGCCGTGACCCAGCACGACGGGGTGGATATAGAGCCGATACTCGTCGATGAGTCCAAGCTCGGTCAGGCTTTGCGCCAAGCCAGGTCCGGCGACCTCGATCTCCCCGGCAAGCTTCGTCTTCAGTCCGCGTACGGCGGCCTCGATGTCGACGGCAACGAGACTGGCATTCGGACCCACCGACTCTAGCGAGCGCGACACCACCCACTTCGGCTGGCTCCGCCATACCGCCGCGTACTCGCGTTCGTCCGCGCCCCACTCAGGACGGTCGTCGTCCCAATAACGCATGACCTCGTACATGCCGCAGCCATACAACATGCCGGCTAAGCCACGCACGCGCTCCGTGAAGTGGCGAAACAGCGTTGGATCGGGAGGTCCGAACGCCTGATGGTCGACGTAGCCATCCAGCGACTGGTTCAGTTCAAAGACAAGCTTCGCCATGGAGAGCTTCCCTCAAGGATCTTCAGGATAGCTTGCACGACGCTGCACAGAGCCCAGGCCGGAGGAAAACTGTGCGCCATCTGGTCGGCGTGGCCAATAACCGGCAATGCTGGATCGACTGAGAGCGGCCAGTCGACACCGCTCAATTACTTCCGCCCTCTTTTTGGCTCGTAGCGCTTCACCGCAAATTATATTCCTTTAGGCACGCGCTCCATGAGCTTGATCCACGGCGGTTCGCAGCTGATCTCGCAACCTCTGCGCCTGCGAGAGCTGCATTTCCGTATGCCGATATTCGACATCACCACTACAGAGCTCCTTAGCTTGCCGAAGATCAGAGACAGCCAGATCCACTTCGCGAATGGCGGAGTCTCGTGAAACGCCGGTTCCCGTCCTCGTCGCAAGTGCGATATGCACCTGCGCGCTTCGCTCAAGCCAATGTCGGGTGTCACCAATTTGCTGATCAAGAGCGTTATCTTTGACATTCAGCGCAGATTGAAAAGCACCTCGCCCACATTCTGTCTCGAACCAAAGATCAAACAATAATCGCTTACGCTGACCGAGTGCGTAAGCTTCCGAAAACACCTTACTTGCTTGGTCTCGATTCGGCGGATCCAATTTTAAGCTAAACCGACCCATCGCAAGAAGTAAATCGGCATTCGGTTTCGAGAGTTTTTTTGCGGCCGCGGTGACTGTCTCCAGTGCAGCTTTGGCATCGTCTTTTTTTATAAAAGCAATAGCCTGTGCGATTGCCTGTCCGACGATACCAGAGCGCCTTTGTAGGCCAATCCCTACCGCATCGGTGCGAGCACGCTTCGCAGATGCGACCAAAGCTGAATGATCGATCCCTAGCGCCTTGCCAAGTTCAAGAACGAGTAGCCCGGTGTTTGGGTCTACAGTATATCGTGCTTCTCTGCCAATGGAAGGCGAACTAACTAGAAATAAGCCCGTAAGCTCCTGAAGCGCGTCGCTGAGCGTTTGTTCCGCATACCCAAGGATTTGTAACAGCTCAACATAACTTGCGCTTTTGATGTGGCAAATAACGAACAGTGTGCGTTTTGCTTCGCGGCTCAGCTGCTGAACCTCCCTTTGGAGAGCGGCCTTACGAGCCTCAAGCCCTTTTTCGCCCTTCCACTGCTGAATCGATTTATCGAGCGCCAAGCCGCCTCGCTCAAGCCGCAACAACGAGTCAGTAAAGAGAGGTGAGCCACCCGTTATCTCGCGAACGTGATCAATTTTCGAGTCCTTTATAGTCGGGAGCCCATATCTACTTCTAATCACTTTCACATATTCTTTAAACTCTTCCTCTGCTAGCCCATCGAGCTTTAGAACATTATCTGGAGAGTACGAAAAATTCACCCGCGTAGTGAGAATCATCTTTGTCCTGGCGGGAATACGCATCCCCATTTCTAGTGCGCGCTGCTGATCTGCTGGACTTAGCGAATCAACGTCATCAACCACAATAAAACTCGGCACTTGTGCACATGCCCCCAAAGCCAGCTGCAGTAACTCGCGGGGATCTAGCCCAACGAAGTCGGACTCTACACATCCGTGCGCACTCGCAATAGCAGTGAACAAAGAATTCGCATCGCGAAAATCGGTGTGACGACCATCGATATGAGCGTCCTCAGCGGGAATAAATTGTCGATTTTTCGCAGTCAGCCAAACAATCTGTTCAAAGGGTTTCACCCTTCGAGACACCATCTCTTCAGCAAACCGATATGCCAAGCTAGTCTTCCCAAGGCCGCCTTCACCCGCGATAAGACGAACCCGCGAAAAATCATCCGCTAGCCACTCCCAAAGATTCCCCAAGTCAGCACGTCTTCCGACAAAACGCGAGCAGACTAGGGCCCGATCCGGAAGATTGTGCTCAAGCGGCTCACGTGTTGCGACTTCAGCTTGAGCTAACTCAATGGAAGGTGGACGGCGAGAAGAATAGAGGAAGTCGTAATCGTCAGACGTTTTGGCGACCGCGTTACTCTCTAATCGACGAAAAACAACGTCGCCTCTTTTAAAACATAGCTTGCCTGGTTTCCCCTCTGGGCCGTTTTTGGCAAACTTGACAGGGCTGTCGCCCACAGAACGCTTGGCTACCCACAGCACCTCAATGTTCTTGTCATTGACACTTTGCGAGCACGCAGAAATCCGAATGTCGGTATTCAGATATGATCTGGCCATATCTCTGAGCTTGGCTTGGTTAATACCATTGGATGGCACACCCGCCACTTCAAACTCACGATCTTTTTGAATCTCTCGGACACCAAAAATCAGGAATCCGCCATAAGAATTATGCAGAGCGACTACGTCTCGAACGGTTTTTGCGTACTCATAATCATTTTCTGGTAATTGCTGTTTGAAATCCAAAACCTCGCATTCATTCACGGTCTGGAAGTCGGCCGAACAGTTACAAAATGACGAGAAATCAATTGCCCCAGTAGCAACACATCGGTGAAGTTTCGCAACGAGCTCGCTCACAAAGAGATCCCCTATAAAATTGGTCGTTCCTCGCACACTGGCGAAAGGCTGCCGAGGTACGAAGGATACAGGATCGCCAAAACTCGCTCTCAGGCCGACGCGATCTGGCTACCTATATCGGCCGACAGCGAGGCCTTCTCCCTCTTTCCGGCCTACGGGTCTTTCGAAGGACCCGCCTTGGCAGATGTCCGCGCAATCGTGACCTCGAAGACGCCTCAGGATTTCGCTGTATTCGACTCCAGGCTGATCGGCTTCTTGCCCGCAGCTTGCAGCTTCATATTCAACGCCGAAAGCTCGCTCGTCTTGAGCGCGCTCCACTTCTGCAGCGACGCATCCAGCATGCCGTTGAGCTTGGCATACCCGCTTTGCGCGTCGGGTGACGGCGCGGCGTCGGCGCCGCCGTCGACGGCCTGCGCCAGCGAACGCAGCGCGCCTTCGAGGTAGGCGAAGTTCTGGACGTTGCCGGGCGGCACGGTCCAGGCGTTGTACGGGTTGGGCGCTTCCTTGATGTCGGCCGCGGCAACCACTTTCGCGTCCAGCGCGTCGATGGATTGCTTGAGGTCGCCGTTCGCGTCCGTGCCCGCCTTCTGCAGCGCTGCGTGCAGGCGATCCGCTTCGCCCATCGCGGTCGCGAGTTTCGCCTGTTGGGCTTCCACCTTCTGCGCCAGCTCGAACTGCTGCTGGTAGGCCGATTCCGGAAGGGTGACGCGCGGATCGTGCACGACCGTCAGCGGCTCGCTGTAGGTCTTGCCGTTGACGGTGAGTTTCACCGTGTACTGCCCGGGCGGCGCCCACGCGCCATCGGCGTAGGCGTTGCCGTGCGACAGCGCGGCAGGCGGCGCGTAGCGCAGCGGCCACACGAAGCGGTTGAGGCCGGGCCTGGCTTCCAGCGCCACCGGTTCGCGGAACCAGTCGGGCGTCATGTTGATCTTCGTGACGTCCGGCTTCGGCGCCTTGTCGGCGCTGGAATAGCTGCGCACCAGCTTGCCGTTGGCGTCGTAGATCGAAAGTTCGATCGGCTTGGCGGGCGTGGAGGCCAGCGAGTAGTCGATGTACGCGCCCCACGGCGCGTTCTCGGCGATGGGTTCGTCTTTCGGCAGCGGCGTACCGGTGAACATCGGCATGCGCACGCGGTACGCGACCGCGGGCTTGTACAGGCGCGTGGCCCAGCTCGCCGGATACGCGGCCAACTGCCGCAGCGCGGAGACGTCGTCCATGATGTAGAAGCCGCGGCCGTGCGTGGCGATCACCAGGTCGTCGTTCTTGACGTCGATGTCGCGCACCGACACCGCCGGCAGGTTCTGCTGCAGCGAGTGCCAGTGGCCGCCGTCGTCGAACGACACGAAGATGCCGAAATCGGTGCCGGCGTAGAGCAGCCCGCGCTTCACCGGATCCTCGCGCACCACGTCGACGAAGTCGCCATCGGGAATGCCATCGACGATCGAAGTCCAGGTCTTGCCGCCGTCGGTGGTGCGGTAGATGTAGGGCTTGCGGTCATCCAGCCGGTGGCGATCGACCGAAACGAACGCGGTGTTCTGGTCGAAGTGCGACGGCGCAATGCTGCCGACCTTCGACCATGCGTCGAGCTGCTTCGGCGTGACGTTGCTCCAGTGCGCGCCGTCGTCGTCGCTGCGCCAGACCAGGCCGTCGTCGGTGCCGACCCACAGCAGGTTGGCATCGAGCGGCGACGAACCGATCGAATACACCACGCCGCGGCGCGGACCCTGGTGCAGGTTGTCGGCGACGGTCGGCGCGTCGAGATTGGAAGGCACCGCCGGATCGGCGCGCGACAGGTCGGGGCTGATCGCGTCCCAGTGCTCGCCGCCGTCGCGGGTCTGCCACAGGCGCTGGTTGCCGAAGTACAGCGTCTTCCTGTCGGCCGCGTTGAAGACCAGCGGCAGCGTCCAGGTGCTGCGGTAGATGTCGGGATCGGCCAGGGTGGGATCGACGCTGCGCGTCTGCTTGGTCTTGAGGTCGAGCTTGTCGACCTTCTCGCCGTACACGATGTCGGGATCCTTCGGATCGGGCGCGATCATGCCGCTCTCGCCGCCCGCGGTGACCTCGTGGAACTGCATCATGTTGATCGTCGCGTAGTACGTCGAGCGGCTGGGCACGGCGGCCGCGCCGGAGTCCTGCTGCGCGCCGTAAACGCGATACGGGAAACGGTTGTCGGTGCTGACGTGGTACATCTGCGCGGTCGGCTGGTTGTACCAGCTCGACCAGGTCTTGCCGTCGTTGACGGTGATGATCGCGCCCTGGTCCACGCCCATGATCTGGCGGTCGGGATCGTTCGGGTCGATCCACAGCTCGTGGTAATCGTCGCCGGTCGGATCGCCCTTCACCGGCAGGAAGGTCTTGCCGCCGTCGTCCGAACGCAGCTCGATGGTGTTCATCGCGTAGACGCGATCGGGGTTCTTCGGATCAGCGGTGATCTGCCCGAAATACCAGCCGCGCTGCCAGATGCGCGGATCGCTGCTGGTCCGCTTCCAGGTCTTGCCGGCATCGTCGGAACGGTACAGGCCGCCCTGCTCCGCATCGACGATCGCGTAGATGCGATCGGGCGCGGCGTCGGAAATCGCGATGCCGATGCGTCCCAGCTTTTCCGACGGAAAGCCGTTGCCCTGGATGTGCGTCCACGTGTTGCCGCCGTCGGTGGACTTGTACAAACCCGAACCCGGCCCGTTCGACGGCGGATAGATGTTCCACGGCGGACGCCGCGTCTGCCACAGCGATGCGTAGATCACGTTGGCATCGCCGGGCTTGAAGATGATGTCGATGGCGCCGGTGTCGTCGTTCGGTCCCAGCACCTTCTTCCAGGTCTTGCCGCCGTCGAGCGAACGGAACACGCCGCGCTCGGCGTTCGGACCGTAGGGATGCCCGAGCACCGCGGCGAACACGCGATCCGGATTGTGCGGGTCGACGCGGATCATCGCGATCTGCTGCGAATCGGCGAGGCCGATGTGCGTCCAGGTCTTGCCGGCATCGACGGACTTGTACATGCCGTCGCCCTGCACGATGTCCGAGCGCATGTCGGATTCGCCGGTGCCGACGTAGATGACGTTCGGGTTCGACGGCGCCACCGCGATCGCGCCGATCGACTGCACCGGCTGCTTGTCGAACAACGGCTGCCAGGTGCGGCCGGTGTCGTGCGTTTCCCACACGCCGCCGTCGACGCTGCCCATGTAGAAATGCGTCGGCTGGCCCGGCACGCCCGTCACCGCCAGCGTGCGGCCGGCACGGAACGGACCGATCAGCCGCCAGTGCAAGGCGCCGAACGGCGATGCCTGCGCGGACGAACCGGCCTGCGGCGCCGCCACGGCGGAAGGCATCGCGACGGCCCCGGCCGACAACGCCAGCACGATCGAAGCCGCGATCACGTGCACGCGGGAAACAGGCATGTCAATTCTCCTGGCGAATTGCGGAATCATAGCTTGCGATGGCCCGCGCACTCGCGCGCGCCGATTTTGATCGTCATTCCGGCGCAGGCCGGAATCCATTTGCCTTCGTCATTCCGGCGAAGGCCGGGATCCATTTCGTCATTCCGGCGAAGGCCGGAATCCATTTAGTGTTCGTCATCCCGGCGCAGGCCGGGATCCATGTGCGCTTGGGAACGGAGTCAAGATGGATGACTCGCCGCCTGCCTCCGCAGTCCGGCCTGTGCCGGGATGACGTCGGATATTTCCAAGCAGCGGCGGCGCGAATCCACGACCCGCGCCGCCGCCTCGCTCAGTTTTCCGACGCCAGCAACTTCGGGTCGCCGACCTTCACCGGATCGCCGATGTCCAGCGTCTGCACGCCGGCCGCCTTCGCCTGCTTGTTGAAGTCGAGCACGGCCTGGCGCAGCGAACCGTTGAAGGTGTCGAGCTTCGGTTGCAGCCCGGCTTCCTGCTGCGCGATGTACTGCTGCTGGCTCGCGTTCGGCGCCTGGTCGGGTCCCATCCGCGAGATGCTGCGGTACAGGCCGAAGAAGCTCATGCCCCACGCCGAGATTTCGTGCAGGTCGTCTTCCGGCACCTTGTACTGGATGGTCGGAACCCAGAAGTCCTTCGAGAAATCGCCGAGCGTCGCCTTCAGCTTCTCCGCACTCGCGTGCACGTTGGCCTTGGCGCTGCCCGCCGCCGCGTCCTTGGTCGAATCCAGCACCTTGTCGAGCGTCTGCATCATGTCGTAGCTGCGCCCGATCATCGCGACGTCGGCCGCGGCTTCACCGCGCAGCCGCATCGCGGTATCGAACGCCGCGCGCTGCACGTCCATCGGCGGATTGATGCGCGGATCGGCGACCACCTGCACGGTTTGCGTCGCGCTGCGGCCGTTCGCCTCCACCTTCACCTGGTACGAACCGGGCAGCGCGAGCGGACCCTTGGGCGCGTCGCTTTCGTCGGGACGTTCTTCCTCGCGCAGCGACTTCGGCAACTCGATGCCGGTGTAGCGCATGTTCCACGAGGTCACGTTGATGCCGGCCTTGCCGGGGGCGTGGAAGCTCGCGACAGGCTTGCCCGAACCGTCGGTGACGCTGACGACGACCGGGTTGCACTGCTCGAACGACGGCTTGGGTTCCTTCTTGCCGGTTTTCTTCGCACCCTTCCGCGCCTTGTCGCCGCGCTGCTGCGAATGCGCACCCGTCGATTCGGCTTCGTCCTCGTTCTTGCCCTTGTCCGCTTCCTTCGCGCACGCCTTCGGCACGTCGATCGCCTTCGCGAGCGAATACACGATCGTCGGTCCGCTCGGCGGATTGGGCGTCGTGAAGTCGCCCGGCGCGGGGCCGATGTGGCGGCCGCCGAACTGGATCCATTCGGTGCCCTGCGCACTCGGGAACAGGTGGAACGCGGCATCGGCCAGCTTCGGCTGCCACTGTTCCAGCGCCTCGATGTTGTCGAGGATCCACAGACCGTAGCCGTGCGTCGCCAGCACCAGGTCGTGCGGTGACTTGGTGAACTTCAAGTCCCACACCGCCATCGTCGGCAGGTTGCCGGTCATCGGCTGCCAGTGCGCGCCGTCGTCGAACGACAGGTACAGCCCGCGCATCGTGCCGAGCGCCAGCAGGCCCTTGCGGTTCGGATCCTCGCGCACCACCACCGCGGCGTAGTTGTCGGGCAGGCTGTTGGCGATGCTGGTCCAGTGCGCGCCGTAATCGGTGGTCTTCAGGACATACGGATGTTCGTCGCCCAACATGTGGCCGTCCACCGCGATGTACGCGGTGCCGGCATCGAACGGCGACACGCCGATCTGGTAGATGCGGCCCAGCGACACGGCCTGCGGCAGGCCGGCCGAGACATTGGTCCAGTTCGCGCCGCCGTCCTTGGTGACCCACACCAGCCCATCGTCGGTGCCGGCCCAGATCACGTTGCCGTTGGTGGGCGCGAGCGAAATCGAAATGATGGTGTCGGTGTTTTCCGCGCTGGAGATGTCATGGAACACCGGACCCCCGGCGACCGGCTGGTGTTCCTTGATGTTGCGCGTGAGGTCTTTCGAAATCGGCTGCCAGTTGGTACCGCCGTCGGTGGATTTGAAGATCACGTTGCCGCCGATGTAGACGGTGTCCGGATCGGTCGCCGACACCGCGATCGGCGAGGCCCAGTTGAAGCGGTACTGGAGTTGCGAGATCGGCGTGTCGCCCATGCTCGTCATCACCGGACGGATGAACTTGCGCGTCCAGTTCCTGGTGTCGATGCGCGAAGTGAAGCCGGTCTGCGACGCGCCGTACACGATCGACGGATCCGAAGGCGCGGGCACCACATAGGTACCGTCACCGCCCGACGGATTCCACCAGTCCGCGCCCCAGATGCCGTCGCGCGAAAGGCTGTTGGACGGACCGCACGCGGCGTTGTCGTCCTGGATGCCGCCGCACACGCCGAACGGCACGGTGTTGGCGATCGCGACCGTGTAGAACTCTTCGATCGGCATGTTGTTGAACGAGCGCCAGCTCTTGCCGCCGTCCACGCTCTCGAACGCGCCGCCGTCGTTGCCCTGGATGATGCGCTTGGGATCCTTCGGATCGATCCAGATCGAGTGGTGATCCACGTGCACGTCGCGGTCGATCACCTTGGCCGTCTTGCCGCCGTCGGTGGACTTCATCAAGTTGAAGGAGCTGAAATACAGCGTCTTCGGATTGTCCGGCGCCACCGCGAACGAGCTGAAGTAGAACATCCGCACCGCCAGCTCGTGGTTGTTGCTGATGCACTTCCAGTTGCTGCCCGAATCGGTGCTGCCCCACAGGATGCACTTCTTCGTCGGCATCGTCGCGTACACGGTGCTCGGCGAGGAAGGCGCGAACGCGATCCTGACGCGATCGGTCGGATCGGTGGTCGGCAGCCCGCCGCCGAGCTTGTTCCAGGTGCGGCCGCCGTCGGTCGACTTGAAGATGCCGCCGTCGGTGCTGCCGTTGAGCAGCGTCCACGGCTTGCGCTGCACCGTCCACATGCCGGCGAGCAGCACGTTGGGGTTGGACGGATCCATTTCGATGTCGCTGGCGCCGGTGGTGTCGTTGACGTACAGCACCTTCTTCCAGTTCTTGCCGCCGTCGGTGGTCATGAACACGCCGCGCGTCGCGCTGGGCTTCCAGGGATTGCCCAGCACCGCGACGTACACGGTGTCCGGATCGGTCGGACTGACCGCGATGTTGGAAATCAAACCTGCGTCGGCCAGTCCCTTGAACTGCCAAGTCTTGCCGTCGTCCGGCGAGAAATACAGGCCGCGGCCGAGCAGCACGTCGTTGCGCGCATTGGCCTCGCCGGTGCCGAGCCAGATCTTCTTCGGATCGGAAGGCGCCAGCGCGACCGCGCCGATCGACGATGCATCGCCGTGCTTGAACACGTTGTCCCATTTGACGCCGTCGTCGGTGGTCTTCCACAAACCGGCGCCGGCGGTGCCGACGTAATACACGCCGGGTTTGCCCGGCACGCCGACGGTCGCGCTCACGCGTCCGCCCGACACGGCAGGTCCGAGGTTGCGGAACTTCAGGTTCGCGAACGGACCGGTGGGTTTGGTCGCCGCGGCCAACGCGGTACCGGCGAAAGTCAGCAACAACAGCGCTGCAACGGATCGTGCTTTCACGGCGATCTCCGGTCGAGGGAACAAATCCCCCAGACCGTAATCCTTCGCCGCCGCATTCAGGAGTGCCGGAAGTCAGTGGCGTTGCGTGAAAGTCGGGTCAATGCATCAAGATGCGCGCGAAACTGCAACATGGTTCACCTCGGCATGCTGCAGCGAGACCCGCAACGCCGTCATTACGGGGCATCGCCGGCAGCATCGGCGACGAACCCGGAATCCAATTTGATCGTTTCGAAAGCAATGGATCCCGGCCTGCGCCGGGATGACGACAAAATCAAAAGCGCTGCGGTGCTTCCTGGGCGAAAGCACGCAGGTTGGGGTGAGCGGCTTCACGCGAACCCCAACGCGCTACGCAACGTTGGGTTGCGCCCGAATGAAGCCTGGGTTCAACCCAACCTGCGATTCCCGCACATTCACTGTTCTTCCTGATCGCGATTGGTGGTGATCCAGCCGGCGTTCCAGTCGACCGGCGCGACCGCTTTCGCCAGCACCAGCGGCGCTTGCCTGTCTTCCTGCAGCGCACGGTTCAGCGCGGCCAGCGGCTGGCCCTTGAGCGTGTTCCAGCGATCCATCAGCGATTTCAATTCTGCGCTGGTCTTGTCGAGCGCCGCGATGTCCGCCGCGGTCGGCGGCTCGTCCGCGCCCTGCATGCGCGCCATCAGCATCTGCAGGTCGCCGCCGACGCTGCCGAGATTCGGCGGACCATGGTGGAAGAAGAACTCGAACGGCGACGTCGCCTTGGGACCCGACAGCGTTTCGAGCTGCTTCTCATACGCCGCGAGCTTGTCCGACGGCTTGCGCGCGGCAACCTGTTTCTCCATGTCGCGCACCTGGCCCAGCGCTTCGCTCGCCGCCATCGCCGCGTGATAGGCCTGCATGGATTTTTCGAATTGCTGCTGCAGGTCGGCGGTCGAGGTCTTCACGCGCGGATCCATCCGCACCACCAGCGGCTGGGTGTAGGTCTTGCCGCCGGCCGTCAGCTTGACGGTGTAGTTGCCCGGCATCACCCACGGCGAACTCGCCATCACCGGCGTTTCGTGCTTCACCGCCTGGTTGGCATCGAGGAACTGCAACGCGCCCGGCATCGGTTGCCAGTGCATGTCCCACACGAAGCGATGCGTGCCGGCCTGCGTGGACAGATTCATCGGCGGACGCGGCCACCAGTCGGGCACGTCGAGCTTTTCCGGATCCAGCGGCTTTTCGGGGTCGGCGCTGGAATAGTGGCGGACGAGCTTGCCGTCGGATGTATAGACCTCCAGCGTCACCGGGCCACTCACGTTGTTCGCGAGGTGGTAATCGATGATCGCGCCGGGCGGCGGGTTCGGCAGCGAAGGCATGCGCCACGGCGTCGGCGGATTCATGCCCCAGCGTACGCGCACCGCGGTCTGCGGCTTGTACAGCGTCACCGCGGCCTTCGCGACCTGCGCATCGATCTGCCGCAGTGGCGTGATGTCGTCCAGCACCTGGAAACCGCGTCCATGGGTTGCGGCGACCAGGTCATCGCCGTGCACCTGCAGGTCGCGCACCGACACCGCCGGCATGTTGAGCCGCAGCGATTGCCAGTGATCGCCGTTGTCGAACGACATCCAGGTTTGTGTTTCGGTGCCGGCGAACAGCAGGCCGTTGCGTTCGGGATCTTCGCGGATCACGTTGGTCGCGGCGTCGGGCGTGATGCCGTCGTCGATCTCGGTCCAGTGCTTGCCGCCATCCGCGGTGCGGAACAGGTGCGGCCGCATGTCGTCCAGCCACATGGTATTGATCGCCGCGTACGCGACGTTCGGATCGAAGTGGCTGGCTTCCAGCGAGAACACGCGCCACCACGGTTTCAGTTGCGGCGGCGTGACGTTGTCCCAATGCGTGCCGCCGTCGTGCGTCACCCAGATCAGTCCGTCGTCGGTGCCGGCCCAGATCAGGTTTCCGTTCAGCGGCGACGGCGCGAGCGCGTACACCACGCCGCGATCGGTGGGTTTGGCTTGCTTGCTGTCCGCGTACTTGCCGACGCTCGCCGGCACCTGCCAGGTCTTGCGCGTCAGGTCGGGACTGATCTGCTTCCAGTTCTGCCCGCCGTCGTCGCTCTGCCACACCGTGTTCGAGGTGAAGTACAGGCGATGCGGATCGGTCGGCGAAAACAGCACCGGCATCGTGCGCACGGTGCGGTAATCCGGATCGCGCGAGGCCACCGGACCGACGTCGGCGATTTGCCCGGTGTCGCGGTCGTAGCGCGTGACGCCGCTGCGCGAACCGCCGTAAACCAGGTTCGGGTGCAGCGGATCGATCGCGGCGCCGCCGTATTCCTCGATGCCGGCCGGATGCCAGTCGTGCGCCGTCAGTTGGCCATCGTTGCCGCGCGACAGCACGCAGGCCGAGCCCGAGTCCTGCTGGCCGCCGCATACCCGGTACGGCCAGGAGTTGTCGATGCCGACCTTGTACATCGCGGCGGTCGGCTGGTTGTACCAGGAACTCCAGGTTTTGCCGCCGTTCACCGTGACGACGGCGCCCTGGTCGCTGTTGACCGCGATGATGTCGGGATTGTTCGGATTGATCCAGGTCTGCTGGTAATCGTCGCCGCCCGGCGCACCGCGAAATCCGGTCCAGGTCTTGCCGCCGTCGACGGACTTCCACAGCACCGGCGTGTCGCTGTACACGACGTCGGGATTTTTCGGATCGACCGCAAGCTGCGGCAGGTCGCCGCCGCCGATGCGCGCGGTCGGCCGCGGATCCTTGGTCATCTTGTACCAGCTCGCGCCGGCGTCGTCGGAACGATAGAGCGCGACTTCGCCCTCCTCGCCCGATGCCACCGATGCGTACAACCGGTTCGGCTGGCTGGGCGCGATCCGCAGCAACGCCTGCTGCACGTCGGGCAAACCCTTGGTGAGCTTGGTCCAGGTATTGCCGCCGTCGGACGATTTGTAGATGCCGCCTTCGGTGCCCGCGAACGAACCGTTTTCCCATGGCGCCTGCTGCTGTTGCCACAGCGTCGCGTACACGATGTCCGGGTTCGCGGGGTCGATTTCGACGTCGTCCCCACTCACATATTCATTGACATACAGGACCTTCTTCCAGGTCTTTCCGCCATCGGTCGAGCGGAAAATGCCGCGTTCGGGGTTGGGACCATAGATATGTCCGAGCGCCGCCGCGAACACGCGATTCGGATCGTGCGGGTCCACCGCGATCATCGCGATGTCCTGGGTTTCCTTGAGACCGATGAAGT
The DNA here is from genome assembly GCA_035547895.1 of Rhodanobacteraceae bacterium. GTDB lineage: Bacteria > Pseudomonadota > Gammaproteobacteria > Xanthomonadales > Rhodanobacteraceae > 66-474. The sequence goes on from DASZTT010000037.1 coordinate 15,860, forward strand.
TCCATGTCTTGCCGGCATCGTTGGACTTGTACATGCCCATGCCGGTCGCCTGGTCGGGCCGGATGGTGCTCTCGCCGGTGCCGACGTAAACCACGTCGGGATCGGAATCCGCAACCGCGATGGCGCCGATCGAGCTGGTCGGTTCCTTGTCGAAAATCGGATGCCAACTGTTCCCGTAGTCGGTGGACTTCCACACCCCGCCGTCGTCGTTGCCGATGTAGAACACGTTCGGCTGGCTCGGTACGCCCGCGACCGCGCGGCCGCGGCCACCGCGCAGCGGCCCGATCGGCCGCCATTGCATCTGCGAGAACAGGCCCTCGTCGTACGTGCGCGCGTGCGCGACGCCTCCCCACGCCAATCCGCCCGTCAGGGCCACGATTGCCACCGCCAGCAGAACGCGTTTCATCGCACACGCCTCCACAACATGGAATGCTCCGGCTCCCGAACGGAGCCAGGCAGCCGGCCATAAATACCACGTCGTGGCATTCGACTCATCTCCCATTGGTTGGGCGACGGTGAACGAGTGCACGATTCAGCGCTTCACGGTCTCGACGATGGGCTTGCCATCGACGACCTTGAAGTGGAACACGTACCAGAGGCTGAAAGGCTTGGCGGTCAAGTCGTAAGTGCCGTCGCCGTTGGGTTTCCGCATCCACAGTGGCGTGAACGTCCACTGCATCGCGGCACGTTCGACGGCCGCTTCGAACGAGGCTCGATCCGGTTTCGCGGCCGTATCGGAAACCGGATACACGCCTTGCACGTGGCCCTGCTTGTCCATCACGAGCTGCGCGACCACCGTCACCGGCGCGGCATCGGGATGCAACAGCGACGACGGATAAACCGGCGCGACCTGCTTGTCCGGCATCGGTTGCACGGCCGTTTCACCCGGTGTCAGCGAGTAGCGCAATGCGGTATCGGGAATCAGCATTTCGTAGCTGGTCTTCGGCTGCGGGTTCGGCTTCAGCACGGTCCGTGTGCTGCAAGCCTGGAACAAGCCCAGCGAGCAAACCAGAATGGTGATCAGCAGGCGATGCCGACGCATTCCTGCATACGCCGCGACTCTCGAACTCAAGGCGAAGCGCCGGACTGCAGCTTGACGCACTGCGAGGACCGCGTTTCATAGACGCTTCCGACCGGACAAGGCTTCGGCGTGTGGTCATCGCTGTAATCCCCGTTGAGCGAAAAATTGACCGGCACCTGTATCACGCCGCCGATCGGCTTGCCATCCTCGCGGCCAGGATTGAACTTCCAGTTCTCCGCCCCCTGGATGGCCGCGACCTGCAAATCGGTCGACGCATCGGTTCCATGCTGGTCGACCTGGACACCCGTCACCTTGCCGGTTGCATCGACGGTGACATCCAGCACGACGTTACCCTGCTCGCCCTTCCTGATCGCTTCTTTAGGGTAGTGAGGTGGATTGCGATCCTTGTAGCTGATGTCGACCGACGGCGACGATGACGCTGATGCGCCCGCGGTCGGCCCATCTTCCGTCAGGGAAAAATTGACCGGAATGCGCACGACGCCACCCACCGCTTTCCCATGCTTGTGCCCGGGCGCATATCGCCACTCCTTCGCCGCAGCCATCGCCGCGTCCTGCAGGATCGCGGCTGCGGTCGTGCCTTTCGGGTCGACCGCGACGCCGGAAACATGGCCACGCGCATCGATGGTCACATCGAGCACGACCATGCCCTGCTCGTGCTTGTGCAACGCCTCGGCGGGATAGTGCGGCGGGTGCGCGTTCTTCCAGGTCACGTCGACCGACGGCGCCGCCGGATTCGAGTGGATGGCGGCAAACACGGGCGCCTGGCCGCCCACGACATACAGTCCACCCGCGAGAACCGCGGCGATGGCAACGAATCCGGCGCGGCGACGCAACGCGCCAGGCGGAATGCGGGAGATCATGGCGATTCGCTCCTTGAGTTGCGGCTCGGCGAGCCACGGAATCAGTGCGGGCGCGGGTCGTACCGCCACGCTGTCCAGCAGCGCGCGTGCGTAATGCGCGGTGCGTTCCGGCGCTGCGCGCAGCGAGGACGCGTCGCAGGCAAGTTCCTGGTCCAGCCGGAAGCGTGGACGCGCGACCCACGCTAGCGGATGGAACCACAGCAGTGCGGACGCGATTTCCATCGCGAGGCTCCACCACGCGTCGCCGCGACGTGCATGCGTGAGTTCGTGGCGCAGCACCACTTCGCGGCTGGCCGCGTTGTCGAAGCGTTCGGTGAAATCGGCCGGCAACAGGATCAGCGAACCCGGCAATGCCCACAGCACGGCTGGACCCGCGTCGTGCACGCGCAGCCGCCGCATGTCCAGACCGGGCACGGCTTTGGCGAGCGCGCGCGGCCATGCTTCCGGGACGCTCCGCAAACCCTGCAGCAAGCGGACGTAATGCATCGCAAGCCGCAGCAAGGCACCCGCGGCACCCGCCAGCCAGATCGCCGACAGCCACTGCGCCCAGTCCATCGCGGCGCGCGATGCCGCGGCTGGCGCCGCGACATGCGGGGTCACGGTCAGCCCCGGCACGACGATCATCGCGCGCGGCGCGACCTGCTCCGGCAGCAGCGGCGCAAGCGCCAATACCAGGGGAAGCAGCCAAAGCGTGAACGCCGCACCCGCGCCGAAAGCGCGCCGCGCCGGATGGCGCCACAGCAGCACCAGTGCGAGTCCCAGCGTCACGCCCACCAGCATTCGCATCAGGAGTTCAGCCACGGTGGCGCTCCTTCCGTTCCAGTTGATCGACCAGCTTGCGCAATTCGGCCACGTCTTTCGCGGTCAATTTCTCGTTGCGGCTGAAATGCACCAGCAGCGGCGCGATCTTTCCGCCGAACACGCGATCGAGCAGGCTGCGGCTTTCGTGGGCCTGCCACCGCTCGCGCGTCAGCACGGGCGAATACAGATAGCGCCGTCCTTGGCGCTCCGCGCGCACCGCGCCCTTGCGGATCAGGCGATTCAGCAGCGTGCGCACCGTGTTCTCGTGCCAGGCCGTGGCGGGCTGCAGCGCCGCCGCCAGTTCCTCGGAACCCTGCGGCGCGCTTTTCCAGAGCAGCTCCATCACCTGGCTTTCGGCTTCGCTGATCGCTGGGTTGACGTGTCTGGGCATGGACGAAGCATCCACGACATCTGTAGTTGGATTGAAGACTACACTTGTCGTTTCATTTGTCAAGCGCACGGGCCGATGGCCCCCA
>DASZTT010000038.1:0-13411 GCA_035547895.1 Rhodanobacteraceae bacterium
CTGCCCGCGGCAGGGGGAGCAGCGCACTTGGGGCATTCAGCAATGCCAGCGGCGAGACCAGCGTGGCGATCGGGTACCAGAGCACCGCCAGCGGCGCGCGCAGCAACGCCCTCGGGGAAGCCAGTATTGCCAGTGGCGACTACAGCAACGCGTTTGGCGCAAACAGCACCGCCAGCGGCGATTTCAGCAGCGCGCTTGGACAAGGCAGTACTGCCAGGGGCGTGGGCAGCAGCGCGTTTGGCGCCAGCAGCGCCGCCGCCGGCGACTACTCGACTGCGGTCGGCCAGATCGCCAACGCTTCCGGCTATGCGGCAACGGCCCTGGGCGCTTTTGCGAATACCGCGGGTTTCGCCAACAGTGTGGCGCTGGGTGCCAACTCAATCGTGGATCGCGCCGACAGCGTATCGGTAGGCAGCCCGACCAATCTGCGCCAGATCACCAACGTCGCCGACGGCACGCAAGCGCACGACGCGGTGACACTCGAGCAGCTGAATACGGCTTCCGCCGTGGCCAATAACGTCGAACATTATTTCGTGGCGAACGGCCCGGCCGACGGCAGCGATGATGCGATTGCAAGCGGCACGCATGCAACGGCCGCGGGCCCGGCGGCGAATGCGTCCGGCGCGGCCAGCGTCGCGTTCGGCTTCGACGGCGCCGCCAACGGCAACTACAGTGTCGCGCTCGGCTTCAGCAGCACCTCCAGTGGCCTTCAAAGTACCGCGCTCGGTACATTCAGCGAAGCCAGCGGCAGCTCCAGCATCGCGCTCGGCGCATTCAGTGCCTCCAGCGGCAACCGCGGCACCGCGGTCGGCTTCGCCAGCGTCGCCAGTGGCGACTTCAGCACCGCGCTCGGCGAGTCCAGCACCGCCAGCGGCGCTTTCAGCAGTGCGCTCGGGGAAGATAGTACCGCCAGCGGCGTGGGCAGCATCGCGCTCGGACAAGGAAGTGCTGCCAGCAGCTACGGCAGCATCGCGCTCGGTCTCACCAGCACCGCCAGCGGCGCCTACAGCAGCGCGCTTGGCCCTGGCAGCGTCGCCAGCGGTCCCAATTCCACTGCGATCGGACGCACCAGTCAGGCCAGTGCCGATTCCAGCATTGCGCTTGGTGCTGGCAGCATCGCCAACGGCGTGTACAGCATCGCACTCGGCAGAGGCAGCGGGGCCAGCGGCGCGGGCAGCAGCGCGCTCGGCGATCTCAGCAGAGCCAGCGGCGATCACAGCACCGCGCTCGGCGCACTCAGCACGGCCAGCGGCAGCCAGAGCACCGCGCTCGGCGTTGAGAGTACCGCCAGCGGCCAGCTCAGCACCGCACTCGGGAGAGGCAGTAATGCCAGCGGCGACTACAGCAGCGCGATTGGCTTAGAAAGTGCCGCCAGCGGCCAGAACAGTACCGCGCTCGGCTTCTACAGCGTCGCCAGCGGAATTTCCAGCTTGGCCTTGGGCAATATGGCCACTGCATCGGGCGACAGCAGCGTGGCGCTGGGCGCGAACGCGGTGGCGAACAATGCCGACGACGTGGCGTTGGGCGCAAACAGCGTGACGGCAGCGCCGAACCCGACGCCGAATGCGACGATCAATGGGACCACTTACACCTTCGCGGGCGGGAACCCCGCCAGCGTGGTGAGCGTGGGCAGTACTGGCAACGAGCGCCAGATTACCAATGTAGCGGCCGGTCAGTTGAACGCGACCAGCACCGACGCGGTGAACGGCTCGCAGTTGTACGCGACCGACCAGGCGATCGACGCGGTGCAAACCGTCGCGAACGCAGGCTGGAACCTGTCGGCGAACGGCGGCACGGGCGTGAACATTGCGCCGGGCGCGACGGTGGACGTCGCCGAAGGCACCAACATCGTGGTGACACAGGATGCAACCACGGGCGACCTGACGGTGGCGACGTCGATGACGCCGGTCTTCACGAGCGTGACCACCGGCAATACCGTGATGGACAACGGCGGCGTCACGATCAGCGGCGGTGCCAACGGCAGGGTGAGCTTGACCAACGCCGGTCTGGACAATGGCGGCAACCAGATCCACGACGTGGCAGCCGGCACGGCCAGCACGGACGCGGTAAACGTGAGCCAGCTCGACGGGCTCCAGCAGCAGATCAACAACATCAACCAGGGAGGCTCGGGTCAGTTCCAGACCAGTGCCGACAGCACGGGTTCGCCGACGCCCACCGGCACCAACTCGGCGGCAGGCGGTGCCAACGCCAGTGCATCCGGCAGCAACAGCCTTGCGGTCGGCAACGACAGCATGGCCAGCGGCGACCAGAGCACCGCGCTCGGCACCGCCTCGGTTGCCAGCGGCACGGGCAGCACTGCCGTCGGTGACGGCGCGCAGGCGAGCGGCGACAACAGCGTGGCGCTGGGCGCGGGTTCGGTGGCCAATGGCGACAACGAAGTGTCGGTGGGATCGGCGGGCAACGAGCGCAAGATCACCAACGTCGCCGCGGGCACCGCCCCGACCGACGCGGTCAATGTGAGCCAGTTGCGGCAGGCCGAGAGCGGCGGCGTGCAGTACGACACCAATTCCGACGGCAGTACCAACTACAACAGCGTGACCCTGAATCCCGGAGGTAGCGGCCAGACGGTGATCCACAACCTGGCCGCCGGCACGGCGAACACCGATGCGGTAAACGTCGGTCAGCTCAACACCGCGGTCGCGGGTGCGGTCACCACGGCGAACAACTACACGGACCAGCGCTTCAGCGAATTGAACGGCAACATCAGCCGGATCGGCAACCGTGCCAACGCAGGCATCGCCTCGGCGATCGCGGCGGCCAGCCTGCCGCAGCCGTACGCGCCCAACCAGAGTTCGCTGGGCGTCGGCCTCGGCTCGTTCCATGGCGAGGCGGGTATCGCGGTGGGGCTCTCCAGGATTTCCGAGAGCGGCCGCTACATCCTGAAGGCCAACGTCAGTTCCGACACGCGCGGCGATGTCGGTGCGGGCGTCGGCGCCGGGATCGTCTGGTAATCATCGCAACGCCGGGCGCCCCATCGTGGCGCCCGGCCTTCAAGACATCACGGGAGAATCATCGTGGCCAATTCGCCAAGCAAGTACCTTGCGCTTACCGTTTCTCTGCTCGCGGCGGGCGCGCTCGCGGCTTGCGGCAGCCTCAGCCGCGGCATCACGAAGGATGGCACGCACGCGCAACAGCTCGTGTGGGCAAAACCCGCCGACACCAGCCCGCTGCATCGCGGCGGCACTTATCCCAACCTTGAGAATCTGCGCCAGGTGCAGGCAGGATTGAACAAGAACCAGATCATCGCGCTGATCGGACCGCCGCATTTCAGCGAGGGTTTCGCCGGCGTGCATGAGTGGAATTACCTCTTCGATTTCCGCAGCACCGGCGGCACGGTAACCGAGTGCGAGTACAAAGTCCTGTTCGATCAGAACATGATCGCGCGCAGCTTCTACTGGCACCCGTCGACCTGTGCGGATGTGTTGAATCCACCCGCCAAGATTGCACCACCGGAAGTCGAACGTTTCACATTGTCGGCTGATGCGCTGTTCGCGTTCGACAAGTGGAAACTGTCCGACATCAAGCCGGACGGGCGCGCGCAACTCGACGCGCTGGCGCGGAAATTGGTGGCGGCGAAGGTGAGGGACGCACATGTCCACGTAATCGGCTACACCGATCGACTGGGTGGCCAGGCCTACAACCAGACACTGTCCGAACGCCGCGCTGCGACCGTGCGCGCCTACCTGGTCAGCCGGGGTGTGGTCGAGGGTCACATCGATGCCGAGGGTCGCGGCGAGGCTGATCCGGTCAAGAACTGCGACGACAGCAGTCGCGCCATGCTCATCGCCTGCCTCGCGCCGAACCGCCGCGTCGTGGTCGAAGCCAAGGGCATGCACTGATTTTCATCGCCCGCATTTCTCCACTCCGGCCTGGGTTCTTCAACAGCAAGTGGAAGTTCTCCGGAGACCAGCGTGTGCATCCGCGGGCTGGGATTGCGGTGGATGCGGCGCGGGCGCGATGGCAGTCAAACCGCGGGTCGGGATGTCGCAAGCAGGGCGGCGCGGCGTCAGCTGGCGATTGCTACGGGTGTCGGACACGCCGGGTGTCCGGCGCGCGTGTTCGTTTCGACAAGGGGAATCAGTATGGATGCAGTGCTAACGGAACGTGAGCGGCGGGCCCAACGGATCGTATCCGTTGCCATGCTTTTGCCGAGGGATTACGGTGACGTGTACATCGCGATGCAGTGCGCCAACGACATTGCCCTGCATCGAGAGGTGCGCCGTTTGCTTGGGGATTGCGTCGACATCAGCAGGACTGAATTGTCGTTCCGTTGGAACTCCGCTCTGAATGTCGCAACGCCTGTTCCGGCTGAAGAAAAGGGCAGGAATGAGGTACGCACTTCCTGTAGTCCTCGCATGACGGAATCTTCAACCTCCGTCGCCGCGCTTACGTACCTCGGCAAAGCTCCAGTCGCGGACAAGGCGACCGTTCTCCCAAACGGTTTCCATTGCGTCTTCCCAACCTTGCCCCAGCGTTGCAGGATCACCTTCGATTGAACCGTCTGGCAACGCGACCGTCCTGAAGGTGCCGTGTTCGCGGTGCCGCGCCAGCGTCAGCCGGCCGCGCTTCGACGCTTTCGCGTGGTCGGTCGCCGGATCCTTGTAGACATCGATCCAGCGGCCGCCGATGCGCGCGGCGGAACATTTCAACGCGAACTTCTGGGTGTCGCGGTCGAGCTTCTGCAGCAGCGCGCCGCCCATCCCGAACGCGATGTTGTCGGCGGAATAGCGCGCGTGCGTGATGCGCTCCAGGATCAGCCGGATCGAATCGGGGTTGACGCCGTCGCCCTGGATCACGCGCACGTGGTTCAGCACGCGATAGCCCTTCGCGTTCGTGGTGCTGCCGAACGCCGCGTTCAACATGCTGAGCGTGTGGTGCACCACGTCGGCGGGGTCACCCGAGTCCGGCCGCACCACCAGTGTCGCGCCGCTCCTGATCACTTCATCGCGCAAGGTGCCGCCCCACATCGCCTCGATCGCGTGGAACAGGTCGTAGCTGTCCGACACGCAGGCAACGATCGAGCCCGGCCTGGCGAACCGGCGCAGCATGTTGCGGTAGGCGTCGAGCTCGCGATCCTTGCCCCACGCAGTGATGGTGCTGTGCTCGGCGGCGGGAATCGAGAAGCCCGCCATGGCTTCGCCGTAATACTCGCGCGCCGCCAGCACGCCCAGCACCGTGTCGGTGCCGCGGAAATTCACCAGATGCGCCATGCCGCCCAGCGCCGCCGATTCCGCGCTGGACACGCCGCGCGCGCCGAAGTCGTGCAGCTTGAACGGCAACTGCGCGGCCGCGTCGTCGCTGGTCCTGTCGAGGTATTCGCGGATCGTCTGCTTGACGTGCCAACTGATCGTCGCGACGGTGATCGGATACCACACCCGCATCAGCAGCGTTTCGACGTAGGACGGCACCCAGAAACAATCGGGACACGTGCTCTCGATCGTCATCAATGCCTGGTGCGTCGGAACCACCGTGCCTTCCGCGACCGCACGGATGCGCAGCGGAAGTTTGCCGCCGTGCGCGTCCACGATGTGTTGCCAACCTGCCTCGTTGAACGGCTCGCCGTGGGCCGCGAAGAAGGCCTTCGCTTCGCCGATCATCGCGGCCGTCAGCGGCCGTGCAAGGTATTCCTTCAGGATCGACTGCAAACCGAAGAACAGCGTGCGCTCGTATTCGCCACCGCGGCTTTCCAGATAGAAGAACGTGGCATCCACGCCCGGCGGGTACTGCAGCCAGTGGCTGGCCTTGTAGCTGTCGGTGTTGAGGATCGGGTTGGAAGTGGGGATCATCGGCAGCTCGCGGGGCTGCGGCGCGGTCCGACGATTGTACCCGCCGGTCCGCGCCGCACCGCATGCACGAACGTGCCGCCTCAACCCGTGCGCATGGAAAGCTCGACGTCATCGGCGAACGGCACGGACAGGTAGCCGTTCGCGGGCGAGCGCACGCGCTTCAGGTATTCGGGGCTGTAGTCGGCGTTGTCCGCGACGATAAACGCCCCGGGCCGCAAGCGGCTCTCCACCCGATCGAGTATCTCCGGATACAACGATTTGGCGCCATCGAGCAACAGCAGGTCGATGGTGCCGGGCAGATCGCGGGCCAACGTTTGCAGCGCATCGCCTTCGCGGATTTCCACCAGGTCGATCAGTCCGCCGGCGGCCAGGTTCTCGCGCGCGCGGATCACTTTCGAAGGTTCGAACTCGGTAGTGATCAGCCGACCGCCGCCGTTGTCCCGTAGCGCCGCGGCGAGGTGCAGGGTGGAGATGCCGAACGAGGTGCCGAACTCCACGATGTTCCGCGCACCGCAGCCGCGCGCCAGCATGTACAGCAACGCGCCGGTTTCGCGCGAAACGGGAAGCGGCATGTCCTTCAGCCGCCCGTAGAAATCCAGGTATTCGGTTTTGCTGTGCATCAGGCGATCGCGTTCGCCGGCGGAAAGATCGGTGAGTGCGGAGCTGGTCCAGGGCGAGGTCTCGTCGGCCTCGTCGAAGAGGCGCTCCAGCAGGGCGGCCAGGGGTTGGGAAGTCAAGGTATCCATGGGTTCTCCAGTCAAAAGTGGCGGGTGGTGCGCGCCCAGGTAGAATGCGACGAATCCGTCAGGTTTCCAATTCGCATTTGCCCTGCCGCCATGCCGCCCCGCAAGAAGCCCGCGATTTCATTGCGAAAGCAGCCCCAACAGACGCGTTCCAACCAGCTCGTCGAAGCAGTGCTTGAGGCGGCAGCTCAGGTTTTGGCAAAAGAGGGCGCGCAGCACTTCACCACCGCGCGCGTCGCCGAGAAGGCCGGCGTCGCCGTCGGCTCGCTGTACCAGTACTTTCCCAACAAGGCCGCCATCCTGTTCAGGCTGCAGGCGGACGAATGGCGGCAAACCCACGACCTGTTGCAAGGCATTCTGCAAGACGCGGGCAAGCCGCCGCTCGAACGGCTGCGCTTGCTGGTGCATGCGTTCATCCGTTCGGAATGCGAAGAAGCCCGGATGCGCGGTGCGCTCCACGATGCCGCGCCGCTCTATCGCGACGCGCCCGAGGCGAAGCAGGCGCGCGGCTCCGGCAAGCGGATCATGCGGACCTTCATGCAGGAAGCCTTGCCGGATGCGCCCGAAGCCGTGCGCGAGCTTGGCGCCGACCTCATCAAGACCGCCCTCAGCACCGTCGGCCAGCGGTTCTCGGAATCGCCCCGCACCGCGGCGGAAATCGACGGCTACGCCGATGCGCTCGCCGACATGTTCTGCGCGTATCTGAAATGCCTGCAGGAGCGGCACGGATCCGGCCGGCGGCGCGCGGCACGGTGACGTTCGATCGCCAGACCGGATAGCGTGCCTTATCCTGAGTGTTCCTCTGCACGGCAAGCTCGAACATGCGCATGGTCCTGGCTGCAATTCTCCTTTCCGGTCTGGTCGCTCCCGCGCTTCATGCGCAGTCGCAATCCGCACAGCCGCGCGCGGCGAGCGCACCCACGGCGCCGTTCCGGATGCCGGCCTCGGAGCGCGCCAACATCGCGGAAAACCCCTCGTGGACGGCGCCGCAAAAGCCGGTCCGCATCTACGGCAACACGTGGTACGTCGGGCCTCGCGGCCTTGGCGTCTTCCTTGTCACCGCGCCGACCGGCGACGTCCTGATCGACGGCGGCGTACCGGGCGACGCGCCGCTGATCGAGGCGAACATCCGGACACTCGGCATCGCGCTGCACGACATCAAATGGATCCTCAATTCGCACGCGCATTCGGATCACGCGGGCGACATCGCGCGGCTCGCCCACGACTCGGGCGCGCAGGTGATCGCCAACACCGCGGATGCGCCGCTGCTCGAGCGCGGCGGCCAGGATGACCCGCAGTACGGCAACCGGTTTCCGTTCCCGCCGGTGCACGTGGCGCGCACCGTGACCGATGGCGAGCGCCTGCATCTGGGCGACCTGGTGCTGACGGCGCATGCGACGCCGGGGCATACCCAGGGCAACACGACCTGGACGTGGATTTCGTGCGAGCACACGCGTTGCCTGCACGTGGTCGATGTCGGCAGCCTGTCGGCGCCGGGCTATCGATTGCTGGGTAATCCGAAGTCAGCGGGCATCGTCGACGATTTCGAGCGCAGTTTCGGAGTGGTCGCTGCCCTGCCGTGCGATATTCCGATCGCGCCGCATCCGGAAATGGTGGATTTCTGGGCGCGCGTGGCCAGGCGCGACCATGGCGATGCGAATGCGCTGGTGGATCCGGCGGGATGCCGCGCGTACGCGCAAGCCGCGCGCCGAAACTTCCAAGCGGAATTGGCGAAGCAGCGCGGGGAAGCCGGATCGTCGGAAGGAAAGCGGCCTTGACCGGCCTGCTCGTGATCGCACCCAAAAAATCGGCGAGGAGAATTGCTCGCCCCGCCACCATCAATATCCTAGCAGGGAAGGGGCTTGCGGCAAGTCCCCACCCCTGATGCAGCATCGCCCGACTGCCGATTCGGCAGGAAACCGGAGCGATGCATGGCTGATTCGCCAACCTACTACCACGGCACCAAGGCCGACCTGGAACCGGGCGATCTGATCGCGCCGGGTTACGTTTCCAACTACGGCGAACGGAAGCAGGCTGCCTTCGTTTACTTGTCCGCCACGCTGGACGCCGCCACCTGGGGCGCCGAGCTGGCGGTGGGCGCGGGACGCGGCAGGATCTACATCGTGGAACCGACCGGGCCGATCGAGGACGATCCCAACCTGACGGACAAGAAGTTTCCCGGCAATCCGACCAAGTCGTACCGGTCACGCCATCCGTTTCGCGTCGTCGGTGAAGTCGCTGACTGGGAGGGCCATCCACCCGAACGGCTGAAGCAGATGCTCGAGTTCCTCGCGGACCTCAAGCGGCGCGGCCTCGGCGAGATCATCGAATGAGCAGTTCGGCGGGTCGTGCCGGCGCGCCGACCCGCCTTACTTCTGCGCGTATCCCGATCCGCGCAGGATCTTGCCGGGCAAAGCTTGCGTCATCCTGCCGTCGGCGATCACCGGCACGCCGTTGACCAGCACCCACGACATCCCCTGCGCAAGCTGCTTCGGCTGTTCGAAAGTCGCCGGCGCGCGCAGTTGCGCCGGATCGAAGATGTCGATGTCGGCGTACATTCCCTTCTTGATCACGCCGCGCTGGGTCAGGCCCATCTTTTGCGCAGGCAGCGCGGTCATCTTGCGGATCGCATCCGGCAGCGTCAGCGCGTGATCCTCGCGCACGTACTTCGTGATGATCCGCGCGAACGCGGCGTAGGCGCGCGGATGCGGATGGCCCTGGCCGAGCGGACCGGTCGGCGCCTGCGCCGCCGCATCGTCGCAGATCGAAACCCACGGCTGCTCGAGCGCGAGCGTGACATCCGGTTGCGACATGCCGAACACGGCGACGTCGGTGGCAGCGTGATCCTTGATCAGGATGTCGAGCAGCGCGTCGATCGGTTTTTCGTGCCACGCCGTAGCGACGTCGTCGAGCCGCTTGCCTTCGAATGGCTTCAACGACGGATCCTGCACGGACGTGATTTCCACGGCGTGCGGGCCTGGCACTTCCAGCCAGTCGTTGCTCCACGCATCCGAAGGCGTCTGCATGTCCTTCTCGATCCGCGCGCGCGTCTCCGGATCCTTCAACCGCTCGAGCAACGCGGCGTTGCCGCCGGCATGCGCCCACGGCGGAATGAACGAGGCGAGATCGTTGCCCCACGCGGTGTAGGCGTAAGTGTCGGCGCTGACGTCCAGGCCCTGCGCACGCGCCGCGTCGATCTTCGCGATCACCTTCGGCATGCTGCCCCAGTTCTGGTGGCCCGCAACCTTCAGGTGGAAGACTTCGACCGGGATGTGCGCGGCGCGCGCGATGTCGAACACCTCGTCGAGCGCGGCCGCCTCGCCGTTGCCTTCGCTGCGCATGTGGGTGGCGTAGATGCCGCCGAAGCTCGCCGCCGTCCTGGCCAGCGCGATCAGTTCCGGCGTGGTGCTGTAGGTGGCCGGCGGATATTGCAGCGCGGTCGAGACGCCGAATGCGCCGGCGCGCATCGCGTCCGCGACGATCGCCTGCATCTGCTTCAGCTCGTCCGCGGTTGGCTGACGATCGCCATAGCCGATCACCATTTCGCGCGCGGTGGCGGCGCCCATGTAGGTGCCGAAGTTCACCGCGATGCCGTGTTTTTGCAGGACATCGAAATACCCGGCCAACGTTCGCCAGGCCGGCCTGGCGTGCGCGCCTTCTTGCGCGAGGATCTTGTCGTCGAGCGGCGCGGCCGATTCGCCTTCGCCGGTGATCAGCGTGGTCACGCCCTGGAAAATCTTCGACGGCGCATGCCCGTCCACCAGCAGCGTATGCCCCGACTGGTCGAGCATGTCGATGAAGCCCGGCGTCACCAGCATGCCGTGTGCGTCGATCACCTGCTTCGCAGCGACGTCGCCGAGACGGCCGATCGCGGCGATGCGTCCGTCCTTGATCGCGATGTCGGCGGCGTACCAGGGCGAACCGGTGCCGTCGATCACGTGTCCGTTGCGGATGACGAGATCATAGGACGGCGCAGGTGCCGCTTGCGCGATGCAGCCGGGCAATCCAAGCGCGAGCACGAAAACCAGGCGGATCAACGAACGCATGAAGTCTCCCCGTGGGCGCGATACCTGCAACGCATGCCGGCTTCGTTTCAAGCCTTTGCCGCCTCAGGTTGCAGCGCGCGGATGCTGCGCATTTGCGGGCTGGCGAGACAGCACAGCGCGATCGCGGTGAGCGTCAGGCCGGCAAGGCCGAACAGCGCGGTCAGCGAAATCACCTTCAGCAGCGCGCCGGCGGCGGCCGCCGACAATGGACCCAGCCCCATGAAGGTGAACATCAGGATGCTCATGGTGCGGCCCATCATCTGCTGTGACACGCGTTGCTGGATCCAGGTGAAGATCGCGATCTGCACGATGCCGCCGAGCAGGCCCGTGCAGAACAGCAGTGCCGCGCCGGTGTATGTGGCGTGCACCAGCATCAACGCAACCAGCGTCAGGCCGACGAGACTGTCGATGCCGAGCACCATTACGCCCAGATGTCCGCGCATCGCACGCTGCGCGAAACCCGAAAGAAAACTTCCGATGAACATGCCGATTCCCTGCGCGGTCATGAGGATCCCGAGCGAGGCTGCCCCGAGGTCCATCCGGGTATCCGCCAGCACCGGCAGCCCCACCTGGATCGGACCGCCCACGAACACGGACACGAAGCTCGCGTAGATCACGAACGCGCGCAGTGGCACGTCCGCCCACACGTAGCGCAGACCCGCGGCAATGCTCGCGAACACCCCGCCGCTGGTCTTCGGCGGATGGAAGTCGCCGTGGATGCGGATCAGCGCCAGCGATGCCAGCGAAAACACGAAACTCGTGGCGTCGATGGCGAACGCGGTGCCCAGCCCGCCGGCGTCCGGCAACGATTGCGCCGACGGCGGATGATGCGCGCCCAGCGCGATCACGAACCCCGCCAGCACCGGGCCGCCGATCATGCTGAGCTGGCGCATGCCCATGAACAGTGCGTTGGCGGCGCGCAACTGCTGCGGCTGCACCAGTTGCGGCAGGATTGCCGAACCCGCGGGATACGCGAACGCCGTGGACAGGCCGATGCCGAGCGCCAGCAGGTACACCATCCACATCTGGATCGCGCCGCCCAACACGAGTACCGCGAGGATCACGATGCACGCGGCGTTGGCGGTACGCGCACCGAGCAGCACGACCCGCGGCGACATCCGGTCCACCACCGCGCCCCCGATCAGCATGAAGGCCGCGCGCGGAAATGCCATCACCGCCAGCACGATGCCCAGCGCGGCGGGATCGCCGGTGAGTTTCAGCACCAGCCAGGGCAGCGCCACCAGCGTGAACTGGTCGCCGAACGCCGACACCGAACTGCCGCCGAACAGCAGGCTGAAGTTGCGGTTGCCGAGCAGGTTGCGGGCGGGCGGCGGCGCCGCATCGGAAGCGGTGTTCATGGGCGTGCCCGATGGTATCCAGCGAGCAAGTCTAATGCTCCCCGACGACGGGCGGCCATAAACAGGTTGTCAGTCGCGTCGCGGCGCCGCACGACCCTGCGTCCGTTGGCTAGAACCGCGCGCGCAGGTACAGCGCCGGGCCGTCGGAATTCAGATCCAGCTTCGCGGTACCCTGGCTGTAGTGCTTGTGCAGATGCAGCCTCGATGCGGAATATTCCAGGGCGAACCCGAGGTGTTGCCATGGAAACCATTCGACACCCAGCGACGCGTTCCAGATGTGGCCGCTCAGGCTTCCGCCGTTCTTCTTCACGCCGGAGGTGTCGGCATACATGCGCCATTGGTCGTTGAAGGCATGCCGCCAGCCGAACGTCAGCATCGGCGCCCACGCGCTTTCGTCGTAGCTGTCGGAAAACGAATCGCTCGCGTCGCCCGCGTGCACGCTGCCGCGCGCGGCGAAGCGCACCTTGTAGTAGGCCGCGCCCAGCCCGACCCCGAACACGTCGCTGCCGTGGCCGAACCACCACTTGTATGAAGCCGAACCGAAGTCGTAGTTGAATTCGCCGTGGATGTGCGCGCCCACGTCGGTGCCCAGCGCCGGGATGGCCTGCTCGTAGCTGGCGTCGCGGTTGCGGTGGATTTCGTAGTAGTCGAACGAAAAGCCCTGGCTGTCGCCGATCAGGAAATCGAAGCGCGCGCGCGGATCGACGCTGTGCTTCTTGAAGCCCAGGTCATCCTCGAAATTGAGCGTGCCCTGGATTCCGGTGTAAGGACCGCTGCCCTCGGCCGACAGCCGCGTATCATTGTTCGAGTAGTAACCCCCCAGCCAGATGCTGACGCGGTCGAGCGCCGGCGATGGCTGCGCGGATGCGATGGAACTCGCGGCGGACAGCGCGGTGGCGGCGACAAGTACGGAAACGGCGCGGAAAAATCTGCGGTCTGGCATGGCGGGTCTCTTCCTTGAGCACGAGATCGCACTTTCGTGGATGGCGCGTCGCTTCCGCGTGAAACGCCCACCGGCATTCGAATGTAATAGGGTGGCGCCCCGCGCTCGGTTGCATCGGCAATCGAGCGGCGAAGATCGCAGGTCCGGCGCTGTCGATCAGTCGCCTCGTTGCTTCGAGAAATAGTCGCCGAAGGCCGCGACGGCCTTGTCCACGTCGCTCTTCGAAATGTCCAGGTGCGTGACGAGGCGCAACGGATGGCCGCTGCCGATCAAGACGCCGTTCGCCTTCAGATGCGACTTCAAGGGCTCCATGTCGGCGTCCGTGACGGTGCAGAACACCATGTTGGTCTGCACGGACGACGGATCGACCCGCAACGCAGGAATGCCGGCCAGCCCCTCGGCGAGACGCTGCGCATTCGCGTGATCTTCCGCCAGCCGCTCCACGTGTTGTTTGAGCGCGATGATGCCCGCGGCAGCGAGGATGCCGGCCTGGCGCATTCCGCCCCCGACGACT
>DASZTT010000039.1:0-4638 GCA_035547895.1 Rhodanobacteraceae bacterium
CTGTAGATCTGCGAGCCCTTGATTTCGGCCGCGCGGTAAACCGGCACGGGCGCCGCGGTCGACGCACTGGGCGGTATCTGGATTTGTCCATTCGACTCGTACAGCTGGAGCGGCGGTGCTTTCACGCCTTCCATCTGCGCCTGCATGGCACCCTTCGCCGGCGTTTCGTGATGCACGGGCCGCGGCATCGCAGTCCGCCGCTGCCCCGGCAACGGCGGCGGCGCCAGCAACGGCGGTGGCGGCGGGACGTTCGGCGGGGGCTCGATCAGCATCACCGCGATCACGTCGTGTTCGCCCGTGCGATGCGGCGACGGGCGCAGGATGCGCCACGCCAGCCATACCAGCACCATGTGCGCCAGCAGCACCAGCACGAGCAGCATCCACAGCGTGCGGCGGTCGCGCGGCACCGGCGTGCGCTGGGTGAACCGCACGTACGGCAGATCGGAAAGTTCGGCCGCGGCGTCGCGAATCGTCCCGTGTTCCGGGTATTCCGCCTGCACCTCGATTTCCAGTCCATCGTTGCGGGGCATGCGACCGGCCGTTGCGCGCGCGACGTGCGCATTCAAGTGTACGGGAAGCGCGGCAGCCGTCCGTCGCGTGCCGCCGCGATTTCAGACCCTGCCTCGGGCCGCAGGTTCCGCGGGCCTTGACCGCTTGAACGGATCGGCGCAAGGTTTCATGCCTGCCGCCATCGGAAAGCGAGGTCAGCATGGGCGCCTACTCCACCGTGGACATCCGCAACGTGGCCCTGGCGGGCCACGCGGGCACCGGCAAGACCAGCCTGTTCGAGGCCCTGCTGCAGGCCGGCGGCGCGATCCAGGCGGCGGGCACCATCGAGCGCGGCAACACCGTCTCCGATTTCGACGAGCAGGAGAAGGAACGCCAGCATTCCATCCATTCGTCGATCGCTTCGGTGGATGTTTCCGGCTGCCACGTCAACCTGATCGACACGGCGGGCTACGCCGATTTCCGCGGCGAGACGCTGGCCGCGCTGGCCGCGGTGGAAACCTGCGCGGTGGTGGTCAACGCCAGCAACGGCATCGAACACGGCACGCGACGGCTGATGCACTACGCGAAGCAGCGCGGCCTCGCGCGCATGCTGGTGGTCAATCGCATCGACATGGAAGACATCGATCCCGCCGGCTTGCTGGCCGCGTTGCGCGAGGAATTCGGCGCCGAGTGCCTGCCGGTGAACCTGCCCGCGGAACACGGCACGAAAGTGGCCGATTGTTTCTTCGCCCACGAAGGGATGAGCGATCTCGGCCCCGTCGCCGACGCGCACCAGCGGATCATCGACCAGGTGGTCGAGATCAACGAGCGCTTGATGGGCCGTTATCTCGAAGACGGCGAGGAGAAGCTTTCGCCGGAAGACCTGCACAACGCGTTCGAACAATGCCTGCGGGAGGGCCACCTCGTGCCGATCTGTTTCACCTCCGCGCGCAGCGGCGCAGGCGTCGCGGAGTGGTTGCAGGTTGCACGAAAGCTGTTGCCGCATCCGGGCGAAGCCAACCCGCCGCCCTTCATGAAGGGCACCGGCGCCGAGGCGAAGCCCGTCGAGGCGAAACCCGATCCGCGCGCGCACGTGCTCGCAGACGTGTTCAAGATCATCAACGACCCGTTCGTCGGCAAGCTCGCGGTGTTCCGCGTGTGGCAGGGCACCGTGAAAAAGGATTCGCAACTTTTCATCGACGACGGCAAGAAGCCGTTCAAGGTCGGGCACCTGCTGCGCCTGCAAGGCAAGGACCACATCGAGGTCGAGCAGGCGATTCCCGGCGACATCGCCGGCGTGGCCAAGGTCGAGGAAATCCACTTCGATGCGGTGCTGCACGATTCGCACGACGAGGACGCGATCCACCTGCAACCGCTGGACTATCCGCTGTCGATGTTCGGCCTCGCGGTGGAACCGAAACACAAGGGCCAGGACCAGAAGCTCGCGACCGCGCTGGCCAGGCTGGCGGAAGAAGATCCCTGCCTCGCCATCGAACACAACAAGGAATTGAACGAGACCGTGGTGCGCGGCCTGTCCGACCTGCACCTGAAGCTCACGCTCGCGCGCATGCAGGCGAAATACGGCGTCGAAGTCATCACGCACCCGCCGCGCATCGCCTACCGCGAGACCATCGGCGCCAGCGCGGAAGGCCACCATCGCCACAAGAAGCAGACCGGCGGCGCCGGGCAATTCGGCGAAGTGTTCCTGCGCGTCGAACCGCTGCCGCGGGGCGCGGGTTTCGAGTTCAGCGACGAAAGCAAGGGCGGCGTGATCCCCAACCAGTACATCCCGGCCATCGAGAAAGGCGTGCGCCAGGTGCTCGACCACGGCGCGATCGCGGGCTATCCGATGCAGGACGTGCGCGTGGTCGTGTATGACGGCAAGTACCACCCGGTCGACTCCAAGGAGGTCGCGTTCGTCTCGGCGGGCAAGAAGGCATTCCTCGACGCGGTCGCCAAGGCACGGCCGATCGTGCTGGAACCGATCGTCAACATGGACGTCAACGTGCCCGAGCAATACATGGGCGATGTCACCGGCGCGCTCGCGTCGAAGCGCGCGCGCATCAACGGCACCGATTCACTGCGCGGCGGCATGCTGGTGATCAAGGCACAGGCCCCGCTGGCCGAAGTGGTCGATTACCAGACCGAATTGCGCTCGCTCACCGGCGGCGAAGGCCGCTTCGCGATGGAGCTGTCGCATTACGATGCGGTGCCGTCGCAG
Organism: Rhodanobacteraceae bacterium; assembly: GCA_035547895.1. GTDB lineage: Bacteria > Pseudomonadota > Gammaproteobacteria > Xanthomonadales > Rhodanobacteraceae > 66-474. Next base: position 2,711 of record DASZTT010000039.1, read on the forward strand.
ATCCAGAAACAGTTGACCGAAGCGTACAAGCCCAAGGCGGAAGAAGACTGACAAGGACATCGTCCCGCAGCACCACCTCCGAGGAGAATCGTCATGACACTCGCTGCGCTGTGGTTGCCCATCGTCCTGTCCGCGGTGTTCGTGTTCATCGCGAGCGCCCTCGTCAACATGCTGCTCAAGTTCTGGCACGCGCCGGATTACCGGCGTTTCTCCAACGAAGACGAAATCCGCGCCGCGATCCGCAACGGCAATCCCGCGGCACCGGGCCAGTACGCGTTGCCGTTCTGCACGCCCGAGACGATGAAGGATCCGGCGATGCGGGAAAAGATGAAACAGGGTCCGGTGGGCCTGGTGTACCTGCGCCGCCCCGGCAACATGAACATGGGCGTGTCGCTGCTCCAGTGGTTGCTGTTCTGCCTGCTGGTCTCGCTGTTCTGCGCGTTCATCGCCATTGCGCTTCCGCCCGGCACCGATCCCCACCTGGTGTTCCACACCGTCGCCCTGGCCGCGCTGATGGGCCATGCTTTCGGCTGCTTCACCGACGGAATCTGGCGGCTCTTTCCTTGGAAAGCCGCGTTCAAGTACATCGTCGACGGGATCATCTACGCGATCATCACCGGCGTCACCTTCGTCTGGCTGTGGCCGGCCGCGTAGGCGCGCGAACCCGGAAACGCGGCCGCACACGCGCCACGTTTCCAGTGCTTCACGCCATCACGCCGCTTCGGCGCGGCGCTCCTGCAATGCGCGGATCAACGTCTGCGTGAACGCCGGAATGTCATCGGGTTTGCGGCTGGTGATCAGGTTGCCGCTCTCGACCACTTCGCTGTCTTCCCATTCTGCGCCGGCGTTTTCCAGATCCGCACGCAGCGAAGGCCACGATGTCATGTGCTTGCCGCGCACGAGATTGGCGTTGATGAGCGTCCACGGCCCATGGCAGATCGCAGCCACGGGGCGGCCCGTGCGGCCGAACTGGCGGATGAACTCGATCGCGTCATCGTGCAGGCGCAACTTGTCCGGATTGATCACGCCGCCCGGCAGCACCAGTGCGTCGTAGTCTGCGGCGCGCGCCCTGGCGAGCGACACATCCACCTTCACGTGCTCGCCCCAATCTGCGTGGTTCCAACCCTTGATCTCCTGGTCGTCGCCGGGCGCGATCACCTGCGTGGTGGCACCGGCTTCTTCCAGCAACTGCTTCGGCTTCATCAACTCGGATTGCTCGAATCCGTTGGTGGCCAGAATCGCAACCTTGCAGCCCTTCAGCGTGTCCTTGCTCATACCGTTGCTCCGTTCCAACACCGAACGGCAAGCATGCCGGCACGCGCGTGACAACCGCGTATCGACGGCGTTGGCCTCGCGTTAGCGCTTGGGCTGGAGCAGCGTTCCGGTGCAGCGCCGGGCGCCGCAGCGGCAGGCCCACAGCTTTTTCATCTTCGGCGTGTGCGGCACATCCAGCACGATGCCGTAGTTGTAGGTGAGTTCCTCGCCGGCCTTGATCGCACGCTTCGACTCGATGATCACCTTGTCCTTTTTCGCGCCGTCGACCTCCTCGATGTAGGCGCGGCAGTTCGGTGCGCAGGAATGATTGATCCAGCGCGCGCTGTTGCCGTTCACGTTGGCATCGACGATGTACTTGTCGTTCAGCGTGAACAGGAACGTGTGGCCGGTGTCGGCCCCATCGTCGTACAGCCGGTCGGCTTCGGCATGCGTGATCAGGCGGCCCTTGTACTGGATCAGCACCGTGCGCGCGGGAATGTCGGTGGCGGCGTAGACACCGTTGCCATGGATGGGCGAGCGGCGCACGATCAAGCGGCGTGTCATGGTGGACCCTTCGAGACAAACGCGTATGATGCCTTGATCCGCAGCCGTCACACAACGGAGCCGCGATGGCATTCAGCATCAAGCGCGTGACGGAACCGCCCGGCGAGGCC
>DASZTT010000040.1:0-7523 GCA_035547895.1 Rhodanobacteraceae bacterium
GGACGGCAATTCCAGTGACGCGCAATATCCCAAGCTTGCCGGCCAGAGCGAGCAATACATCGTCACCGAATTGATGCGCTTCAAGAGCGGCACGCGACAGAACGCGATCATGCAAGGCATGGCCGCGACGCTGGCACCGCAGGACATGCACGACATCGGCGCGTACTTCGCGAAGCAGAAGCGCCTGCCTGGCGTGGCCGATGCCAAGCTGGCCAGCGCCGGCGAGAAGCTGTACCGCGAAGGTGATTCCAGCCGCGGCATCCCGGCCTGCATGGCCTGCCATGGCCCGGATGGCGCGGGCAACCCGGGCTGGCGCGTGCCGAACATCGGCGGCCAGCACGCCGATTACATCCAGGCGCAACTGAAGGCCTGGCACGACGGCACCACCTGGGGCAGCGATTCGCACGCGATGATCATGCCGGCCATCGCGCAGCACCTGACCGAGCAGGACATCTCGGCGGTTTCCAGTTACGTCGAGGGCCTGCATCCCGCGCCTGCGCCGCAAGCCAACGCGAAGTCCGACGCCATCGATTGAACCTGCCGCGCGGCGCGTGGTCGATTCAGGCGCAAAGCGGCACACTCGCCATCCTTCCGCAGGAAAGCCGATCATGATCAAACGCACCGTTGTGTTCCTGCTGCTCGCCGCCACCGCGGGATTCGCGTTCGCGCAGACGCCGCAGCAATGGACCGAAGGCAAGAATTACTTCGCGATCCAGAACCCGCAGCCGACCGGCCAGCCCGACAAGGTGGTGGTGACGGAAGTGTTCTCGTTCGGCTGCCCGGCGTGCAACCAGTTCGAACCGTATCTCGACAAGCTGCGCGCGGAATTGCCCGCGGGCGCGGTGCTCGATTTCGTGCCCGCTTCGTTCGTACCCACCGAAGACTGGCCGGTATTGCAACGCGCCTATTTCACTGCCAAGGCGCTGGGCGTCGATACGCCGGCCTCGCACGACGCAATGTTCAAGGCCATCTGGGGACCCAATGGTCCGCTCGCGACCTACGATCCGGCCACCCAGCGTCCGAAGGCGATGGACAACATGCCGAAGATTCCCGACATCGCGAAGTTCTACGCGAAATACGGCGCCAAGCCGGATGAGTTCGTCGCGACCGCGAATTCGTTCGCGGTCAACCTGCAGATGAAGCGCGCCGACCAGCAGATCATGGCGTGGGGCGTGGACAGCACGCCGACCATCGTTGTCGATGGCAAATGGCGGCTGGATCCGCGCTCGGCCAACGGTGCGCAACAAGCCGTCGACCTGACGCTGTTCCTCGTCAACAAGGAACTCGCGGCAAAAAAGGCCAAGTGACATGACCGTCCCGCAGTTTCTCCGTGCCTCCCTGCTGATCGGTGGACTGCTGTTGACGGCCGCATGTTCCGCGCACAACGACGGCGGCACCTCGGCTTCTTCGGCGTCCGCGCCTTCCGCGGCAGCGACGCCGGCACCCGCGGTCACGGCGAATTTCACCGAAGGCAAGGAATACGTGACGCTGGCGCCGCCGAAGGGCACGCCTGCGCCGACCGGCGCGGTGGAAGTCGTCGAAGTCTTTTCGTACGGCTGTCCGCACTGCGCCGAGTTCGCGCCGTACATGGACCAGTTGCGCAAGCAATTGCCGGCCGGCACCCAGGTCCGCTACATGCCGGCCGTGTTCAACGCGTCGTGGATGCCCTATGCGCAGGCGTTTTATGCCGCGCGTGAGCTGGGCGTGCTGAAGCAGACGCACGACGCGTTCTTCAAGGCCATGCTGGAGCACTACCCGCTGAACTCCCTGCAGGACATGGCGACGTGGTACGCGCGCCAGGGCGTCGACCCGCAGAAGTTCATGGCCGCGGCGACCAGCGCGGAAACCACCAAACAGATGGCCGCCGACCAGCACACCGAAATGGGTTGGGGCATCGATGCCACGCCCACGCTGGTGGTCGGCCGTCGCGCCAGCAATGCCAAGGACGCGCCGTTCGTCGCGCTGATGTGCAGCGCCGAAATCACCAGCTACGCGCAGTTGCAGCAAGTCGGCCTGTGGATGGCGCAGCACGCCGGGAAGCACTGAACATTCGCCATCCGTGCATTCCGGCACACGGAACGTTGTGCCGCGAAGTGGTAGTCTCGATTCAATGAGCGCCGATAGCCCCACCGCTCCCGACACCGGCATGCTGCGCGTGTTGAGCTGCAACATCCTGGCCGGCGCCAGCGTCAAGCGTTATCACGAATACTTTACGCGGAGCTGGGGCGCGGTCCTCCCGGGCAAGTACAAGCTCGGCAACCTCGACAGCCTTGCGCGCTCCATCGCCGAGTTCGACGTGATCGGTTTGCAGGAAGCCGACGCCGGCAGCATCCGCTCGGGCTTCCTCAACCAGACGCGCTACCTCGCGGAAACCTCGGGGCTGCCGTACTGGAGCCACCAGCCGAACCGCCGGCTTTCCAACGTTTCGCACACCGCCAACGGCCTGATCAGCCGCAATGCACCCCACGAAGTGCTCGATTATCCGCTGCCGGGCCGGCTGGGCGGCCGCGGCGTGTTGCTGGCCCGCTACGGCGACGGCGACGAGACGCTGACCGTGGCGGTCGCGCACCTGTCGCTGGGCACGCAATCGCGCGCGCGCCAGATCGATTTCATCGCCGAGTTGCTGCAGGGCCGGCGCAACGTGGTCCTGATGGGCGACTTCAACTGCCCGCCGGAGAGTCCCGAACTGCGCAGCCTGTTCGCGCGCACCACGCTGGCCGCGCCGGCGAATCCCACGCCGACTTTCCCGAGCTGGCGCCCGCAGCGCGCGATCGACCACATCCTGGTGTCTTCCGGGATCGCGGTCGATCGCATGTGGACTCTGCCCGCCGCGTTTTCGGACCACCTGCCGCTGGCCGCCGAGATCCGCGTGCCGGTCGCGGCGTGGAAAGCCGCGGCCTAGCAGCCGGCCGGCTGTCGCCTCCCTGAACGCACCCGGGTGTCCGTCAACCGGCGCCGGCGCGCCGCGTTCCTTTCCCTGCGGGCCGCACCCACACATCCACGCACAAGGAACCCACCATGCAACGCAACGTCATTCTGGCGACTGCGATCGCCATCGGACTCGGCTTTGCCACGGGCGCGATCGCGCAGACCGTGCCTGCAACCTCGACGCGGCCACACAACGCCGCCAGCGAAACCGGCCGCGACGTCGACCAGCAGCAACGCATCGAGCAGGGCCTGCAATCCGGGCAGCTCTCCTCGGGCGAAGCGCGCAAGCTCGAAGCCGGCGAAGCGCGCATCGACAAGACCGAACAGCGCGACCTGCGCAACGGCTCGCTGTCCGCGTCGGAACGCGCGCAGATCCAGCGCGAACAGAACCGCGAGAGCGCGGCCATCCACAACCAGAAACACGACGCGCAAACCGGCAACCCCGATTCGCTGAAATCCAACATGGAACAGGCGAACGTGCAGCGCAACATCAACCAGGAACAGCGCCTGCACAACGGCGTCACCAATGGTTCGCTGAGCAACCGTGAACTCGGGCGGCAGGAAGGCCGCCAAGCGCACGCCGACCGCATGGAATCGCGCCGCGACACCTTGCGCCAGACCGGCAGGATCCAGCGCACCGACAATCGCGACAGCCGCCGCATCTATCGCTCGAAGCACAACACCCGCGCGCGGCACTGATGGCGGAAGTGATTTCCGAAAGGCCGCGCACGCGGCCTTTCTTTTGCGATGCGCACGGAGACTCAGCGTCGATCGTCATTCCGGGGCCGGCCGCAGGCCGGAACCCGGAATCGGTTCGCTCCGCCAGCTCTGAAACCGATTCGGGTGCTGCCCGCATACAGCCTAGGGCAGCCCCGGAATGACAGATCTCAAGGATATCCCGCACATCCGTTCCGCCTTGGTTGGACACCCATCAGGTTTTTCTTTCATGCATCGCTGCTGCGGACGCGGGAGCCTGACACGCCGCATCCTCTAGAATCGACGGCATGAATCGATCGTTTCTGCCGCGCACCGCACTGCGCTTTCGTTTTTGCGCCGCCGCCGTCGCCGCCTTGCTCGGCGCGGCGCCCGTCGCGCAAACCGCCGTGCCGTCCCTCGCGCAACAGCGCGATGCTTTCCGCGCGGCCTACACCGCTGCGCAGAATGGCCAGGACTGGCGCAGCCTGGCGCAAGGCCTCCAGGACTATCCGCTGTATCCGTATCTCGAAGCGGCCGCGCTGCAGCACGACATCAAGACCGCGAGCCCTGCGCAAATCGACGCCTACCTGCAACGCTACGCCGGCATGATTCCGGCCGACGACCTGCGCAAGGCCGAACTCGGCTGGCTCGCACAACAGAAGGACTGGACGGATTTCCAGCACTTCTACCAGCCGGGCCTGGGCGCCACGCTCACCTGCGATGCGTTGCAGGCCGACATCGCGCAGGGCAAGCCGCTCGATTTCGATCGCGACCTCGCGGCGTTGTGGAACCAGACCAGCGCGCCGTCCGCATGCGCGCCGGTGTTCTCGGCGGCGGCGGCGCAAGGCCTGCTGACGCCGCAACGCGTGTGGGACCGCATCGAGCGCGCCGCCGACGCAGGCAACGCTTCGACCATCGAACAATCCGCGCAATGGCTGGCCGGCACCGATGCGGCGGAAGCGCAACGCATCGCCGACGCGCTGCGCTCGCCATCGGCGTTCCTGAAAAAAGCCGCGACATTCCCCGACACGCCGCGCACGCGCGAAGCCGTCAGCCGCGCGTTGATCCGCCTCGCGCGGCGCGACAGCGCGCAGGCGCAGACATATTGGCAAACGCTTTCAGGACGCTTCCAGTTCGATCAAGGCGAACGCGACCGCGTGCTCGCGGCGCTCGCGCTCTACAACGCCGTCGATTTCGGACCCGACGCCGTCACGCGCCTCGCCGCGTTGCCCGCGTCGGCTCAAACCGACGCCACGCGCGAATGGCGGGTGCGCGCCGCGGTGGCGCAGGGCGACTGGAAAGCCGCCGACGCCGCGATCCAGGCGTTGACGCCCGACGAGATGCAGCACGACGAATGGCGCTACTGGAAGGCGCGCATCGCGCAGAAGCTCGGGCAAGCCTCGGCCGCGCTGGATGGTTACACGGCGCTCGCGCAGCAGGCGACGTTCTACGGATTCCTCGCGGCCGACCAGGCCGGCCTGCCTTACTCGATTTGCCCGCAAACACTCGCCACCGATCCGGCCGCGCTGCAGCAGGTGGAGACCGATCCCGGCATGACTCGCGCGTTCGAATTCTTCGCGCTCGACATGCTGCCCAATGCACGCCGCGAGTGGGACCGCGCCTACGCCGACCTCTCGCCCGCGCAGCAACGGCAGGCCGCATCGCTGGCATCCAGCCGCGGCTGGTTCGATCGCGCGGTGTTCGCGTTCGGCAAATCGGGCGAGCTTCAGTATTACGCGCTGCGCTTTCCGCTCGCGGACAAGGAGCGCGTGATCGCCTCGGCGCGCAACGCCGGCATCGATCCGGCCTGGGCATTCGCGATCATCCGCGCCGAAACCGCGTGGCAGACCGACGCGCGTTCCGGCGCCGACGCGCGCGGGCTGATGCAGTTGCTGCCGGGCACGGCCAGCCTGGTCGCGCGCCGCAGCGGACTGACCTACGACGGGGCGACGAGCCTCTACGATCCGGCCATCAACATTCCGTTGGGCACGCAATATCTCGCCAACCTCGCGATGCGCTTCAACGGCAGCCCGTGGCTGGCGTCGGCTGCGTACAACGCAGGCCCCGGCAACGCGCAGCGCTGGGTGGACGCACGCGGCAACCTCGATCCGGAAACCTTCATCCTCACGATTCCCTTCAACGAGACCCGCGACTACGTGACGCGCGTGATGTCGTTCGCCACGCTCTATGGCTGGCGCCTGCACGGCGAACCCGTGCCGATCTCCTCGCGCCTGCCCGCGATCGGCACGCCGTATGATCCGAGTGTCGATCCCAAGCGCACCCAGGTCGTGTGCCGTGTTCCTGCGCCCGCACCTGCGGCGACCGCTGCCACGACAGGAAAAACCTCGCCATGACACCCAAACGCTACGTCGTCCTCGGGGGCACCGGATTCATCGGCAGCCACCTGCTCGCCGCGCTGGCCGGCGACGGCCATCGCATCACCGTGCTCAGCCGCAACCGCGAGCAGAAGCGCGCGATCAACGTGCTGCCCAACGTGCGCACCGTCAGCACCGACGTTTACGATCGCGCGTCGCTGGAGAAATACATCGCCGGCAACGATGCCGTCATCAACCTGGTCGGCATCCTCAATGAAACCGGCGACGCCACGTTCACGCACGCGCACGTCGATCTCACCGCCACGCTGATCGCGGCGTGCCGCCAGGCGGGCGTGCGCCGCATCCATTTGATGAGTTCGCTGAATGCCGGCAACCGCGCGTCGAAATACCTGAAGACGCGCGGCGAAGCCGAGGCGCAGGTGCGCAACTCCGGCATGGAGTGGACGATCTACCGGCCCAGCGTGGTGTACGGCGACGGCGACAGCTTCGTGTCCCGGTTTTTGAAGCTGCTGCGCATGGGTCCGGTGTTCCCGGTCGCGCAGCCGCACGCGAAATTCCAGCCGGCCTACGTCGGCGACATCGCACAGGCGATTCGGCACTGCCTCGGTGACCGCGCGGGCATCGGCAAGATCCACGAACTGTACGGCCCCGACACGCTGGAACTGATCGCGATCGTGCGGATGATCCGCGACGCCGCGGGCCTGCGCCGCGCGGTGCTGCCGTTGCCGAACCTGCTCGGACACCTGCAGGCGATCGCGGCCGAAATGATTCCGGGCAAACCCTTCTCGCGCGACAACTTCAATTCGCTGGGCGTCGATTCGGTCGGCAGCCGCGACGGCTTCGCCGAACTCGGCATCACGCCGCGCCGCTTCGCCGCGATGCTGCCGGTGGTGCTCGGGCAGTACTCGACGGAGCGCCGCATGAACATCGCCCGCCTCACCCAGGACACCTGAGCATGCCCGCGCACCGCGTGTACCTGGTCGGCGGCGCGGTGCGCGACGAGTTGCTGGGCCGCGCGCATTTCGATCGCGACTACGTGGTGGTCGGCGCGGCGCCGGAAGACCTGCTGGCGCTCGGCTACAAGCCGGTCGGCAAGGATTTCCCGGTGTTCCTGCATCCCGACACCGGCGAGGAATACGCGCTCGCGCGCACCGAACGCAAGACCGGCCCGGGCTACCACGGCTTCAGTTTCCATGCCGCGCCCGACGTGACGCTGGAAGACGACCTCGCGCGCCGCGACCTCACCATCAACGCGAGGGCGCGCGACGAACCGGGCGCGCTGGTCGATCCGCATGGCGGCGCGAACGATTGGCGCGAACGCGTGTTGCGGCACGTGTCGCCCGCGTTCGCGGAAGACCCGGTGCGCATCCTGCGCGTCGCGCGTTTCCTGGCGCGCTACGCGCCGCTCGGTTTCCGCATCGCCGACGAAACCATGGCGATGATGCGCGCGATGGTCGAAGCCGGCGAAGCCGCGCACCTCGTGCCCGAACGCGTATGGCAGGAAACGCGCAAGGCGCTGGCCGAACCCGCGCCCTCGGCCTTCGTGCACGCGTTGCGCGAATG
>DASZTT010000041.1:0-27346 GCA_035547895.1 Rhodanobacteraceae bacterium
CGGGTTCGATCTTCGTGGGCGAGAAACTGCTGACCACCGGCAACCCTGACGTCGAACACGATCGCGCACTGTTGCGGCGGCTGGACCTGCATCCGTTGCAGATCGACGCCGACGCGCACGGAACCGGCACCGTGCACGCCGACATTCTGGAAGCGTGCCAGCACGCGGCCTGATCCGTGCGCATCGACCTGCTGCAATCCCTGGCCGCACGCGTGGCGGAGCGCGAGCGAACAGGCTTGCTGCGCCGCGCGCGTACGCTGGATGCGATGCACGGTGTGCGAGTCACGGCCGATGGCCGCGAGTTGCTGAATTTCTGCAGCAACGATTACCTCGGCCTGGCGCAAGACGTGCGTATCGTCGAGGCCCTGCAAAACGCCGCGAATAAACACGGCGTCGGCAGCACCGCCGCGCACCTGGTGTGCGGCCACCATCGCGAGCACACACGGCTCGAAGAAGTGCTGTCCGATTGGACCGGCCGTGATGCCGTGCTGCTGTTTTCTTCCGGCTGGCTGGCCAACCTTGGCGCAATGCAGGCGTTGCTCGACCGCGACGGCGTATGCGTGCAGGACAAGTTGAACCACGCCAGCCTGCTGGATGCCGCACGGCTCGCGGGCGTGATGCTCAAACGCTATCCGCACAATGAGGCCGGGGCGGCGGCGCGGCAGCTCGCAAGCGTTGCCGGCAAACCGGCATTGCTGGCGACCGACGGCGTATTCAGCATGGATGGCGATGTGGCGCCGCTGCGCGAACTTGCGTCGCTGTGCCAGCGCGAAGGCGCCACCCTGATGGTGGACGACGCGCACGGACTCGGGGTGCTTGGAGAGCACGGTGCAGGCAGCGTGCATGAAGCCGGGTTGTCGCCAGACGAAGCGCCGGTACTGATGGCGACGCTCGGCAAGGCCTTGGGCTGCGCGGGCGCGTTCGTGGCCGGCAGCCGCGCCCTGATCGAAGGCCTCACCCAGTTTGCTCGCACCTTCGTCTACACCACCGCGATGCCGCTGGCGCTGGCCGCTGCGGCGTGCGAAGCCGTGCGCATCGTGCGCGCAGAAGAATGGCGTCGCGAGCGACTGCGCGCGCTGATCGCACGATTCCGCAGGAGCGCCTCGCAGCTAGGCTTGCCGTTGATGGATTCGCGCAGCGCGATCCAGCCGATCGTGCTGGGCGACGCCCGGCGCACCGTCGCCGCCTCGCGCGCGCTGGAACAAGGCGGCTTGCTCGTCACCGCGATCCGCCCGCCCACGGTGCCGGCCGGCAGCGCGCGTCTGCGCATCACGCTGTCGGCGGCACACGAACCCGCCGACGTGGACCGGCTGCTCGACGCGCTGTCGCAACTGCCGCGTCACGCGATCGCCTAGAATGGCCGGTTCATGTCCGGACTTTTCATCCACAGCGAAGGCCACGGCGACACGCATCTCGTGTTGCTGCACGGCTGGGCCATGCACGGCGGCGTGTTCGCGCCGCTGGCGGAAGCGCTGCGCGACCGCTGCACGCTGCACGTGGTCGACCTGCCCGGGCACGGCCGCTCGCGCGGCTGCGATGTTTCTTTGCAACCCGCCGAATGCGTGAAGGTCATCGCGGCACGCGTCCCGCCGGCAATCTGGCTTGGCTGGTCGCTGGGCGGTCTGTATGCGCTGCAAGCCGCGCTGGACTCCCCGCGGCAGGTGCAGGGGCTGGCGATGCTGTGCGCGTCACCGCGTTTCGTGCGCGGTGAAGGATGGACACACGCGGTGTCTCCGGAAATCCTGCAGGACTTCGGGCGCGATCTCGAGACCGACTACGAAGGCACGCTGGAACGTTTCCTCGCGCTGGAAGCACTGGGCAGCGACTGCGCGCAGGCAGACCTTCGCAAGCTGCGCGCCGACACCTTCAATGAATTCCGGCCGCAGGTGCGCGCGCTCACGGAAGGCCTGGATGTGCTCGAACACAGTGATTTGCGCTCGCGCCTGCCACAACTGGCGCAACCCAGCGCGTGGATCGCCGGGCGCCGCGACCGCCTGATCCCCTGGCAATCGATGCAATGGAGCGCTGCGCAATGCGGCGGTGTGTTCACTTGCATCGCCGGCGGCGGGCACGCGCCCTTCATCGGTCACACCGGTGAAGTCGCCGCCGCGCTCGCGCCCTTGCTCGCGATGAAACCGGCATGACGGACGCGCGACTCGATACGCGCCAGGTGCGTCGCGCGTTCGCGCGCGCTGCAGCGACGTACGAGCGCCACGATGCGCTGCAGCGCGAAGTCGAATCGCGCCTGTTCGAAAGCCTCGACTACTACAGCGCCAAGCCGCAGCGCGTGCTCGATGTCGGCTGCGGCACCGCGCGTGGCACCGCCGCCTTGAAGAAGCGGTGGCGCGATGCGGAAGTGATCGCGCTGGATTTGTCGCTGCCGATGTTGCGCGAGGCGCGACGGCACCGCGGCTGGCTTCGGACCTTCGAACGCGTTTGCGCGGATGGGCAGGCCCTGCCGTTTCCCGACCGCAGCATGGACGTCGCGTATTCCAACCTGTGCCTGCAATGGTGTGACGCGCCGCGGCCGCTGCTGGGCGAATGCGCGCGCGTGCTGAAGCCCGGAGGTTTCCTCGTCGCATCCAGCCTGGGTCCTGACACGCTGACGGAATTGCGGGAAGCGTGGGCCGCGGTGGACACCACGCAGGCGCACGTCGGACGATTCCTCGACCTGCACGACATCGGCGACGCCGCGCTGGCGGCGGGCCTCAAGGATCCGGTGCTTGATTCCGACCGCATCACCCTCGAGTACGCGGACGTGCGCGGCTTGTTGACGGACCTGAAAGGGCTGGGCGCCACCAACGCTGACCGCGACCGTCCGCATGCGCTCACCGGCAAGGCGCGCTTCAAGGCGATGCTGGACGCGTACGAGACACGACGACGCGGCGGGCGCATTCCCGCCACCTGGGAAGTGGTGACCTTGCACGCCTGGGGGCCGCCCGAGGGTTTCCTGCCGCGTTATGGCGGACGCGACACGCCCTTCGAGGTCATCAAATGGGCGGAACGCCCATCGCGCGGCTGAGCTCAGCCCACCTTCAACTTTTCGATCAGCTTGGCCGCGTCGAACGGCGCATGCACCTTGGCATCGTTGTCAAAGTAACAGTAGACGTCGCGCGACTTGCGACGCGGCGGCGGCGCATCCTTCACGCGTGCGGCATCGCGCGGTTGCGCGCCGGCATGCCAGGCGCGGATGCGGGCGGCCCAGCGCTCCAGCGCGGCATCGGTATAGCCGCTGGTGTAAAGCTGCTTGTCGCCGTGCAGCCGGAGATACATGAAACCCGCGGTGACTTCCTCGACGTACGGCCACTTGCCGGCCGTGTCGGCGACCACCAGCGCGATGTCGTGTTCCCGCAGCAGCGCGACGAAAGACGGCTCGAGGAATTCCGGATTGCGTATTTCGACGGCGTGGCGCAACCGCCGGTTGCGGTCGATCGCCAGACGCGCGCGGCCTTTCATCCGGAAATCGCGGCGGCGCGCCAGCTTCAGCGCGGCCTCGGTGTCGCGTGGCAGGCGTTGGAAAAAGCGTGCGAACAGATCGAGGTCGTACTTGAAGTTGGCGGGAAACTGCCACAACACCGGCCCGAATTTGTCGCGCAGTTCGAACACGCCGGACGCGAAGAAATTCGCGAGCGGCGCGTCGATGTCGCGCAGCCGCCGGACGTGCGTGATGAAGCGAGGCGCCTTGACCGCGAACACGAAGCCGCGGGGCGTCTGCTCGCGCCAGCGCGCATAGCTTTCCGGTCGCTGCAGCGAATAGAACGAACCGTTCAATTCGATGCTGGGGAAGTGCCGCGACGCGTAGGCGAGTTCATCGCGCTGCACCAGATCCTTCGGATAGAACACGCCACGCCACGGTGGATAACGCCATCCCGAGATGCCGATGCGGATCCTTGCCATGCGTCCATTACAGGCGCGCGCACGTGATCGCGGGATGAAGCGCTCCGGATTGCCTCGCGCGGCATGGAGCGCGGCTAGGATACGCGGTTGCGCCATGCCGCCGTGTAGTCCCGCGTCATCTTTCCCGTCGCCCTGAGGGTTCCATGAGTCGAACCGCTTCTGTCCGCGCCGCATGGATCGGCCTGCTGGTCCTCACGATCGTGTGGAGCCTCAACTGGACGGTGATGAAGGTTGCGACCCGTTACAGCGGGCCCTTCACCTTCAGCGCGCAGCGCTACGTGATCGGCACGCTGGTGCTGTTCGCGCTGCTGGCCTTGCGCCGCAATTCCTTGAAGCCGACGCCGTGGCTGCCGACGATTGCGATCGGACTGATGCAAACCGCCGCCTTCCAGGCGCTGGCGCAATGGGCGCTGGTCTCGGGCGGCGCCGGCAAGACCGCGCTGCTCGCCTACACCATGCCGTTCTGGGTGGTGCCGCTGGCGTGGTGGTGGGTGCACGAAAAGCCGGGCCTGACGCGCTGGCTGTGCATCCTGATCGCCGCGGCCGGTTTCGCGTGCGTGGTCGAGCCCTGGCGGCCGCTCGGGGCACCGCACAGCATCATCCTGGCCTTGCTGGCTGGCCTTGCATGGGCGATCGCGACGGTGCTTTCCAAACGCCTGTTCCAGCGGCATCCGGATGTCACTCCGTTGCGCCTGACCGCATGGCAGATGCTGGTCGGTACCGTCGGACTCGTCATCGTCGCGGTGCTCACGCCACAGCGCGCCGTGGACTGGACCGGAACATACATCGCCGCATTGTTGTACAACGGTCTGCTGTCGTCGGGCGTGTGCTGGGTGTTGTGGGCCGTGGTGGTGCAGCGCCTGTCGGCCAACGTGGCAGGCCTGACCAGCCTGGCGGTGCCCGTCGCCGGCGTGCTGTTTGCATGGGGCCTGCTGCACGAACAGCCGTCCAACCCTGAATGGATTGGCATCGTGCTGATCGGAATCGCCCTGCTTGCTTTGCAATTCAGGCGCCGCATGCCAGCATAGCCCGCTCCCGGCGTCGTGCCCGGCACGCCCTGCCCACAAGGAATTCGCATGACCACCGCCACGCTGCCCCGCCCCGAAGCCATCCGCCTTGCCGTGATCGGGCTCGGTTACGTCGGCCTGCCGCTGGCGGTCGGTTTCGGACGCAAACTGCCCACCCTGGGCTTCGACGTCAACAAGGCGCGGATCAGCGAACTGCAGCAACACCGCGACCACACGCTGGAGGTTTCTCCGGACGAGCTGCAAACGGCGACGCAACTCGGCTTCAGCCACGATGCGGAAGATCTCCGCGGCTGCAACGTCTTCATCGTCACGGTTCCGACCCCCATCGATCGCGCCAAGCGCCCGGACCTGGCGCCGCTGGAAGCGGCCAGCCGCACCGTCGGCCGGGCGATCGGCCGCGGCGGCATCGTGGTATTCGAATCCACGGTTTATCCGGGCGCGACCGAAGAAGTCTGCGTGCCGATCATCGAACGGGAATCGGGCCTGAAATTCAACGAGGATTTCTTCGCCGGCTACAGCCCCGAGCGCATCAATCCGGGCGACAAGCAGCACCGGCTCGACACCATCAAGAAGGTCACGTCGGGTTCCACGCCGGAAGCCGCCGATTTCGTGGACGACCTGTACCGCAAGGTCGTCAGTGTGGGCACGCACAAGGCGCCCAGCATCAAGGTCGCGGAGGCCGCCAAGGTCATCGAGAACACCCAGCGCGACCTCAACATTGCACTGATCAACGAGCTGGCGCTGATCTTCCACCGCATGGGCATCGACACGATGGACGTGCTGGAAGCCGCCGGCACCAAGTGGAATTTCCTGCCGTTCCGGCCAGGCCTGGTCGGCGGGCACTGCATCGGCGTCGATCCGTACTACCTGACCCACAAGGCGCAGGAAATCGGCTACCACCCGGAAGTGATCCTTTCCGGCCGTCGCATCAACGACGGCATGGGACGCCATGTGGCCGACCGCGTGGTGCGGCTGATGCTGGAAAAGCGCATCAACGTCGCCGGCGCGAAGGTGCTGGTGCTGGGGCTGACGTTCAAGGAAAACTGCCCGGATCTTCGCAACACGCGCGTCACCGACATCATCGACGAGCTGCGCGCCTGCCACGCCGACATCGACGTGTACGACCCGTGGGTGGACGGGGCCGCGGCGCGCCACGAGTACGGCCTGGATCTTTCGCCCGACCTGCGTCCCGGAACCTACGACGCGATCGTGCTGGCCGTCGCGCACCAGCAGTTCACCGACATGGGCGCCGCGGCGCTGCGCGCGTTGGGCAAGCCCGAGTGCGTCCTGTTCGACGTGAAGAACGTGCTGCCGCGCGAAGCGGTGGACGATCGCCTGTAAGGAAACGACATGCGCATCCTCGTTACCGGCGCCGCCGGCTTCATCGGATCAGCCTTGAGCCTGCGCCTGCTGGCGCGCGGCGATGACGTGCTGGGCGTCGACAACCTCAACGACTACTACGACGTCACCCTCAAGCAGGCGCGGCTGGACCGGCTGACGCCGCATCCGAACTTCAGGTTCGCCAAGCTGGGCGTCGAGGACCGTCCGGCGCTGGAAAAGGCGTTTCACGATTTCCGCCCACAGCGGGTGGTGCACCTGGCCGCGCAAGCGGGCGTGCGCTATTCCATCGAAAACCCATACGCTTACGTCGAATCGAACCTGGTCGGCTTCATCAACATCCTGGAAGCCTGCCGGCACGGCAAGGTCGAACACCTGGTGTACGCGTCATCCAGCTCGGTCTATGGCGCCAATCGCAAGCTGCCGTTCTCGGTGCAGGATCCGGTCGACCATCCGGTCAGCCTGTACGCGGCCACCAAGAAAGCCAATGAACTGATGGCGCACACCTACAGCCATCTCTACAACCTGCCGACCACCGGCCTGCGATTCTTCACCGTGTACGGTCCGTGGGGCCGGCCGGACATGGCGCTGTTCCTGTTCACCCGGAAAATCCTCGCGGGCGAGCCGATCGACGTGTTCAACCACGGCCACCACACCCGCGACTTCACCTACATCGACGACATCGTGGAAGGCGTGATCCGCACCCTCGACCATGTGCCCGGTCCCGATCCTGCCTACGATCCGCTGCACCCGAACTCGGCCACATCGTCGGCACCTTATCGCGTGTACAACATCGGCAACAGCCACCCGGTCCAGCTATCGCATTACATCGAGGTGCTGGAAGACTGCCTTGGCCGCAAGGCGGAAAAGAACCTGCTGCCGCTGCAGCCCGGTGACGTTCCGGATACCAGCGCGGAGGTCACGGAATTGATGACCGATACCGGCTATCGTCCAGACACCTCGGTGGAATCAGGCGTGCGCCGCTTCGTCGACTGGTACCGCCGCTACTACGGGGTTTGAGGCCGTTACTGGCATACAACTTGCTTGATGCTTTGAACAGGAAACCGTGATACGTTTCACGTTTTCCTGCGCGCCATCCTGACCACCTTTTAGGGGCTCAAGCAATGAAAACCCTTGTCCGCCTTTGCAGTCTGGCGTGCCTGCTGCTGGCCGCCTGCACCACCGTGCCGGCCTCGAACGAGGCGCCGCCGGTCACCGTCCATCCGGAAGCGGTCACCAATTACCACATCGGCGTGGACGACCAGCTGCAGGTGACGGTCTGGCAGAACCCCGAACTCAGCGTCAGCGTTCCCGTTCGCCCCGACGGCAAGATCACCGTGCCCCTGATCGGCGACGTGGAGGCGGGCGGCCAGACGCCCACGCAGGTGTCGAATGAAATCCAGGAAAAGCTGAAAGCGTACGTGCGCGACCCCCAGGTGGCAGTGATCGTCACCCAGTTGCGCAGCCATGAGTACCTGACCCGCGTCAGCGTGACCGGCGCGGTCCAGCATCCGGTGTCGGCGCCATACCACCAGGGCATGACCGTGCTCGACGCGATCCTGGCGGCGGGTGGCGTGAACGTGTATGCCGCGGCCGACGACACGGTGCTGTACCGCAAGGTCGGCGACGGCACCAAGGCCTACCGCGTGCGGCTGGACAAGATCCTGCAGTCGGGCGACCTGGCCACCAACTACCCGCTGCAACCGGGTGACGTGATCACGGTACCTACCCGCAGCTTCTGACAAGGCAACCTGGAAGCGATGTCATGAGCAACGAACTGATCGCGGCGGCACCCCCGCCGCTTCCCGCGACCGTCCCGTTCAATGTCGCAACGCTGGCCGAAACGATGCTCAAGGAGGCGCGCCGGCGCCGCGTGATGCTGGCCGTGATCTTTGCTGCCATCGCGTTGCTGGCGCTCGTGATCGGCGTGTTCTGGCCCAAGAAATTCGTGGCGGAAACGACGATCCTCGTGCAGCAGAACAATGTCATCAAGCCGCTGACCGAAGGCATCGCGGCGACGACCGAGGCGGCCAGCCGCGCGGAGATCGCGCGCGAGATCATTTTCAGCCAGGACTCGCTGGACCAGTTGCTCGCCGACGGCGGCTGGAATCCGGCCAAGCTGTCGCCCATCGAACGTGACAAGCTGGTGGATCGCATCAAGGCGCACACCACCATTACCGGCTCGAACAGCGACCTGCTGCTCAACATCAGCTACGACGACTCGGACCCGGCTCGCGCCTACAACCTGACCCGCGACATGGCGCAATTGTTCATCTCCAAGAGCCTCGCTTCCAAGGAAGCCGAGAGCGCCAGCGCCTACAATTTCATGAACAGCCAGGTCGAGGAATACCACCAGAAAATGGTCGCGGCGTCCGATGCCCTGCAGCAATACATCGCAAGCCATCCCGACGCGTCGCCCGGCAGCATCGCCGACACCAATGCGCGCATTTCCGCCCTGCGCAGCCAGATCGAGAACGCCAAGGTCCAGGCCGCGCAGTTCGGCTCGCAAGCGGCCGCGATGGGCGGCTCGCTGAGCGGGCAATCGCAGATCTCGACCGTGCAGACCCGTGAAGACGTGTATCGCGCGCAGATCGCGCAGTTGCAATCGCACCTCAGCGAATTGTTGCTGACCTATACCGACAATTACCCCGACGTGGTGCGCACCCGCCACCAGATCGAGGACCTGCAGCAGCAACTGGCTTCCGCGCAGGCACAAAAGAAAACCGCCGCTTCCGTCGGCACCGCGATCGACAGCCAGGTCACCGTCAACCCGGTGTACTCGAACCTGCAGACCGAACTCGCGCAGATTCGC
The DNA here is from genome assembly GCA_035547895.1 of Rhodanobacteraceae bacterium. Classification (GTDB taxonomy): domain Bacteria; phylum Pseudomonadota; class Gammaproteobacteria; order Xanthomonadales; family Rhodanobacteraceae; genus 66-474. The sequence continues at coordinate 9,076 of DASZTT010000041.1, forward strand.
GGGCAACTTGCCGCCGCGCACGCCACCGAGACGGCGAGCCAGCAGCAGCTTGAGATTGAGCTGGCCCGAAGCCAGAAGATCGCCGAGTCATCCAACGAGCTGACCAAGCTCACCAACAACTTCAATGCACTCAGCACGACCTACCAAGATCTGCTGAAGCGGCGCGAGCAGGCGCGCATTTCGATGGATCTCGACAAGGACAAGCGCGGGCTCACGTTCAAGATCCAGGATCCGGCACGCATGCCCCTGATGCCGGTAGGCCTGCGGCTCATGCACTTCGCGGCCGCAGGCATGCTGCTCGGCGTATGCGTGCCGCTGGGGCTGTTGTTCCTGATCGCACGCTTCGATCCGCGCGCACGCTCGGCGGATGCGCTCGCACGTGCAACCGGATTGCCCGTTTTCGCAAGCGTGCCGTACTACCGCGGTCCGCACGATGATGCGCTCGACCGCAAGCACAACCTGCAATGGATCGGCATCGTGGTCATCGTGCTGGTCGCCTACGTGGCGCTTTACCTGATCCGCGTAGCGAGGCACATATGAGCAAAGCCGAACCGGAACCCGCCATGCACGACGATTCCGCACCGACGCCGATCGATCCGCTGCAGCGCCGCGCGATGGGGACGCGCTCGATCGCCCTGATGAGCGACACGCAGTCGCTGGCGCCGGCGCAACTCGAGGCGCGGCGCCTGATCCATCGCGAGTACGCCGAATCAGGCATGACTGACGCGTTCCGCGAAATCCGCACGCGCCTGCTGGAACTTAGCGACGGCCAGAATTTCACCACGCTGGTGGTGCCGATGAGCGCGGGCTCGGGCGGCAGCTTCGTCGCGCGCAACCTGGCCTTGTCGTTCGCCTTCGATCCGGCCAAGACTTCGCTGCTGATCGACTGCGACCTGCGCCATCCGTGTCAGGACAAGGCCTTCGGCATCGACGCGGGTCATCATGGACTGATCGACTATCTCGAGGATCCTTCGCTGGGCATCGAGCCGATCCTGCATCACACCGGCGTGCCGCGCCTGCGGGTGATCCCGGCGGGACAACCGGCAGAAATCCAGGAGGAATACCTGTCCTCGTTCCGCATGCGCGCGGTCATCGACTCGCTGCGTTGCCGCTATCCCGACCGCTACCTGTTTCTCGACGGGCCGCCGATCAAGGGCGCGCCGGATGCCCGTATCCTGTCGGACCTCGCCGACTTCGTCGTCGTGGTGGTCGGTTACGGACGCGACAGCGCCGCCGCGGTGAACCAGGCCGTCGCGGGTTTCGACCCGGCCAAGCTGGCCGGGCTGGTGTTCAACGAATTGCCGTAGGCCGCGTGCCGGAGGGGAATCATGCGGGGAATCAGCTCACTCGCCGCAGCCATCTTGCTTGGCTTGGCCGGCACGGCCGTTGCGTCGGGGCAATCGGCGCCCGCGACGCAACCGGGCCCGGTTGATCCATTCGCCCCTCCGCCCGAATCACCGCCGCTGTTCAACTACGCGGTCGGCCTGGGCGTGGGCCATACCGACAATTTGTTCCGCACCTCCACGGATGCCGTCAGTCAGAACCTGCTGCAGCCGACCTTCAATTTCACCCTCGACAAGCAGGGGTCGACCTTGCAAGCGCAAGTCGTCGGCCTGGTGCAGTACACCGATTATCTCGAGGGCGATGTCGGCAACGAATTCCGGGGCCAGCTGACGGGCCAGATGAATTGGATCATCGCTCCGCAGCGCCTCAACTTCGAGCTCCAGGATTACAGCAGCGTCGAACCAGTCAATACCCGCCTTGCCAACGCTCCCTCCAATCAGCAGCAGGTCGATGTGCTGATCGGCGGCCCGACCCTGTCTTTTCGCCTGGGCGGTGATGGTACGTGGAACGGGCAGGTGGATCTGCGCTACATCGATACCACGGCTTCCAAAACGAAGGATTTCAATTCCCAGCGCGGCTTCGTGGCGGGCCGTTTGATCCACGATCTGGACGTCACCAGCCATCTCTCCTTCAACCTGGAAGGCGCGCACGTTGATTTCAACAACGCCGACCCCCTCACCACGCCCAATCGCTACGACGAATACAGCCTTTATGCACGCTACCTGAGCCGGCTGGCGCATCTCGATCTGGATTTGGCGTTGGGAGGCAGCCGCGTCAGCTTCTCCCGACAGTGGCCCGACCACTCCGGCGCGCTCGCACGGGCAACCATTGCCTGGCGCATCGACCCACGCAATACGCTGCAATTGACAGGGGCGGATCAACTTGCCGACGCGACGGCCAATCTGACGCAATCGCCCGAGCTCACCTCGGATCAGCTGACGATGCCCACGATCGTGGTCGGCAGGACAGTGATTTCCCCCGCGGTTTTCCGCGATCGCAGCCTGGGACTCGGCTACGCATACCAAGGCCCCCGGCTCGGCTTTACCCTGTCGCCGTATTACACGCAGTTGAAGCAGTTGAACGGCATCGATCTTTCGCAAAAGGGATTCGGTGGCGTGGCCGGCATCACTTACCAGTTGACGCCGCTCATGCTGCTTGGCGTCGACCTGGCCGATCAGACCACGCGTTACGTTTCCGATCGCAGTGAGGACCACAGCCATACCGCCACGGTAAACCTGTCGCGGCAGTTGACACCGCACTGGAGCTGGAGCGTGGCCTTCCGCCACGATCAGCGCCATTCGTCGAGGCCCGGCTTCGGTTACACCGAAAACGAGGTGTTTGCGTTCCTGTACTACAAGCGGTGAGGCCTGCGTGGACATGCGCACGCCCGTACCGTTCCGGCCTCTCAGGTTGCTTTTCCTGACCGACTGCCCGCTCACGGTTACCGGAGGCAGCGAGCGATTCCTGCGCAACCTCGTCAGCAGGCTGCACGGAGAACAGTTCTCGTTGACCGTTGTGCAGTTGTGCGAAGAGCCATCGGCTGAAGCCCAGGTATATCGGGACGTTCTGCCCGCCTCGATCGATATTTCCTATCTGTCCTGCGGCGCCGTGTACGGCGCATCGGGAATGCGCGCCTACCGGATCCTTCGAACGAAGGTGATGAAAGAAGGCTTCGATGTCATCCAGTCGCAGCACGAGAACTCGGACATCATCAACGCGCTGCTTCCACGCGGACCACTCCACGCCATGCGTATTTCCAGCCGACGGGACACCGGCTTCCTCAAAAGTCCGAGGCTGCGCTTGCTGTCGCGTTTCCTGAATCATCGTTACGACCGCATCGTCGCGCCCAGCCCCGCGATCCTGGACGCGGTCGCCGACACCGAAAGGGCGTCTCGCGGCCGCATGCTGTGCATTCCCAATGGGGTCGACGCGGCCCGCTTTCACCCTGCGGATCCATCGGCGCGTCGACGCACGAGGGGGAGCCTCGGCTTCCCGTCCGATGCGTTGCTCGTTGGCTGCGTGGCGGATTTTTTTGCGGTCAAACGCCACGTCGACTTGATCGAAGCCTTTGCGCGCGTCCACCGCGCGATTCCGCAAGCGCACCTGCTGCTGATCGGCAACGGCCCACTGCGTGACTCCGTCGCAATGCAAGCGCGAGACCTGCAGATCGCGGATGCGGTGCACCTGCTCGGTTCGCGCAGCGACGTGGACATCCTGCTGCCCGCACTCGACATGTTTGCCTTGACCTCGGATACGGAAGGGCTTTCCAACGCAATCCTCGAAGCGCAGGCCTGCGGTTTGGCCGTCGTTGCGACGAACGTTGGTGGAAATCCAAACGTCGTCGACGACAGTTGCGGGGTCTTGGTTCCGCCACGCGATCCCGAAGCACTTGCCGCGGCGATACTGGCCCTGTTGCGCGACGCGGGGCGCCGGGAGCAGATGGGCGCGGCTGCACGGAACCGCGTCTTGCGCGATCACTCGCTCGACGCCATGGCCCAGGCATACGCGTCCCTTTACCGCGAACACGCCCATGCCCCGTGACCCGCATATCCTGCACGTATTCTCGAGTGCCGGCTTGTACGGGGCCGAGCACGCCGTACTGGGCCTGATACCGGCACTGGAGCGCCTCGGCATTCGCAACACGCTCGCTTGCATCGACAATCCGCATCTCTACCAGCAACCGTTGTACGCGCGCGCCCGTGAACTGGGCCTTGCTTCACGGCGCATTCCCTGCAAAGGCAGGCTGGACGCCTCGACGACGCTCGCGATCAGGGCGTTGCTCGAATGCACTCCCGGCACGATATTGCACGTCCATGGCTACAAAAGCGCGTTCTATGCCCTGCGCGCACGCCGCAATCATCCCCGGTCTCCCGTTGTGTCCACGCTGCACGGATGGACCACCAACAGCGGTGCACTGTGGCTGTACCGCCTGCTCGAACTCTGGATGCTGCGACGGATCCAGCGCGTCTGCATCGTTGCCAGCTCGATGCAGCAGCCACTCCTCGACGCCGGCATTCCGGCCGACCGCATCCGGCTGGTCGAGAACGGCATTGATACTTCCCGCTTCCGCATGAAGGATGGCGGCATGCTGCGTGAAGAGCTCGGCATTCCCGAGGATGCCTTCGTGTTCGGCGGCGTGATGCGCCTCAGCGAGGAAAAGAATCCGGTCGGCCTTTTGGAAGCGTTTGCGCGGATTGCGCAGGAATGCCCCCGCGCATGGCTGGTGCTGGCGGGCGATGGTCCCCAACGGCAGGAAGTCGAACGCCTCGCCCGGGAGTTGAAACTGGGCGAGCGGATGCGCCTGCTGGGAGCGCGCCGGGACGTCGAAAACATCTATCCGGGCTTCGACTGCTTCGTACTGCCCTCATTGACCGAGGGTTTGCCGCTTGCGCTGCTCGAGGCCATGGCCTGCGAGTGCCCGATCATCGCAAGCCGTGTCGGACAGATTCCAGCAGTGCTCGAAGACCTGCCCGTTTCGCTGGTGACAGCGGGCGACACGTCGGGGTTGACGGAAGCGATGCGCAAAAACATGCATCCGCGCACCCGATTGACCGCGCTGCGGCAACGCGTGGAAGCTCGCTATTCGGTTGCGCGCATGGCCCGCGATTACGCTGCCGTCTACCGGGAGCTGGGAGCGAACGATGTCACTCAGGCCGCTTGACCAAACCCTGCGCGGCACGATTCCGGCAGCCAATGCGGTGCTGCCGTCCGCCGCCCGCACCGGACACCACAACTGGTTCCTGTACCTGTACCTGTTCCTGCTTCCGCTGCAGAACCTGCAAACGGGGCACATGCCCAAGCTGCCCGGCGGCCTCAATTTTCTCAATATCGGTTTTCTGCTCGCCCTGATGGGCGCGTGGCGCATACATGGCCATCTTGCCGGCCGGAGCGGTTTGCATCGCTGGGTCTGGGCGTATTTGATTTACTGTGTCTTCTCGTTGTTTGTCGGGTTCGCGCTGGTGCCCGAACCGGACCAATTTACGCGCTTCAACGCGTTCAAGGATTCCGCGATCGGCGTATTGCTTTTGTTCGTGGTAGAGATGAGCGTAACCGACTGGTCTTCCCTGAAGCGAGTGCTGCTGGCAATGATTCTGCCGATGCCGTACATCCTTCGGGTCACATGGTCACAGCACGCCGGCGTGGCGCGCGATTCCTACAACGACGATCTTCGCATCCATGGAACTTTCTCGTTGCTGGGCGCCAACGAGTTTGCTTCGTTCTGCGTGACGATGGCGCTGATGTTGTTCGCGATCCTCATCGCGGCCAAGCTTCCCAAGCTGTGGCGAGCCCTGTTGGTGATGGGGATCGCTTGCATGGTGCTGGGCATCTTGTGGACTTACTCGCGTACCAGTTACGTGACCATCCTGCTGGGTGCAGCCGTGATCGTGCTGTTCTGGCGTGGCCGCATGAAGTTGGCCATACCTGTGATCCTAGCCTTGCTGATCGTACCTTCGCTGATGCCCAATTCGGTCACGGAGCGCTTCAATGACACCCACGTGGAAGGCAAGAACGTGGATGCGAGCACCGACATGCGCTACGTCTACTGGGGTGTCGCATGGAAGGATTTCACGCAACATCCGCTGACGGGAATCGGCCTGGGTACCTTTGCCGATGCCAATCCCTATCACATGGACACCCACAACTTCTTCATCCGCGAACTTGCGGAAAAAGGCGTTCCCGGATTCCTGATCACGCTTGGGATGTTCCTGAGCATGGCGCGGCTCAGTTGGCGGACTTTCAGGGATTCGCCCCCCGACAGCCTTGCCTACGCACTCGGCCTCGGCATGTGCGGCGTCTGGCCGGCACTGGTGGTAACCAACCTCTGGGGTGATCGATTCACCTACACCGTGATGATCGGCTACTACTGGGCATTGTTGGCGCTGTGTCTCAAGGCGCGTGAATTCGTGCTGGTGGAGCGCACCGCGACCGCGATGCCCGCGATTGCTTCGGCGGCGACTCCTCCGCCACCACGATACGCATTGCCCGCACGGATGCGCAAACAGAGGCCGAACGAGAGCGGCGCGACATGAGAGACAACGGGTTGCCGGTGCTGATGTACCACGCATTGCACGTGGATGGATCGGATTCCGCGCGCCTTGATCCGGTATACAGCGTGACGGCCGCGGAGTTTGCCGCGCAGCTCGACTGGTTGCGTGCAAACGGTTACCGCACAGTACGGCTGGATGATCCTCAAGAAACATCGGCCAAGCGCGTCGTCATCAGCTTCGACGACGGCGACGTTTCCAACGTGACCATCGCACTGCCGCTGTTGCGGGAGCGTGGCATGGTCGCGGAATTCTTCATCACCAGCGATTTCATCGGCCAGCCGGGGATGTTGACCGCACAGGATGTGAGGACGCTTGCACAGGCGGGGATGGGCGTCCAGTCGCACGGCCGCAGCCATCGCTTCCTGGAAGACCTCGATTACGAGGCGATGCATGCGGAATTGCGCGACAGCAAGGAACGCCTCGAGCACGCCAGCGGCACGCGTGTCACCGGCATTGCCTTTCCCGGGGGGCGAGGCGGCGGTCGCGAACGCGACGCGGCGCTCGGCCTGGGCTACCGGCACGTACTGGGTTCCGTACCCGGCTGCAACCGCGGCCGACGGCCACACGAATGCTACGAACGCATCGCGATCACCCGTGCCCTCCCGCCCCGGGAGTTCGCGGCACTCGTGGCCTGGCGGGGCTGGCGCCCGGGCTATGTCCGGACGCGTTTTCGCCTCCTGCGCGTTCCCAAGCTGTTGCTGGGCAACGAGCGATACCAACGGTTGCGCGCGCGGTTGCTCGCGCGATGAGTGCAGACATCTTCTGGGCTGCCATCGCCCTCGTCGTTTACACCTTTGCGTTGTATCCCCTGCTGGCGGCGATGCTCGCGCGCGGGCTGGGAAATACGCCGCGCTGCGCACCAATTGCGCCGCCCTTGACGGTGGTCGTGGCGGCTTACAACGAAGCCTCGCGCATTGCTGCGCGCGTGCGCGACATTCTCGAACAGGATTATCCGGCCGGGAACTTGCGCGTCGTGGTGGTGGATGACGGCAGCAGCGACGGCACGGCGACCGCGGCGGAAGTGGGTGATCCGCGGGTGCGCGTGGTTCGGCTGGTGGACAATGCCGGCAAGGCCGCTGCCTTGAATGCCGGCGTTGCCGCCACGGAAACCGACCTCGTCGTCTTCGCGGATGCACGTCAACGGTTCGCTCCCGGCGCCTTGCGCAGCTTGGCCGAACCCTTTGCCGATCCCGCGGTAGGCGCCGTCAGCGGCGAATTGGTCATCGAGTCCGACTCGCCCGGCCGTGCCGCCGACATCGGCCTTTACTGGCGCATCGAAACGATCTTGCGCGAGAGCGAGGCGAGACTCGGCTGGCTACACGGCGTCAGCGGCGCCATCCATGCCATGCGTCGGGACCTGATTCCGACGCTTCCATCAGGATTGATCCTGGACGACATGTATTTCCCCGTGACTGCACTATTCGCCGGGAAGTGGGTCTGGATGACGCGCGACGCGCTCGCACTGGACAGCGGCAGCATGCACGAATCCGAAGAGTTTCGACGCAAGGTGCGCACGCTGGCTGGCAATTGGCAACTGATGCGGGCGTTGCCCCGGCTGCTCAATCCGTTCACCAACCCGGCCTGGTTCGCCTTCGTCTCGCACAAGCTGTTGCGGCTGGTGGCGCCGTGGGCGCTCATCGCCGCCCTGGTGGCATCGGCAGTTGCGGTGCCGAGGTTTTACCTGGTGCTGTTTGCACTACAGGTACTGGCGTATGCCGTGGCGGCGCTGGCGATTTTCCGTCCGCAAGCCGCCAGGCGCATTCCGCTGGCGGGCACCATGGGGACCTTCGTCATGCTGAATGCCGCCGCCTTCTGGTCGCTGCCGGCCTGCCTCATGCAACCACGCCGGTTGTGGAAAAAACATTGACCACTCGTCATCTGGCGGACGGCTGCCCGGCAATCACCTGCTCGAAGAATTCCAGCATGCGTGCAGTGTCATTCTCCCAGTTGTATTCCTGGGCAACGGCCCGGCGGCCATTGGCGGCCATGGTCCGATAATCGGCGTCCACCAGTTGCAATATCGCATTCGCCGCGGCTTCGGGGTCGCCACCCCGATACGCGACGCCGCACTGGAAATGCTCCATCAGCCGCACCATGGGACCCTGGGCGGTGAAAAGAAAAGGCCGCCCGCAGGCAGCGTAATCGAAGTATTTGTTGGCGATTGCGTTCTCTGAAAATTCGCTGAGCTCACAACAGCACACGCCAAAATCGATATCGGTATAAAGACGATCAATATCGGCATGGGTAAAGGGGCCGCTCATGGTGATCCTGTCGCCATGCCGCAGTCTCGCAATCTCCGCGCGCAGGTCTGATTCGGATTCGCCGAATCCCGCAATATCAAGCTTGATGGCTGGATTTTTTTCGGCTGCGATATCAAAGCCGCGCAGCACCGTGACGAGGTCACGATCCTGGCTGATCATCCCGTGGTAACCGAACCGGATATCAAGAGGATTGCGCGACTTTTCCGGAATATGGGCGAAGCGTGCCTTGCTGGGCGTATTGAAAATGATCTCGATCTGTCCGGGGGGAACCTGATACTGCCGCTGCAAGCGCTCCTTCTGTTCCTGGCAGACCACCAGGATGCCATTTGCCCGTGAGACGCCTTTGCGCTCGATCAGATCAGGGACACGCAGGGTCGAGACCAGCAAATTCAAAAGTGGATTCGTGTTGTAGCGTTTCCAGCTGCGCATCCCTGCGGGATAGTGTTCGGCCATGTCGAGCACCCATGGGATGCCGGCTTTGTGCGCGGCATCGGCCGTGAAGAGGGCCATGGGCACGTCGCGCGCGATCAGCAAATCGGGCTTGAATGCTTTTACCCGCGCATCCAGCAGGCTTTGCCAGAGGGGATTTCCGGGTACCGGCAGCGAGATCCAGCGCGGGCGCTGCGGACCTACCCGGTGGATCCCCATTCCGTCCGTTTCGGCAACGCTGTCCTGGTCGGATCCGCGCCTGGCGACAATTTCGACTTCCCAGCCATGCTGGTGCAATGACGTGCAGAATTTGTCGACCCTGATGTCCCAGGGATAAGGCGCCTGCCGGACATACAAAGCACGCTTTGGAACACCCATGCCGCAAACTCCCCTTGCTCGTCACGGCAGTCCAGGCCACCGGTGGAAGCGCCATGCTATCAGCCGCGTTCGGATGGTGTGCACCGCTTGCCTTGGCGCTGCAACAACATCATTGGGACCTGCCGAACCACGGCCCCTGCAAGCGTTGCCATTGTCCCGACAGCATCTCCCGCAGGCCGCGGTCAAGAACGAGTGCCGGTCCTACGAACAGCACCGACAGCAGCGACCCCATCACTGCCAGTCGCGCGACATGCGTGGTGGTACCGAACAGGTGCGTGGACCACGCTGCGAGCAGAACCGCGGCGCCCAGCGCAAGGGCGGTGGCCGTCGCACGGACCGGGGGTAGCGCGAACAGATTGCGGGGACAGGCCACCGCGTTCCCAATTCCAAGCACGACGGCACTGCCCAGCGTTGCGTAGACCGCTCCCATCACGCCAAAAACAGGGATCAGAACCAGATTGAGGACAACGTTGGCGACCGCAGCCAGCAAGGTCAAAACGAAGACCGTCATCGAGCGTTTGTACAGCTGCAGCCCGGACGTGCACAGCTCGAACAGGCCGCCCACGACGAACATGAGTGACAGGACCACGAAAATCGGCACCGATTCTGACTTGCTCGGGCCGGACAGCAGCAGGAATCCGTCCTTGCCGACCATCAGGAGCGCTGCCACCACTGCCGCGACCACGTACACCAGCCCATGCAGGATTCGCCGCTTGGTGCGCAACACCGCGGCCGCGCCTTCGGTCTCGAACTGACGGATGCTGACCTGTGTATAGCTGAGATTCAAGGCCGCGTGCAGCATGACGCTGAATTGAAGTGCAAGGCTCGCCCCTACGTTGTAGACGCCGACCGCGGCCATGGAGCCGGTCAACCCCTCCAGCATCAACCGATCCACCGACACCAGCAGGATCGCGGTGATCTCGTTGGCCATCAACGGCACGCCGTAGCGCATGCCCGCGTACACACGCCGCCAGTCACGATTCACCCAGTGCATGGGTACGTGCTGGCGCAGCAGCCACAGGGTCAGCACCATTGCCATCAGCAACTCGACAACGAGGCGCCCCGTGTACACGCCGAGCGCGGTACGGCTGAGGAAACAAACAATGCCAAGCACCGCCCCGACACTCAGCCAGCGGCTGCTGATGTTGACCAGCACGTTCAATCCGGAACGTTCACGGGCCGCCATCAGCGCAGTCAGCATGCTGATCCAGATCGTGGGCAGCAAGGACGCCAATGCCATCCACGCCGTTGCGTCACCCGCGAACCGCCGGAACGGCGCAAGGAAGGCCAAGGCAAGCATGGCCAGCGACCAGAGCACGCAACTGCCAAGGAACGGAATCAGGATCTGATTCGTACCGTAGCTGGCCATCACGCCGGCCCCGCCACGATGGGGATAAAGGCGCAGGATGGCCTGCTGGCCACCCATCTTGAACAGGGCAGCCAGCAACAGCAGCGCGCTGTCGAAAATGCCCAGCATGCCGTACTGGGTATAGTCCAGCAGGCGAGCCATGACCGGGAACGAGACGAAGCCGGCCAGCATGACCAGCACGCCACCCAACGAATAACGCAGGAAATGCGTGCCGACGCCGGGCCGCATTGCGTCAGCCATTTCGGCTTTCCGATTTCATCGCCCCGGATTCATCGCTCGAGCTGTCCTCGCAACGGCCAGTCTAACGAGCCCGTCGGTCCGTCGGCAGGAGTTCAAGAACCCGCTTTGGCGCCTTGCGTTTCGGGGTATACACTCGCCCGGCTTCGAAGCAGAAGCGGGCCCGGACCGGTCGCGCCACGAGAGCTGCTGCCCCGCCCCCATCCACGAGACTGGAACGGGATTTGCATCGTTGATCGAATCCTGAAGCACGTGTCCGGCTGCCCGCGTTCCATGCACAAATGCGACCATCGGCAATGACCTCGGCGACGATATCCGGCACGGAGGAAACCTTGTCAGGCGCGCCGGCTCCTTGCGGCACGGTCCCGGGATTGATCGCGGCACAAGCCGCGCGCACCCCTGAGCGAATTGCCCTCGCGTGGGGGGGCGGCGATGCATGGACGTACAGGCAACTCGCAGCGCAAGTCGACGCGATCGCGGAAGCCCTGGTCGAGCACGGCGTCGCACAGGGAGACCTGGTGGGCGTGTACATGCCGCGCCGCCCGGAAATGGTGGCAGCGACGCTCGGCGTGATGCGCGCCGGCGGCGCCTACGTGGCGCTTGATCCGGCTTTTCCGGACGAGCGCCTGCGTTACATGGCTGAGCATTCGGGCCTTCGTCATATCCTCACCTGGAGCGAACCCGATGTGCCGCCTGCACTGTCCGCGGGACGCACCGTTTTTGCCCTCGACCGGTTCGATCCTGCAAGTGCGCCCTATGCGCTGCTGCCGCGAGTCAATGGAGAGGATCTCGCTTACGTCCTGTACACCTCGGGTTCGACGGGCCAGCCAAAGGGCGTGCGCATTCTCCAACGCAACCTCGTCAATTTCCTGACCAGCATGCAGCAATCGCCCGGCATCGAGGCGGACGACGTGTTGTGCGCGGTCACTACGCTGTCGTTCGACATCGCCGCGCTGGAGCTGTATCTGCCCTTGCTTGTGGGTGCGCGTGTCGTGATCGCGACCGAAGACGAGCAGGTCGATCCGAACGCGCTCGCAACCTTGCTCGACAAGCATGCGGTGACGGTGCTGCAGACCACGCCGACGCTGCTGCGCCTGTTGATCGACAGCGGCCGCGTGCAGGAAGTGCGCGGCATGAAGTTGCTGATCGGCGGCGAAGCCATGCCGCGTGCGCTGGCCGAAGCGATGCTTTCTGAATGCGGCGAACTCTGGAACATGTACGGCCCCACCGAAACCACGGTCTGGTCGACCATTCGGCGCGTCGTCCACGGCACCGGACCCGTTCCGCTCGGCAAACCCATCTCCAACACCTCGGTTCACGTCCTCGATCCGTCGTTGAGTCCGGTTGCCGAAGGCGTGATTGGCGAGATCTGGATCGGCGGTGCTGGCGTCGCGGATGGCTATCTCCATGATCCGCACAAGACCGGCGAATGCTTCATTCCCGATCCTTTCACAAGAAACGCTTCACGCCTCTACCGCACCGGCGACCTCGGCAGCCTGCGCAATGGTGTCCTGTATTTTCACGGCAGGGCCGATGACCAGATCAAGCTGCGCGGCTACCGGATCGAACCCGGTGACATCGAGGCGCACGCATTGGCCGTGCCCGGCGTGCGGCAGGCGGTTGCCGCCCTGCGCGAGATCGATGAAGGCGACAACCGGCTCATCCTCTACGTCACCGCAGAACCGGACCCGTCATTGCCGGAGCGGTTGCGCGCTGTGCTGCGCGAGAGCTTGCCGGCTTACATGCTGCCTCAGCACATCGAAGTAGTCGAAGACCTGCCACGTACTCCGAATGGCAAAATCGATCGCAAGGCACTCCCGGTTCCGGGTGTGCTCACGGGCACGAGGAAATCCGTGCGGCCATCCGCATCGGAGCCGCTGGAGTCGGCGCTGGCGGCGATCTGGTCCGATCTGTTGAAGAGGCACGACATCGGGCCGAATGACGATTTCTTCGACATGGGCGGTGATTCGCTCCTGGCCGTCCGTGCGTTCGAACGCATGCAGGCGCTGACCGGGATCAACCTGCCGCTGGCGACCCTGCTGGCTGCGCCCACCATCGCCGGGCAAGCGGCAGCATTGCGCGCGGCCGGCGCGAAGGAACCCTCTGCGGGAATGTCTTTCGGCGACGATGACGTGGAACGCTGGTCGCCGCTGGTACCCATACACGCATCCGGCAAAAAGCCGCCGTTGTTCCTGCTGCACGCGATCGGCGGCAACGTGCTGAACTACGTTCCGCTGGCACGCGCATTGGGTTCCGATCAACCGGTTTACGGCATCCAGGCCGTCGGGCTCGATGGCGTGACGCCCCCACTGGATTCGCTGGAGGCAATGGCCGAGCGCTACCTTGCCGGAATCCGGCAGGTGCAGCCGCATGGCCCGTACTTCCTTGCGGGTGGTTCCATGGGTGGAATGATCGCGTACGAAATGGCGCTGCAATTGCGCGCGCACGGCGAAGCCATCGCACTGCTGGCGATGATGGACACCTATGGTCCCGACTATCGACGCACCGATGCGGAACCGCAAACCGCCGCGCCGATACGCATCGCCATCGGACTCGTGGCGCGACTGCGCCGCATGATCGATACCGCGCGGATCCGACGGGCGCGCGCAAGCAACAAACCGTTGCCGCGCAGCCTGCGTTACCGCGAAATCGAGCGTGCCCATTATCGGGCGCTGGTGGCCTACCATCCCCGAATCTATGATGGCCAGGCCGTGCTGTTTCGGGCGTCCGCCCAGCCGCGCAACACCCGCCCGACGGGCACGCTGGGTTGGTCGCGCTACATGCCGCGCGGTATCGAGGTCATCGACTTGAACGCTACCCACGACGACCTGATCGAACAACCCGAGCTGGCACGCCGCCTGCGCGCGGTACTCGAACGTGCGCAGGCCTTGGTGGAACCTTTCCACGAATCGTCTTCGCTGGGATGACGCTCATTCCGTCGAAGCGGTTGTCGTGGGTGCGTGCTGCTTTCCCCCGTGCGGCTCCTGGGATTCTTCCAGCTGCCGGTGGTGCTTCCACTCCAGCAGTCGATAGACGAGGCTACCAACCCATTCATGGGTGGCCTTGTCGGCCTTGTCAAGCGATGAGCTTCGCGGCAGGAAATAGCCGATATGCATACTGGGCGCTTCGTACAACGAGCCGCTCGGCCACGCGCACGGCTCGAAGCCCCAGGCCCGGAATGCACCCAGGGCGCGCGGCAAGTGCAGTGCGGAGCTGACCAGCCAGATGCGCTTGGGTACCGCGGATGGGAGTGCGGCGACGTCACGCGCATTCTCCCAGGTGGTGTTCGATCGGGTTTCTTCGGTTATCGACTTCGCCGGAACGCCCATTTGCTGGGCGAGGTTCCCGAGCACCACGGCTTCCGGTACGTGCCATGAGCCTCCGGAAATGACCAGGCGTGCGCCGGGCGTGTGGCGCCATAGCCGGATCGCCCCGAGCAGTCGACGAACGCTGCCCACGTTGAGTGCGGCAAAGTCGTCCGCGGAGCGCGGCGCACGCTCCGCGCCGCCCGACAACACGACGATCGTGCTCGGCGCGGGCGCCTTGCATGCCGTGGGAGGGGGCACCCGTGATTCGATCGACAAGACCAACAGATTGGCGCCGAGCGGCGACATGATCACCAGCGCCAATACCTCCATCGCGACGCCGGCAAGGCGAACGGCTCGCGGCAAGCGCCGCCACGCCAATACAAGCAGAAGTGCGATCAGAAGTGCCCACGTCAGGGGCGACAGTAAAAAGTCGTCCCACTTCATGGAAAACGACCCGCTTTGCCGTGCCCGGACATTACAGCTCTCCCGCTCTGCGCCTCAGCCAATACCCATGAAGCATTCCACGCAAGCGGCGATCCAGAGCCAACGCCGGCAATATGAAAAGAACCGCCAACAAGCCTGTCATCGCCACGAGGCGGGGGAACTCTCCGACCACATATGCACCGCCAAAGTGTGCGACCAGCCACACCACGACGCCCAGGCTGCTCGCAATGAGGAACGACCGCGGGCTGGGGAGCGCCCGCAGCTCGCGTGGACAGAACAGGAACTGGAGACAGTTCAGACCGATCAGGCTCGCGGCCGTGGCGTATACCGCTCCCATGAAGCCATATTGCGGGATCCAGAACCAGTTGAGAGCGATGTTGGCAACCGCCGCAACCACCGTCAGGGCCAGGAGCGTGCTGGAACGCTTGTGCAGCACCAAGCCTGATGCACACAAGCCCAGCAATCCGCTCAGGACATAGGTCACCGTCACCCACACGAATACCGGCGCCGATTGGTGCTTGTCCCTTCCCGCCAGCAGAAGCAGGAGGTCCTGCCCGACCGTCAGCGTCCCGACAACGAGTGCACTGACAACATACACGAGCACATCGAGTACGCCGCGCTTGCTGCGCACGACGGCCTGCGGGCCTTGCGTCTCGTACAAGCGGATGCTGACCTGGTTGTAGGCAACTCCGAGTGCTGCATGCAGCATGACATTGATCTTGAGGGCCAATCCGTAGCCGATCGTGTAAATGCCTACGGGCACGAAATCGTGCAACTGCTGCTTCAGCATCAAGCGGTCCACGAACCCAAGTACCACATAAGCCAGCTCGTTCGCTCCCATGGGTACGCCGTAACGCACCCCGTCGAGCCAGCGCTTGACGTCGCGGTCTCGCCAATGCATCGGAAGATTGCGCAGCAACCATCCGAGGCCCACCGCCGCCACCGCGCCGGCAGCGACAAGACGTGCCACATAGACGGCGGTCGCCGTTCTCGACAGGAAGTAGACTATGCCCAGGATGGCCACCAGCTCGATCCAGCGCTGCACAACATCGAAACGCACGCTGAGATCGGATCGCTCTTCAGCCGTCAGGACGCTGGTGACGTAACTGATGCAGACCGTCGGCACCAGCAACGCCAGCATGACCCACGCTTCGACAGGCTGATTGACGTGCCCGGTCAACGTGGCCGCGAGAAGGATCAGGGCTGCCGCGAGCCAGGCGATGCCGCTGACTGCCATTGAATAAAGTACGAAGGTGCTTCCGTAGATCCTCAGTGCACCCGCATTGCCACCGTGCGGATAAAAACGAACTGCGGAATGTTGTGAACCCAGCTTGATGACCGCAGTCAGGAACAGCATCCAGGCGTCGAAGTAGCCGAGCACGCCGTACTGCGTGTAGCTCAGGAGCCGGGTGAGGATCGGATATGAAATGAATCCGGCAAGCAGGATCAACCCATTGCCAAAGGCATAGCGCAGGTAATGCGTGGCGATGCTGGGGCGCGCGGTCGCGGACATGAAGCCTGGATTCCTGGTCCCGAGTTGACGACCGGAATCGGGTGTCCGGCGCTGGCCGATTGTATACATCGGCACTCGACGGCAACAGCGCGATGGGCGCGCGGAAAACAAGATGGCCCCTCGCGGGGCCATCGGATTGATCAGCGACAGGCGATCAGGCCGTCATCGAAACAGTTCCCTGGACTGATCGTAGACGCCGCGTAGCCAGTCGTAAATGATCCAGATATAGGACGGATCGGCGGCTTGCGCGTGCGAAGTCCGCGACACGGGTCGTGCAGCGACGGCCTCGGGCACCACGCTCGCCACCGCCTGCTCCATCCGCGGCAAGCCCGATTCACTGTCCGCGCGTGCGAGCCGTTGCTGGGGTGCGTAACCGATCGACCAGCCGAACGAACCTGCCCGGTAATAACGTTCCCTGTCCAGGCTCTCCCCAAGCCGGCTTCGCAATGCTTCCGCCGGCGAGATGTTGCTGCGTGCGGGTTGCGGATTGGCAGTGGCTGATGGCAGTGGCACCGGCGCATCGTGGGCAGATTGCGTACCGCCGCCACCGGTGGGCGGCACCGGGCTGTCGCCGCTGCCCGAGCCAAGATACGGCTGGCCACGATATTCGATGGCGCCGATGTCGTAGCCGCCCCCGACGGGACGTGGTGTGCCGATCTCGTCGTGGCTCGTGACATAGCTGGTGCTGGCGTTGTCGATCGCCGGGCTGCTCGGCAACGGAGTTGGATCGAACGTGGCGAGCGTTTCATCGGTCAGCTGCGGATCCTTGCAGATCGATCCCGACGGGCAAGCGTTGCTCCTCACATTCCACGCAATGTTGCCTGCGTACTTTATCGTTGCGGCCGGAGAGTCTCCGTAATACGTCAAGCAGGTCAGCTCACTGCCGTTGAATTTTTCCTGCCCGCGGAAAATGTTGTTGCTGACCACGTACACGTCGCTGGAACTTTGGTTGTCCTGGTCGCCACTGAGCAGGCAATCACCCTCACCGGTCACGGTGTTGTACGCAAACGTGACCGTCTGGTTCGGACCGGTTACATCGGTCAGCTCGCCACCGCCTGCCCGGCACGAGTCCGCACTTGCCGGGTAACCCAGGTCCTTGAATATCGTGCAGTAGCCGTCGAACACGGAATTGGTGATGGTGGCCGGACCCGAAGTCTTGAGGTCGTTGCCGGCATTGAGCCCGAAATAACCTTGATCAACCGTAATCGAGCCGGTGCCATTGGCATACAGCAGATCGAGACCGTCGGAAGTGTTGTGGTGGAAGTTGGGCCGGATGAACACCCAATTGCCACCCGTCCATGCCTCACCCAGGCCGTCTCCGTAGCCGCCCTCGTTCTGGCCCCAGCAGTTGATGTAGGCACCGAGGGTCGGATAATTCTCGGCGCAGCCGTTCCACGCCACCGTGAAGTCGGTAAAGCTCAGTGTTCCCGAGTTGGTGGAATTCTGGTTGTTGCCGCCCAGATCGCCATTCCAGCCCGAGTTGCCATTGCCCGCGATGGTTACCCGGGTGACCGTCCAATTGCTGATCCGGCCGGCCTGTACTCCATAGTCTCCGAAGCCATGGATGTTCAGGTCCTGCAGCGTGACGTTGTTCGAGTCCTGCGCATGGATGGCTTTGTCGGCCCATTGGCCCAGCCCTGGATCCTGGGTGCCCCTTCCGGAGGATTTCGAGATGCAGGCATAGCTCTTGTTCGGTTGGTAGCCGACAATGCAATTGGAATGATCGGTCAGGTTCAGGCAGGCAATGACGACGTTGCTTGCACTGTCCATGTTGAGTATCTGGGGCGCGCTCTCGGTACCCCAGAGTTCAGGGGGGGCCACGCACCCGCTGTCCCAGCCCGCCCCGACGATCCGGGTCGGGTTGGTCGCCGTGCCGGACGGGACTGCTTGCGGAACGCAGGCATAGGCATAGCTGCTGTCGCAGACATTGTCGCCCCACT
>DASZTT010000042.1:0-1923 GCA_035547895.1 Rhodanobacteraceae bacterium
TGATCCGCAGGACGCGGAACGCCGACTACTGGAAGCGAAAACGGCGACTTAAGGAATGGGCCTTGTGCCCATTTTTTATTTCCGGAATTCATGGAGCGCGATGGAGACCGAAGCAATCGTCGCACGCGTGGCGCCGGCCCTTGCAGAACTGGGTCTGGAATGCCTCGGCGTTGAATGGAACGCCGGACACGGCGGCGGTTTGTTGCGCGTCTACATCGATTCGCTGCATCACGAAGGCGACGCCGCCAACGCGGTGAGCGTGGACGATTGCGAGGCCGCCAGCCGCGAGATTTCCGCGCTGCTGGATGTCGATGACCCCATCCCCGGGCACTACGTGCTGGAAGTGTCCTCGCCCGGGATCGAACGACCGCTGTTCAATGCCGCGCAGTTCGCGCGTTTCCTGGGCGAGGAAGCCAGGGTGACGCTGAAGCTGCCGCACGATGGGCGCCGGCGCCTGCGCGGCAGGATCGCGGCGGTGGACGGCAATCGCATCGGCATGGACGTCGACGGGGTGCGGATGGACATCGCCGACAACGAAATCGAAAGCGCGCACCTGGTCCCGGATTGGGATGCGCTGGGTTACACGCCGAAGCCGAAACCCGGCAAGGCACCGAAGGATTCGAAAGGAAGCTCCCGCAAGCGGGGGCACTGACAGGCCGGTTCGGCCAGCAACGCGGCACGCGCCAGGCGCGCGCCGGATGGAGATCGAAAGATGAATCGCGACTTGTTGATGATCGTGGAAACCGTGGCGGCCGAGAAGGCCGTACCGCACGACGTGATTTTCGGCGCGCTCGAGGCGGCGCTGGCGACCGCCGCCAAGAAGCGCTACCCCGAGGAGGAACCCGATATCCGCGTCGCGATCGATCAGGAAACCGGCGACTACGAAACGTTCCGCCGCTGGGAAGTGATCGCCGACGACGGCGAGATGGAGTCGCCGGACTGGCAGTTGCGCCTGATGGACGCGGTGGACGAGCGCCCGGGTGCGCAGGTCGGCGAATACATCGAGCAGCAGATCGAAAACCCCGAGTTCGGGCGCATCACCGCGCAGGCCGCCAAGCAGGTGATCGTGCAGCGCATCCGCGAGGCCGAGCGCGCGCAGGTGGTCGACGCCTTCAAGGACCGCGTCGGCGAACTGGTCAACGGCGTGGCCAAGCGCGTCGAGCGCGGCAACATCTACCTGGACCTCGGCGGCAAGGCCGAGGCCTTCATCCCGCGCGACAAGGCCATCCCGCGCGAAGTGGTGCGCGTGGGCGACCGCGTGCGCGGCTACCTGTTCGAGGTGCGCGCGGAATTGCGCGGCCCGCAGCTGTTCGTGTCGCGCACCGCGCCGGAATTCATGATGGAGTTGTTCAAGCTGGAGGTGCCGGAAGTCGGCCAGGGCATCGTCGAGATCAAGGCCTGCGCGCGCGACGCCGGTGACCGCGCCAAGATCGCGGTGCTGGCGCACGACAAGCGCACCGATCCGATCGGCGCCTGCATTGGCATGCGCGGTTCGCGCGTGCAGGCCGTGTCGAACGAATTGAACGGCGAGCGCATCGACATCGTGCTGTGGAACGACGCGCCTGCGCAGTTCGTGATCAACGCGATGGCGCCGGCCGAAGTGCAGTCGATCATCGTCGACGAGGACAAGCACTCGATGGACATCGCGGTGGCCGAAGACAAGCTGAGCCAGGCGATCGGCCGCGGCGGCCAGAACGTGCGCCTTGCCAGCAAGCTGACCGGCTGGGATCTCAAGGTGATGACACAGGACCAGGTCGCCGCCAAGAGCGAGGCCGAGCAGGAAGCCGCGCGCAAGCTGTTCATGGACAAGCTTGAGGTCGACCAGGAAATCGCCAACATCCTGGTGCAGGAAGGTTTCTCCACCGTCGAGGAAATCGCCTACGTGCCGACCGGCGAACTGCTGGCGGTCGAAGGCTTCGACGA
>DASZTT010000043.1:0-3722 GCA_035547895.1 Rhodanobacteraceae bacterium
CTCGCGCGCGCCTTCCAGCAGGTAAGCGACCACGCCGGTGTATTCACCGCCCACCGAGAACGCCATGAAGCAGCGCAGCAGCAACAGCAGCGCGCCGGAAGCGGGCCCGATCGCGGCGTAGTCGGGCAGCAATGCCGTCGACAGCATCGCCAGCGTCATCAGCATCATCGACAGCATCAGCGTGCGCTGGCGTCCGATGCGGTCGCCGATGTGGCCGAACACCATCGCACCCAGCGGCCGCATTCCATAGGCGATCGCGAATCCCGCCAGCGTGGCGAGCAGCGACTGGGCGCCGCCGCCAAAGAACACGCGTGACAGCACCGTGGCGAAATACAGGTACAGCGTGAAGTCGTACCACTCCACCACGGTCGACAGCGCCGCGATCGCCATCGACGCGCGCGAAACATCGGGAATGGCAGGGCTTCCGGTCGAATTCATCCGGACAGATTGCCGGAATCGTGCGGTCTGCACGTGAAGGCGGCGGCCCGCCGGTTAAACTTGCCTGACTTCCCCAGGCCTCCAGGATGCAAGCGCAAGACCCCGACGAACGTTACGTCCGCACCGCGGTCATGATCCTGCTGGTGTTGACGCTGTTCGCTGCGCTCTGTGCCACCGCGATCCATTGGCTCGCAAGCGTGCATCGCACGCTGGACATGATCGTGCCGCCGACGGTCTGCCTGTTGAACACGGGCCTGATCATTGCCTTGATGCGGCGCCCGGATTGGGCGCTCGCGATTGCGCGAATCGGCCTGGTGGTCGCGGGCCTCGCGCTCGCCGCTCCGGCATGGCTCTACACCCTGGAGGCGACCCTGACGCCCGGCGTGCAGTTGATCGCGATCCTGCCGCCGGTGTCTTCGCTGTTCGTGGTGTTCCTGCTGATGCTGATGATCTTCATTCCCGGCCGCTCGGCTTTTTACCTGGCCGCGCTGAGCTGGGTGGTGATCGCGTGGCCGGTATTGGGTTACCTGCTGCTCCATCGCCAGGAAATGTGGGCGCCGCGGGGCAGGGATCTGCTGCTGGCGTACGGGCCCGCCAGCATCATGGTCGTCGTGCTGCTGCCGGTGCAGCGGGCCATGGCCGGCAAGATCAGGCGATTGTCCTCGGAACGGAATTTGATGGAAGTCATGCTGCGCACCGATCCGTTGACGGGGGTTCAAAGCCGGCTCCTGGGCCAGCAGGTATTGCGGAAAATGCTGCGCGAAGAAGTCCCCGCCGGCGTGATCATGTTCGACCTCGACAGGTTCAAGACGATCAATGATACGCACGGCCACCCGGTGGGCGATCGGGTGCTGCAGGCCGTCGCCCACGGTTGCCAGGGACTTTTGCGTGGAGGCAAAAGCATCTCGCGGTGGGGCGGCGAAGAATTCCTGGTGATGGTGCCGAACGTCGATGCGAGCGGGCTGCAAACCGTGGCCGAGCGCCTGCGGACGGCGATCGCCGAACTTCCCGTTGCGCCGGTCGAGCAGGTGACCGCTTCGCTCGGGACCGCGATGATCCAGTCCGGCGACAATCTGGAAACCGTGCTGCAACGCGCCGACCTCGCGCTCTATCGTGCCAAGCAGCAAGGTGGCAATCGGGTGGTGGCTGCCGGGGCCGCGAGCGGGGCAGGTCCCGGTGGATGAAGCGTGCAAGTACCCAGGCTCCCGTGATGCGGCGTTATCATGGCGGGATTTTCCGCGTGGCCGCGCGTCGCAACGACGCCGCTGCGTGTTTCCGGCCACGAGGGAATCACCATGACCCAGCATGAAGAAGTCAGCATCCGCACGCGCGACGGCCAATGCCCGGCACACGTATTCACGCCCGATGGCGCGGGGCCGTGGCCGGCGGTGATCGTGTACATGGATGCATTCGGCATCCGCCCGGCGTTGATGGAAGTGGGGGAGCGCGTTGCCGAAGGCGGATACGTCGCGCTGGTGCCCGATCTGTTCTATCGCTATGGTACATATGGTCCGCTCGATCCGAAGGAAGCGTTCGCCGGCGATTTCCGCGCGATGGTCGGGCCGCTGACGGCGACCACGGACAACGTCAAGGCTGCGAGGGATACCGAAGCGTTCCTTGCGTACCTCGAGACGCGCAACGACCTCGCCGGCGACAGGATCGGCACCATCGGCTTCTGCATGGGCGGCGGCATGGCCATCACCGCGGCGGGAACGTATCCCGATCGTGTGGCGGCGACGGTCAGCTTCCACGGCGGGCGGCTGGCCACCGACGATCCGGCGAGTCCGCACCTGCTGGCGCCGAAGATCCGCGCCGAGTTGTACATCGCGGTCGCCGACAATGACCGCAGTTGCCCGCCGGAAATGGTCGAGCGCCTGAAGCACGCGCTCGACGCTGCCGGCGTGCGCTATCGCTGCGAGACCTACCACGACGCGTCGCACGGCTGGATGAAAACCGACTTCCCGGTTTACGACGAAGCAGCGGCGGAACGCGGCTGGTCCGAAATGTTCGCGCTGTTCGATCGCACGCTGAAATGAACCGTCGCGTTCGCGCAAGCCGGTGCGCCGCGCTCACGCGGGTTCGAACGATCCCGTCTGCACCTCGCCGGTGCGGACGTAGCGGTTGACCAGCACGCCGGTCGTCGTGGCCCTAAAAGCTTCGAGCCGGAACGCCGCGGCTTGCGCGCGCTCATCGAACAGGCGCTTGCCGCGGCCCAGCAGGACCGGATAAACCAGCAGGCGCAGTTCGTCGACGAGATCGGTGGCCAGCAGTTGGTGGACGAGATCGCTGCTGCCCTGCGTGACGAGATCGGAACCCTCGCTGCGCTTGAGTCCACGTACCGCGGCGACGATGTCCGGTCCCAGCGCGCGGCTGTTTTTCCATCCCAGCGTGGCCGGATGGCGGGTGGCGACGTGCTTGATGGTGCCGTTGAACAGGTCGGCGATACGCTGGTGCGGCGCGCCTTCCGCGACGTGCGGCCAGTATGCGGCGAAGATGTCGTAGGTGCGGCGTCCGAGCAGCAACTCGAACGGGCGCTCGAACACGCCGCCCATCACTTCGCCGGATTCGTCGGCGTAGGGCCAGATCCAGCCGCCGTGGGTGAAACCGCCGCCGGTGTCTTCCTGCGGGCCGCCGGGTGCCTGCACGACGCCATCGAGACTGATGAACGCGGGAACGATGAGCTTGCGCATGCCGGACTCCTGGGCGAACCGACCGGTTCGTTTCGTCTAAGCGACGTTCGAGGAATTGCCAGATCGACAGCGGCATGCAAACGCGATGCGCGATCGCAACGCGGGCGCTGCGAAATGCAACGGCGTACAGTGGAAGCATGCGCGATCCCGATGACATGACGCTCGACGGGCGCGGGCGCGGGCGCGGTCGCGGCCACGATGCTGCGCGTCCAAACCTCCCCGGCGTGAAATGGCTGCCGCCGCCCGCACGCAGGCGCTTGCGGAGGCAGGTGCTGGCGGTGTTGAGCCGTGACGCGCCGGCGCCCGACTACGACGCGCCGCTGGGTGATCCCGGTCTGTTCGGGCCGGAAAGCGCGACGTGGAAGATCCACGCGGACTTTCCGTCCATGATGGCGGGCGGACTGGCTTCCCTGATGCTGCAGGCCTTGCATCCGCTGGCACTGGCGGGTGTCTGGGACCACTCCGCATTCCGCACCGATACGCTGGGGCGCCTGCGCAACACGACGGCCTTCGTCGGCCGCACCACTTACGCGCCGCGCGCGCCGGCCGAAGCCGCCATCGAGCACGTGCGCGCGATCCACCACCGCGTGCACG
>DASZTT010000044.1:0-17070 GCA_035547895.1 Rhodanobacteraceae bacterium
GCCGAGGCGCGACCTGCGCCGTTCCGCTTCGCGCGCCCATGCCGCGCCGAGGCGTCGGTGGAGTTCCGCGTTGTCCCGCACGAGTTGCTCCACCCGCGACCGCGGGTGCTGGTGCAGCAGGCGCACGTGCAGTTGCGCGATGCGCGCGGCCGCGCGTTCGTGCACCAGCGCGCGTGCGCGCAGCAGGCGCTCGCGGATCGCCTCCATGCGTTCGCGGCCGGTGGCGAGCCGCTGCCGGGGGCTTTGCATGTTCAGGCGGATCGCGAGATGGTCGAGGTGTTGCACGGCGCCGTGCGCGCGGCGCTGCCAGGCGTGGCGCAAGCGTGCTTCGCACTGGCCGAGTATTCGCCGCAAGGCGTCGCCGTCGGGCAGGATCAGTTCCGCCGCGGCCGACGGTGTCGGCGCGCGCAGGTCGGCGACGAAATCGCTGATCGAAAAATCGATTTCGTGTCCGACCGCCGAAACCACCGGCACCGGGCTGGCGACGATCGCGCGCGCCACACCTTCGTCGTTGAAGGCCGCCAGGTCTTCCAGCGAGCCGCCGCCGCGCGTCACCAGCAGCACGTCGTAGCGATCCGATCGGGCGGCCTTGTGCAGCATCGCGGCGATCTGCGCGGGAGCTTCGGGGCCTTGCACCAGCACCGGCAATACTTCGATTCCGGTCAGCGCGAAGCGCCGCCGCGCCACCGACAGCACGTCGCGAACCGCCGCGCCGCTGGCCGAGGTGATCACGCCGACGCGGCGCGGAAACGCGGGCAGCGGGCGCTTGCGTGCCTCGTCGAACAGGCCTTCCGCCTGCAATTTGGCCTTCAATTGTTCGAACGCGCGGCGCAAGGCGCCTTCGCCCGCGTCTTCCATGTGTTCGACGATCAACTGGAAGCTGCCGCGCGCCTCGTACAGGGTGACCCGCGCGCGCGCCAGGACGCGTGCGCCGTTGCCGGCGCGGAAGCGGAGCCGCGCGTTCTCGCGCGCGAACATCGCGCAGCGCACTTCGGCGGCGGCGTCCTTCAGCGAGAAGTACCAATGCCCCGACGACGCGCGCACGAAGTTGCAGATTTCGCCCTCGATCCAGACCAGCGGCAGCGCGCCTTCGACCAGGTCGCGCACCAGCCGGTTCAGTGCCGACGGTGTCAGCACCCTGCGTGCATCGGGGCGGGAAACGTCAGTGGACATCGTTCGGCTCGCGTGGTGCGGCGGCATCGGAAGGTTCGCCTGCATTGGCATGCGCAGCCTGCCGCGCGTGCCCGCGCATGCGCATCCAGCGCACCGCCAGGCTCACCGCGATCCAAAGCGCAAGCGCGGCCAGCGGCCATGCCAGCACGCGCGGCCACCACGCGCCGATGCCCGCGATCACCAGCAGCAGCGCGGCGCCACCCAGCAGCGGCCGGGTCTCGGCATGGCTCAGCACGCGCCGGTTGCCGAGTGCGGCGCCAAGGGTCGTGGCCATGCGCATCGCGCCGACGGCGCCGCGGCCCGCGCTGCCGTGGCCGTGCAGGCCGTGGCGTGGCGGCGGCGTGGCCGGGCGTGCGCGATTGCGGCGCGACAGCACGATTTCCGTCGCGTTCTCCAGGTCGCGTTCGTATTGCTGCGCGAGTTGACGGCCGATATCTTCGTTTTCGATCGCGACGTCGATCTCGACGTTGCCCAGCCAGCTGGCGATGTTGAGGTTGGTGGAACCCACCCGCGCCCAGCGGTCATCGGCCACCGCGGTCTTGGCGTGCAGCATCGTGCCCTTCCATTCGTAGATGCGGATGCCGGCTTCCAGCAACGCACGGTAACCGGTGCGCGACAGCGCCGCGACCGCGGGAATGTCGGAAGCGCCCGGCACCAGCAGGCGCACGTCCACGCCATCCTGCGAGGCATTGGTCAGCGCGCTGAGGTAGGGCGCGACGCCGATGAAATACGCATCGGTCAGCCACAGCCGTTCGTGCGCGAGTGCGGCGATCAACTGGTCCAGCCGATAGGTGCCGGTGCTGGAAGGTTGGGTGGCGATCACGCGCAGGGCGACGTCGCCCGCCCGTTCGATCGAATCGGCATTTGCAAGCGCAGCAGCGGGCAACGCTTCGCCCAGGGTCGCCCAGGTGTCCGCGAATGCGCGTTCGAGGTCCGCGACTGCCGGGCCGTGCAGCGCGATGCCGGTGTCGCGCCAAGGCTCGCGTCCGCGTGCGGGATCGCCGAGCCAGGCGCCGCTGACGCACACGCCGGACACGAACCCGATGCAGCCATCCACCGCGAGCAGCTTGCGATGATCGCGATTGACCCAGCCGAACGGGCTCAGCGGATCGAACGGGTTGAACGTGCGGACCTCGCCGCCGGCCTCGCGCAAGGGCTGCCAGAAGCGCGAGCGCGATTGGCCGAGGCAGCCCAGCCAGTCGTGCAGCACGCAGACGCGCACGCCCGCACGGGCGCGTTCGGCGAGCGCCGCAACGAACCCGCGGCCGACCTCGTCGTCCTTGAAGATGTAGTTTCCGAACAAAATCTTGTCGCGCGCATTTGCAATGGCGTCGAGCCACGCGTCGAAGTTCGCCTGCGCATCGATCAGCAATTCGACGCGATTCCCGGTCGACAACGGCGCGCCGGCCGCGCGCGTCAATGCCTGTTCAGCCAATGCCCGGAAGCTGGGATGTCGGAACTGGCGCGGGTCGTGCATGCGGGGTTTCATTCCCCCATGTTCGGCCAGCGATGGTTGCGGTTCAAGGCTAGAATGCAGGGAGCACACATGACCCATGGACTTCTGCGGGATCGCCAGGGGGAGATCCGCCGGGATGGACGCGTACCAACGCCTGACTGAAGACTTGCCCGCGCGCCTGCCGCCGGGCCGATCGCAGCGCGCCAGCGAGAAGGCCACGCGTGAAGCGGTCGCGGGCTTGCCGTTGGCCAATCCCGCGCAGGCGCTGCACGAGGTGGAGCAGATCCTCGATGGCATGCTGGCGACTGCATGGACCGGCGGCGAACGTCTTGCCGGGCTGGCGCACCTGCGCGGCCCGGTGGAAAGCCTGTGCCGCGGAATCGAACAGCAACTGGGTGCGGATTCGCACCCGCTGCCTGCGGCAAGCGCCGAACGCGCGGCGGCAGCGCAGCGCCTTGAATGGCAACTTGCCTGCGGCTACGCCATTGGCTTGCAGGAACTATGCGCACCGGCGGGCAAGCTGCCGATGTTCAAGGGCAAGTTCGCTGCCGCCGCGATCGTGGCCGGGTTGGTGCATGCAAGCCGCGTCCTGATCTGGGCGTACCGCACGTACCGGACGCCGCCTGCGGGCGTGTGGCGTCTGGTGCATGCCTTGTATGCGTTCGCGGGTGAGCTGGGGCTCGCGGACCAGGCGGTCGAAGATGCGTTCGCCGAAGGCGGCCCGCTGTCCGCGCGCAGCACGTACGCGCAGACGCTGCTGCTGGCGATCAGCAATCCCTATCGTTTCTCCGCGCGCGAGTTGAAGGATGCCTGCCTGGTAATCCGTTGCGTCGGTGGCCAGTGCGGACTGGCGCGTGCCGGCATGCCAGGGGTGAGCGTCGACACCGACGCCGATGCCGGTCCGGGCTACGTCGCGGAAGAACAAGCCGCCGCCGGCGTCGGCGTGCTGGTGCTCGACGTGCAGCCCGTGGTGCAGATCTTCGACGAACGCATCGCGCTGCTGCCGAAAGGCACCGAATTGCTCGATCTGCCAAGGCCGGGCGGGGGCGTCGTCACCGTGCAGGTCGCGTTGCTCCGCCGGTTGCAGGCGAGCTGGGTCACGGCCGTACGCGGTCATGCACGGCTGCCGGCGTCGCACGCGCTCGACCTGATGGTCGGCATGCACGCACTGCATTATGCGTTGGCCGGCAATCTCGATTTTGCGACCTTCATACGCCAGGTGCAGGGCGAGGCGATCACGGTCGGCCGCCACGAACTCGCGTCGGCGTGGCTGGCGAGCAGCGATACGGCGCGCCCGCAGATGCTGCGCGGCGAAGTGCTCGACCAGAGCGAGGGCGGCTATCGTCTGCGCCTGCATGTCTCGGACGGCGCGCGCCTTCGGATCGGGGAAGTCGTCGGACTCGCGCCCGCGAGCGACGAAGAGGAAGAACGCGACTGGATGGTCGGCATCATCCGCTGGCTGCGGCTGGAGGATGACCGCGAGTTGCTGGGCATCGAACTGCTGCATCGCACGGCGCGCGCGGCGGGTGTGCGTCCCATGACCGCGGGCGGTGAGGCGCTGGTGCCGCAGCGTGCCGTGGAGTTGCCCGGCTACGCAGCGGAGGATGGCCTCGCCTTGCTGGTGACGAATCATTTCCCCGGCAACGCCGTGACCGCCGAAGTCGTGTTGCCGGCGCTCGCCTCCGACTGGCACGCAGGCGCCGCCGTCGGGGTGTGGCGTTGCGGTGGTGCCGAGGTCATCGGCAACGCGTGTGTGCGCGTCAACCTCGTGCGCGACGATTTCGCGCAAGCAGCCGCCACGGAGATCGCGGAATGACACTGGAAATGCGCGGCGCGTGCGAACGCTGCGGCAAGAAGCTCGCGCCGGAAGATGCCGCCTGGATCTGCGTGTACGAGTGCACGTTCTGCACTGACTGCACCGAGTCCATGCAGCACGTCTGTCCCAATTGCGGTGGCGAGCTGGTGAAGCGACCCCGGCCGCGGGCGAACGACGCGTGAACACCGCGGAAGGGTTCATCGTCGCGATTCCGGCGCGCTACGGTTCGACCCGCCTGCCGGGCAAGCCGCTGCGCCTGCTCGGGGGCGAACCCCTGATCGTGCATGTCGCACGCCGCGCGCGCGATGCAGGAGCCGCGCAGGTAGTGGTCGCGACCGACGACGCGCGCATCGCCGCGGCGCTTGCCGGTTCGAACATCGAGGTATGCCTCACCCGCGCCGACCATGCGAGCGGCAGCGACCGGCTCGCCGAATGCGCGGCCACGCTCGGTTGGCCTGACGATGCGGTCGTCGTGAACCTGCAGGGCGACGAGCCGTTTGCGCCGGCTGCCGGGATCACCGCGGTGGCCGCCGCGCTCGTCCAGGACGGCGCCGACATGGCCACGCTGGCGGCGCCGATCGAATCCGCCCGGCAATGGTTCGATACGAATTGCGTGAAGGTCGTGCGCGATCTGCGTGGACGCGCGCTGTACTTCTCGCGCGCGCCGGTGCCGTGGGCGCGCGATGCGCTGGCCCGCGACCGCGCCAGCGTTCCGGATGGAATCGAGGTCCTGCGCCACATCGGCATCTACGCGTACCGCGCGGGTTTCCTGAAGGCATTCGCGCGCTTGCCGGCGACACCGCTGGAACGCGCCGAATCGCTCGAACAATTGCGCGCGCTCGAGCACGGCCACGCGATCGCGGTGCGGATCACGCCGGAGGCTTTTCCTCCCGGCGTCGATACCGAAGAAGACCTCGCGCGCGCCGAACGCACGCTTGCCTCGGGAGTGCCATGAAGTGAGACAGCCGCCGCCCGGCGTGTTGTTCGTGTGCCTCGGCAACATCTGCCGTTCGCCGACGGCGGAATACGTGGCGCGCGCGGAATTCGCGAAGCTCGGCCTGCGCGTACCCGTGGCGTCGCGCGGGCTCGGCAACTGGCACGTGGGGCAGGGCGCCGATCCGCGCGCGGTGGCCGCTGCGCGCGCGGAAGGTTTCGACTTGACGCCGCATCGTGCGCGCCAGTTCCACGAGGATGATTTCAGCCGCTTCGCGATGGTGCTCGCGGTCGATCGCGCGACCCTGGCCGAATTGCGCCGCCGCGTGCCGAAGGGCGCGCCGGCGCCCGAGCGTTTTCTGGTGGCAGCGGGGTTCGCACGGCCGCAGGCCGGCGAGGAAGGCGACGTGCCCGATCCCTATACCGGCACCCGCGAGGATTTCCGCGCAGTGCTGGCGTTGATCCGGCGTGGCGTGGATGCGCTGGCGCTGCGACTTGCCGCGCAGCCGGCCGAAAAGGGGAAGGAACATGATGCCGGGTGACATGCCCTTCAAAGCCGACGGTCCCCGCGAGATGCTGCCGGAAATCCCGGAAGCGTTGCAGTGGGTGAACCGCCACGGGCGATTGCGGCTGGCGGAATTGCGAGGGCGTGTCGTCCTGATGGTGTTCTGGAACGCCACCAGCACCAGCAGCATCAATCTGCTCGGCGAACTGCGCCAGCTCGAGCGCAAGCATCCGGATGAATTCGTGTTGCTGGGCGTGCACACGCCGCGTTACGCCTCGCAACAGCCCGATGCGGCGGTGCTGAAGGCCTTGCAGCGCATCCGGCTGCGTGCGCCGGTCGCCAACGATCCCGAATGGCTTGCCTGGATGATGTACTCGATTCCTGCGTGGCCGACCACGCTGTTGATCGATGCCGACGGCCAACTCGCCGCGCGCTTCGTGGGCGAAGGCCGCGCCTCGGAAATCGAGGAGGCGGTCACCCGTTTGCAAGAGGGACTGCCGCCCGCGCATGTACGACCGGTGCCCGATCTGCTGGAGAACGTGCGCGCCGACAACACGGGGCCGCTGGCATTCCCGGCGCACGTGTTGGCGACCGATTGGCGGCTGTTCATCAGCGACACCGGCCATCATCGCGTTCTCGAGTGCAGCCACGATGGCCGCGTGCTGCGGCAGTTCGGCTCGGGCACGCCTGGGAATTGGGATGGGCAATCGTCGGCCTGCGGATTCCAGTTGCCACAGGGGCTCGCGCTCAGCCATGGCTGCCTTTACGTCGCCGATACCGGCAACCATTGCGTGCGCCGGATCCGGCTCGACTCGGGCGAGGTGGACACAGTGCTCGGCGCGGGCCGGCCCGCCTACGGCGATGTCGAGGCGCAGGGTTCCGGATTGCGCGTTTCGATCAACGCGCCGCAGGCGGTGGCCGCCGACGGCGATGTTCTCTACGTGGCGGCGACGGGACAAAACCAGATCGTGCGCGTCGACCTGACTGCGCAACGCGCGGCGACGCTGGCCGGCGACGGGCGCAGCGACGTACGCGACGGCATCGGCGGGCAGGCGTCGCTGGCGCAGCCCGGCGCGCTCGCGTTGATGCCCGGGCAGTTGCTGGTCGCGGATTCGGGCGGCAATGCGATCCGCCGCTTGCGCTTCGCGGATCTCGCGCTGACCACGCTGGCGGGATCGTCGCCGTGGGAACCGGGAAGGCTGGACGGCACGGGCCGCAAGGTGAGGTTGGCTTTCCCGAGTGGATTGGCGGCGGCGGAAAACCGCGTGTACGTGGCCGACACCTGCAACGACCGGTTGTGCGTGCTCGATCCGTACAGCGCCGAGTTGAGAACGCTGGAATTCGACCATCCGCTGCACGAACCGCAGGGCATGTCCTTCGCAGCGGGCATGCTGTGGGTGGCCGATCGCAACGACCATGCGATCCTGCGCATCGATCCCGAGCACGGCACCTGCGAGCGGGTTGCGGTCGGCGAATGATGCCTCCATGCGACGGGAGGGCGCGACCGCCGCCGTTACAATAGCGTCATGCCTTCCGATGCAACGGCCTTCGACGGCAAGGTCTTCGTCCGCAATCTCACCACTTCGCCCGGCGTGTACCGCATGTTCGATGCGGACGACGCGCTGCTGTACGTCGGCAAGGCACGCAATCTCAGGAAGCGTGTCGGCAACTACTTCCTGAAGCCGAACCTCGAGCCGCGCATCGCATCGATGGTTTCGCAGATCGCGCGCATCGAGGTGACGCTGACCCGCACCGAGGGCGAGGCGCTGCTGCTGGAAGCGCAACTCATCAAGTCGCTGAAGCCGCGCTACAACATCATGTTGCGCGACGACAAGAGTTATCCGTACATCTTCGTGTCGGAGGATCCGTTCCCGCGCATCGTGTTCCACCGCGGTGCCAAGCGCGAGAAGGGTCGTTACTTCGGTCCGTTTCCGAGCGCCCATGCGGTGCGCGAAAGCCTGGCGTTGATGCAAAAGTTGTTCAAGGTACGGCAGTGCGAGAACAGTTACTTCCGCAATCGCTCGCGTCCATGCCTGCAATATCAGATCGGCCGCTGCACGGCGCCGTGCGTCGACTTCATCGGAGCCGCGGAATATGCCGAAGACGTGCGTCACGCCACGATGTTCCTGGACGGCCGCAGCGATGCGGTGGTGAAGGAACTCGCCGCGTCGATGGACGAAGCCAGCAAGCGCCAGGATTACGAACGCGCCGCGCGCCTGCGCGACCAGGTGGCGACCTTGCGCGGCCTGCAGGCGCACCACTACGTGCACGGCGCGAGCGCCGACATGGACGTGTTCGCCTGCCGCGTCGAGGCCGGCATCGCCTGCGTGTCGGTGCTCTTCTTCCGCAACGGCATCAGCCTAGGATCGCGCGCGCATTTTCCGAAGCTGGCCTTCGACTCTGCGCCCGAGGACGTGCTTGGCCAGTTTCTGGCCCAGTACTACCTCGACCAGCCGGCGCCCGCCGAGGTCGTGTGCGACCGCGAACCGTCCGACGCGGTCGCCCTCGCCGAGATGCTGTCAGCGCAGCGCGATCGCGAGGTGACCTTGAAATGGCGCGTGCGCGGTGAACGCGCGCGCTTCGTCGAGCTCGCTTCGCGCAATGCCGAAGCGGCGTTGCTGGCGCGGCTTGCGAGTCGGCAGACCCTGCACTCGCGTTTCGAGGCCTTGCGCGACCTGCTGCAACTCGACGAAACGCCGCAGCGGCTCGAATGTTTCGACATCAGCCACACAATGGGAGAGGAAACCGTGGCGTCTTGCGTGGTATTCGGTCCCGAAGGCGTACAGAAGCAGCATTACCGCCGATTCAACATCCGCGGTGTCACGGGCGGCGATGATTACGCCGCGATGCGGCAGGCACTGGAACGCCGCTTCAAACCACTCGCGCGGGGCGAGGGTGAAGCACCGGACGTGCTGCTGATCGATGGTGGAAGGGGGCAGGTGGCCCAGGCGGTGTCGGTGCTCAGTGAACTCGGCGTCACCGGCATCGAGGTGGTAGGCGTGGCCAAGGGGCCGTCGCGGCGTGAGGGCGAGGAAACGCTGGTGCTTGGCGACAGCGGGCGCGAACTGGAACCCGGTCCCGACTCTCCGGCCTTGCACCTGATCGACGCAGTGCGTGACGAGGCGCATCGTTTCGCGATCACCGGCCATCGCAAGCGGCGGGAAAAGGCACGCGAACGCGGCGTGCTGGAAGACGTACCCGGCATCGGTGCATCGCGTCGCGCGGCGTTGCTGAAGACGTTCGGCGGTCACGCCGGCGTGATGGCCGCCGGCGTGGAGGAACTGTGCGCCGTGCGCGGCATCAATCGTGAGCTGGCCGAGCGCATTCACGCATTCCTGCATGGATAGGCGTTGGTTCCGCGCAGGCGATGACGCCCTCGCTCGCGTATGCGACACTGGCGCGGATCATTGGGAGTGACGCGTGCGTATCAACCTGCCGACGTGGCTGACCTTGTTCCGTGTGTGGTTGCTGCCGGTGATGGTGCTGGTGTTCTATTCGCACGATGCGATCGCGGCGATTCCGCTGCGGTTCGCCAACATCGCCGCGGTGGTGGTGTTCGCACTGGCGTCGCTGACCGACTGGCTGGACGGCTGGATCGCGCGGCGTTGGCACATGGAATCCGCATTCGGCGCCTTCCTCGACCCGGTCGCCGACAAATTGATGATGGCGGTGGCGCTGTTCCTGCTGGTGCAGAGCCATCCGACCTGGTTGCTGGCGGTGACCAGCGCCGTGATCGTCGGGCGCGAAATCACGGTTTCTGCGCTGCGTGAATGGATGGCGTTCGTGGGCGAACGCGGCCGTGTCAAGGTGCAGTGGATCGGCAAGTTCAAGACGGTGATGCAGATCGTCGCGATCCTGATCCTGCTGTGGGAGCGCGACAAGGACGCGACCGTGCTGCGCGCGTGGAAAGTGGGCGAGGGGCTGCTGGTTTTTGCGGCTGTCCTGACCATCTGGTCCGGGCTGGCCTACATGCGGGCCGCCTGGCCGGTGCTGAAAAGCGGTCGCATGCCGGGAGAAGGGGACGCTCCACAGGCTTGATCCGAAACTCCGGCCCACGTATCATTGCCGGCTCCGCGGGAATAGCTCAGTTGGTAGAGCACGACCTTGCCAAGGTCGGGGTCGCGAGTTCGAGTCTCGTTTCCCGCTCCAGGTTTTCGAGACCCCGGTACGCCGGGGTCTGTTGTTTCAGGGCCGCGCAACGCGGTCCCGGTTGGAAGGCGGCCTTGCAAAGGCGCCGCATTCCCGTCACCGGCCAGGTGGCAGAGTGGTCATGCAGCGGACTGCAAATCCGCGTACGCCGGTTCGATTCCGACCCTGGCCTCCAGGCGCACTGGATTCCGGGCGCCTTTCGCGCCGTGCATCGAATCACAGGACGGGCTGCCACGCCTCGCGGGCGAGTGCGTCTACGCGGCGCGAAATGTTTCCGGATCGGCGCCCAGATAAACGTTGAAGACGCGGCGCATCTGGCGCACGTCGGCGAATGCGCTGCGGCGCGCGATTGCTTCGAGCGGTAGCCTTGAATTGCGCAGCAGTTCGCGTGCGTGGTCCACGCGCCGGTCCATCAGCCATTGGTGAGGCATCATTCCTGTCTTGCGTACGAATGCACTGCGAAACTCCGTGATCGACATGCCGCATGCCTCGGCGAGATCCGCGGCTGTGATGGTGCCCGTGAGATCGGCGCCGATCATCTCTTTGACCGATTTTTCATGCGCGGAGGACAGGGCCACGTCCGGCCTCGCTGAACGGGGGGAGCGGGTTCCGCGTATCCGCGCGAGCCGCGCGGCCATGGCCGAAGTGATGTGGTCGATGAAGATCGTGGAAGCGGCCGCGGGTTCATCGAACACGGATTCCAGTGACAGGCCGAGGCCAGCCACGATCGGATCGTCCATGCCGAGGCCCGGCTCGTTGGGCAGATCATCGACTTCGCCGCATCCTTCCCATGCCGCGATCGCGTTCAACGTCGCGCGCGGAATGTAGAAGTGCAGGTTGGCAAAGGGACTGATCGAGTTGACGACCGGGCTGGTGCGCAAGTCGTAGATCGAAATGCTTCCCCGGTGAAGGGGACCGGTGCGCCGTGAGCGGCCATCGGTCCAGAGGTCATGCCGCGCGCAATCGCAGAGCTGGAGGGTTACCAGGAAAGCGTCATCGACGGGAATCGGTGCGGTGAGTCCGTTGTTTTCCCAATCGCAACGGATGCGGGTGACGGCGATGTTGGTCTTCTCGATCCGGATGCAATTGGGCAGTTGCCGGAGCCCGAAACAGGCGCCCAGTTGTTCCCCCGGAGCAGCGGAACCCGGATTACCCATGCTGGCCTTCCACGGGCTTGGCCATGTTGCGTCGCCAGCCACCCGGACTGACGCCCACGATCTTCGTGAACACCCGCGTGAAATGACTCTGGTCGGCAAAGCCGGTCATCAGCGCGATTTCGGAAAGCGGACGTTGCCGGTCCCGCATCAGGGACAGCGCCGCGTCCACCCGGCGACGCATCAGCCACGCATGCGGCGTCACGCCCACGGACTGCCGGAAGGCACGCGCGAAGTGGCTGATCGAGAGGCCGCACTCGGCCGCCACCCAATGCAGCGCGATGCCACCATCCAGGTGCGCATCCATGAGTTCGCACGCGCGTTTCTTCTGCCAGCCTGCAAGTCCGCCGCGAAGCGGCTGAGTCCCTTGGCAGAGGCCGCCATAGACGTACGCGACGTGGCTGGTCAGTGCAAGAGTGACGTGATCGACGAAGAAGCGGCTTGCCTGCTCGGGTACTTTCAAGGCCTCCTGCATCACGCCGCCGAGATTGCGCACGACCGGGTCGTCGTATCCGATGCCTGGCTGGTAGCGAAGTTCACCCATGCGCGGTGCGCGCGCCTCCTCGGCGATCGTGTCGAAGGCCGATCGCGGTACGTAGAACATGAGCACGTGGAAGGGCTTGTCGATGAGAAAGCGGGGATTGCGCTTGACGTCGTAGAAGTGGGTCTCACCTGCCCTGACGTAAGTCCTGGAGGCAAGCTGCCCTTCCTCCCAGGATTCGCAATCCCCGTACTCCCGCAGTTGCAGCCCGACGATGTAGGCGTCGTCCAAAGGGAAGGGCGTTGAAAGCTCGCCGTCAACCGCTTCCGAGTGGCATTCGCTGACCGTGATGTCCGCGTTTTTCAAACTGCGGATCAGGATGGTCGATGCATCCTTGATCCTGAAGCTGTCACGGAAGCGCTGCTCCTTGGTGCCCGCACCTTGCATGCGACCTCCCGGCGACCGGTGGCGAAGCCCGCGCCCCGGCCGAAGCGACCCTGTGGCCGGCAGATTAGTCCGGTTTTCGTGCGTGCGGCAACGTGGCGTGCAACGACGAGAGTGGGCAATGGCAGAATCGTCCAAAACCCGGCAAATGGATCCCATCGCGCGTGGGCTTCGGTTGACAGCGGGCTCATTGACCCCGTCGCGCAACCGCAGGCTGTGCAGTTCGGCGATGTGCGAAGGAAATGGGATAGGCATGCTGGCGGATGTCCAGCATCGGATCCGCGCCGGCGATTCCATCAGGCACGTTGAGCGGAAGGAACACGGTTTGCCGGTCGAGCGCGGCCGGATTGGGCGCCATGCCGGTGATGCGGATCGTGCCGAGGTCGATCAGACGCCTGCTTTCCGGCCACGCGATCGAAGGATTGTCGATGGCATCGCCGGGTGCGGCGATTTGCGCCAGCCATCGATACGCGACGGCTCCGTGGGAAAGGCGCCCGGGCAATTCATGGGCGAGGTAGTCAGGGCCCATTGACGCCCGCTTTGCCGCGGGTACGAAGCGTTCGCCGTCGACCGGTACGAAGCGGTAACGCACGAATACGCTCGCGCCAGCATCATCGGTGAACCGGAATGCGTTGACGCCGTAATAGTCGAGCGTCGCGTAGCTCTCCGACATCGGTTTTTGCGTCGTCAGGAAAGCCTTGGCAACAGGATGCGCAGCGAGAAACTGATCCAGGGGTGTCGGCTTGGGTGTGTTCTGGCCGCTTGCAGCGATGGCGAACAAAAGTTCGCGGAACTCGGCGGTATTGGCCGTCGGGAAGCCGTTGAAGCTGTGCGCCACCACGTCAGCGGTATGACCGCCCGGAAGATTGAACTTGAGCGCCATGCCGCGCGGCATGGACTGCGGCGCTGTATCAGGAATGTCGGGGATGCCGGTGAAGTCGGAGAAGCGCACCAGTACGGGAATGTTCTGGCTGCGGAACAACGATGCCTTCGACAGTCGACGGGCCGCCGCCGAAGGTCGGTATTCGCCCACGGCGTACACGCCCTTGGCGTGCACGGCGCGCGTGTGGTGGTCGCCGAACGCGGCATGCAGCGCATCGACCATTGCGCCGGGCGTCGGAGTGGCCGGTTGCTCCTGTGACGGGGTTTCCGTGGCCGCGGCCCACACGCCGCCCGCGATCCCGACCAGCGCGGCCAATGCCAGATAGGAAACGGTACCGATGCGCAGTTTCATGTTCGCCTCCGATTTGATGAAGAACGTCCGAAACGGGTTCGACGTGCTTGTCATGTTGGTCTGCGCTACCGCGCACCGCTTGACTGCAATCGACCCGAATGGAACGAAAGCGTCATCGCATGTCGCGTCAGTCGGAACCGGGCTGGTCGTTGAAACATCGCGGCTTCGGCAAGGCGGAAGTCAGGCGGCAATTCGGCGCGGCCTGCCTGGGACGAATACACCCCATGATTCATGCTGGCGATGAGCGTCAGCGCCGGCCTCGTCCGCCGTTTGTCTTGCGGTCTGTCACTAACGAAGTACTAACGAAAAATCCGGGAAAGCTTGCCCGGCCTGACGGCAAGGATGGAGGGACGGTCCCGCCGACGGAAAGCATTGCGCGCTTGTGCCGTGTTCGTGTAAAACTTCTGAATCCAGAAGTGTCGGTGCAGGGTTGATTCAACGCCGGATGCGTCCGCCAGAAAGGGGGCAGGCGCACCCGGAATAAGAGATCAAGCGGGCCACGAGGGAGGCGCATCATGGATGCAGCTGTTGATCGCTACGCGGCTACCAGACCACTTGAACTTCTCGGGATAAGTGTTACCGAGGAAAGGGCTTACCGGGCGTTGCTCGAACGCCACACTGCCACGGTTGCCGACATCGCTGCCAGTCTTGGAATCACGCGCAGCGTGGCGCGACGCTTGCTTGCCGATCTGGAGGCCCTGGGCCTCGCCACGCATACCCCGAAGGTTCCGAGGGTCTACGTCGCGGCTCCTCCGGAGTTCGCGGTCGCCGCGCTCGTCAAGCAGAAGCAGGCCATGCTGGAACGGGTTCGTGTCGCGATTCCGGATCTCGAAGCCCATTCCGCGCGTTCCAGTCATGCGGTCGGGCATGAGCCGGTGCTGGAGCTGATCGAAAGCCGTGCCCACCTGGCTGCGGTGCTGGCGCAGTTGTACGAATCCTATCGCAGCGACGTCATGTGCTTTCAGCGCGCGCCAATCCTTGCGCCGACGGTCTTGCCGCCGCAAACGCCCCGTTCGGGCGTACGGGTCAGGACCATTTCCGACAACAGTTTGCTCGAAACGCCCGGCGCATTGGAGCAGATCAAGCAGGACGTCGCGCGCGGAGAGGAGGCGCGCATGCAGCCCGCGTTGCCCTTCAAGATGATGATCTTCGATCGGAAGGCAGCCGTCATTTCGCTGGATGGTGATCGGCCGGACCATGCTCCGACCCTTCTGGTCCATGGCGGCGCGTTGCTCGACGCTTTATGCCTGCTGTTCGAATTCGTCTGGGAGCGCGCGACCCCCATCATGCTCGTTCGTGGCACCGCCAGGGCCGACCGGGGCGATGATGACGAATTTGCGGCTGCATTGATCCCGTTGCTGTCCGCCGGCCTCAATGACAAGGCCATTGCTGCCGAGCTGGGCATTTCTTCGGCGACGCTCAACCGGCGCATGAGCGAATTGATGCGAAAGAGCGGCACCCGGACACGTTTCCAGTTGGGCTGGCACGCCGCACTCGCCGCGACTGCGAGTGCGACTGCGAGTGGGCCGGCGCCATGACTGGTCGTGTCCCACCACTGTTATCGATCGCCCATCACGACAGCTGCGTGCCGGCAAAGATCGTGATCGATTTCGATCATGATGGTTATCCATCGCACTGCGCTATTGATGGGTGCGGCGACGACATGCCAGACTCCGAATACGTTATGTGTGCGTACAGTGGCGTCGGAATGACGTGACCGAGGCACGCCCCGCGTCCTGACCGATCGTTCAAACCCAATTCAAAACACATCGCCACTCGGGCGATGTGCCGGGGGAAATCGTCTTCAAAAAGCCATTCCGTTCTCCATGCGCTGTGTCATTCGTAATGCATTGCGCTGGACGTATCGCGAAAACCGTCCAGTCCTGAACAATTCCGAGGCCGACCGATGAACAAGAAGATCTACAGCCTGGTTTGGAACAAATCCCTCAAGCAAGTCGTGGTGGCATCAGAACTCGCGACTGTCCGAGGTGGCGGTGGTTCGGAAGGCGCTGCATCGGGAGACCGGCCTGCGGGGCTGCGTCGCCTGCAATTGTCGATCTCCCTGCTTGCATGTCTGGGACTGATGCCGTTGGCGGCCTTTGGCGCTGCGGCCACCCAGACAGCGCAGACGCGGGGTGTTGCGGCCCATGGGCAGGCAACAGCAAACCCGGCCGTGTCCGGCAGTTACTTCGTCGCCTCGGGTGCAGGCGATGGCAGCCAATCCGCGACAGCCACCGGGACGGACTCGACGGCGGCGGGAGCCCTCGCCTTTGCCAACGGAAACCTGGCCACTGCGATCGGTTACAACGCCTTCGCGAGCAATGATTACGCGAGTGCCTTCGGAGCGACTTCCAGCGCAACCGGGTTCTACTCGACCGCGGTCGGGATGGCGTCGAATGCATCCGGAGACTTCTCGGTAGCCGCGGGTGAGCACTCTTCAGCGTCCGGAACCCAATCAGTCGGGATCGGTTCCTACGCCAGTGCCGTAGGGGATTATTCCGTTTCGGTCGGCGCGGACTCCTCGGCCTTGGGCAAGAAATCCATCGCGATCGGCTTGAATGCGGTAGCGGCGGGTGCCCAGGCTTTCGCACTCGGTTCCTACGCGTCGGCGTCCGCGAACAACTCGACGGCCTTGGGAGGCGCGATCGATCTCGACGGCAATGGTTCGATCGGCGCGGGTGAGTACACAACCGCCAAGGGTGGGCTGTCGATGGCGCTGGGTTCTGCCGCGCAGGCTACGCAGGACAACGCCACTGCGATTGGCGGTTTGTCCCAAGCGACCGGTGTTGCGGCAACCGCCATCGGCGGATCTGCCAATGCTTCGGCCACCAATTCCGTCGCAATCGGTTTCGGTTCCATCGCGAACGTCGCCAACACGGTTTCGTTCGGCGGCAATGGGGTGTACCGCGAGCTGGTCAACGTGGCCGATCCGACCACCGCACATTCGGCGGTGAATCTGGAATACCTGCAAAATCACTATGGTTCAGCGATCGCGGCCCCCGTGACCCAACTGGACCAACAAATGGGTCAGGTGACACCGATGGCCATTGCCGGAGCCGCCTGCTCCGGCCCTACTGGTCAGAGCATCGGCGGCTATGGTGCCTTGGCTTGTGGCACGAATGCCAAAGCCCAGAATTCCGGCACGGCCGTTGGCGGCGGCGCTTATGCCAACGCGGATTCCACCGCCTTGGGTTACGCGGCGGACGCCAATGGCACCGGTGCCACGGCACTGGGCTTGCATGCTTACGCAACCGGCACGAACACCGCCGTCGGCAAATACAGCAGCGCCACCGGCGCCGATTCCACTGCTTTGGGGGCGCGTACCAGCGCGACCGGCTCGGGCAGTCTGGCCGCCGGCAAGTACGCTACCGCTGGCGGGGACTACAGCACCGCAGTCGGTGACAGTGCGGACGGTTCGGGCAAGAAGGCCGTGGCGATCGGCTTCGAGTCGGTTGCAGCGGGTGCCCAGGCTTTCGCGCTTGGTTCCTATGCGTCGGCATCCGCCAACAACTCGACGGCCTTGGGTGGCGCGATCGATCTCGACGGCAACGGTTCGATCGGCGCTGGCGAGTACACAACTGCCAAGGGTGGGCTGTCGATGGCGCTTGGTTCTGCCGCGCAGGCGACACAGGACAACGCCACCGCGGTGGGCGGCTTGTCCCAAGCGACCGGTGTTGCGGCGACCGCCATCGGCGGATCCGCCGTGGCTTCCGCCACCAGTTCCG
>DASZTT010000045.1:0-3077 GCA_035547895.1 Rhodanobacteraceae bacterium
AAGGTGTTGCAGGGCTTCTACAACCACTGGTACCAGCCGAACAACGCGATCCTGGTGATCGCGGGCGACGTCGATGCGCAGGCGACGCTGGCCAAGGTCAGGGACCTGTTCGGCCCGATCCCCAAGGGCAACGTGCCGGAACGCAGGCCGGTGAAGCTCGAACCGTTCAAGCCGCAGACGATCACCCGGACCACGCCGGACGCGACCGGCAGCGTGCAGTACCTGTTCCGCGCGCCGGGCCAGCAGTCGAAGGATTACGCGGCCATGCAGGTGCTGATGGACGTGCTCGACAACTCGCGCAGTGCGCTGTCGGAGCTCGCCGCGCAAGGCAAGGTGCTGTCCGCCGATGCCAGCGTGCAGTCGTTCGTGCACGGCGGCATCGGTGCCGTCGAGGTCGGCTTCCCCACGGGTGGCAACGCCACGCAGGCACAGGGCCATCTCGACGGCGTGATCGCCGGCCTGCTGAAGAATGGCGTGCCGGCCGAGCTGGTCGA
Organism: Rhodanobacteraceae bacterium; assembly: GCA_035547895.1. Lineage (GTDB taxonomy): Bacteria > Pseudomonadota > Gammaproteobacteria > Xanthomonadales > Rhodanobacteraceae > 66-474. The sequence goes on from DASZTT010000045.1 coordinate 495, forward strand.
AGCCGCCAAGCGCCAGGAGAAGGCGCAGTTCGAGTTCGCCAAGAACAGTCCGATGGAACTGGCCGAAGCATGGTCGCAGGCGTTGGCCTGGCAAGGATTGAATTCACCACAGGAAGCGCTCGACCAGATCCTCGCGGTCACGCCGGAGGACGTCGATCGCGTCGCACGTGAGTACCTCAAGCCCGGGCAGCGCATCACCGTGGTGCTGACGCCGAACCCGAACGGCAAGCGTCCGCCCGACAGCAACGGCTTCGGCGGCACCGAATCGTTCGCCAGCAACGACAAGCTGGATGCGCTGCTGCCGGAGTGGGCCACCCGGCAGCTCGCCGACTTGCAAATGCCGCACTGGACGCTCGACCCGGTGAAGATGACGCTCGCCAACGGCATCACGCTGATCGTGCAGCCCACCGACGTCAGCAAGACGGTCACCGTGGTGGGCCGCGTCGACAGCAACGAAGACCTGCAGGCGCCGAAGCATCAGGAAGGCGTCGGCAAGCTGCTGGCGTCGTTGTTCGACTACGGCACCACCACGCTCGATCGCGCGGCGTTCCACAAGGCGCTGGATGACATCGCCGCCAGCGAATCCGGCGGCAGCCGCTTCAGCCTCGCGGTGCCGGCCGAGAACTTCGACAAGGGATTGCAATTGCTCGCCGACAACGAATTGCATCCTGCGTTGCCGCAGAGCGCGTTCACCGTGCAGCAGCAGACGCTGTCGCGCACGCTGGCCGGTGAGTTGCAGTCGCCGGAGTACAAGATGATGCGCGCCCTGATGAAAGGCCTGCTGCCCGCGGGCGATCCGGGCTTGCGCGAAGCGACGCCGAAAACCGTGGACGCGCTGACGCTCGCGGACGTGAAGGATTACTACGCCAAGGTCTATCGTCCGGACATGACCACCATCGTGGTGGTGGGCGACATCACCCCGGAAGCGGCCAGGGCGGCGGTGGAAAAAGCGTTCGGCGGATGGAAGGCGACCGGCCCGAAGCCCGACGTGGTGCCGAAGCCGGTGGCGGCCAATCCCGCCAGCTACACCGTGGTGCCGAACGCCTATGCATCGCAGGACCAGGTACTGCTGGGCCAGATGCTGGACCTCAACCTGCACAACCCCGACCGCTACGCGCTGCAATTGGGCAATGAAGTGCTGGGCGGCAACGGTTTCGCCTCGCGGCTGATGGTGGACATCCGCGTCAACCACGGCTACGCCTACGGCGCCGGATCGGGCATGCAGTTCGACCGCTCGCGTTCGATCTTCTACGTGCAGTACGGCAGCGATCCGGACAAGGTCAAGCCGGTGGATGGACTGATCGTCGACAACATCGATGCAATGCGCGGCACGCCGGTCAAGCCCGGCGAGCTGACCAACGCCAAGCAGGCGCGCATCCGCTCGATTCCGCTGGGCGTCTCCAGCGTCAACAAGATCGCGCGTTCGCTGCTGGAATGGAGCATCAACGGCGAACCGCTGGACGAACCGATGGTCGCGGCCAGGCATTATCTGGATCTCGACGCCACGCAGGTGCAGGACGCTTTCAGGAAGTACGTCGATCCCGCGCATATGGTGCAGGTGGTGCAAGGGCCGGCGCCGAAGCAGCACTGACTTTCGCCGACGTCGAAAACCTCGAGCCCGGTCGCCAGACCGGGCTTGTTCGTCTCAGGGATTCGCCTTCACCGCGAGATAGTGGCGCTCGCCCTTCGAGGGGTCGAAATAGACGGCCGTCAGCACGCCGGTTTCCGGATCGACGAAACGCTCGCCGGTGTCGGTCCAGCGCGGATCGGGGCTTTGGCTTTGCACGGGCTTGTAGCGCCAGCGTTCGATCGCCAGCGCGACGATCAGGAACAGCCCGCCGATGATCAGCTGTGGCAGGAACAGCGCGAACGCACCACCGACCAACAGCGTGACTCCGGCGATCAGCAGCAACAGCGCCCCGATGAGGTAGAGCGCGACCGCCAGCATGGCCTCAGGCCTTCTCGATCACCACAGCCGTCCCGTACGCCACGATCTCGCTCATGGTCTGGCCGATCTCTGACGAATCGAAGCGCATCATCACGACGGCATTGGCACCCATTGCCTGCGCGTTCTGCACCATGCGGTCGGTGGCGTGGCGGCGCGCTTCTTCCAGCATCTGCGTGTACTCGTTGATCTCGCCGCCGACGATGGAACGCAGGCCCGCCATCACGTTGCCGCCGATGCCGCGGCTGCGCACCACCAGGCCGAACACCTGGCCCTTGGTTTCCGCGATGCGATGACCCGCTACGTTTTCAGTCGTGACGATGATCATGGATGCCTCGCTTTTCCGCTCATGTATTCCGGAGCGGCTGTTGTCCACAGTCAGGCCATGCATGGCCGCGGTGGTATCGGCTGAGCGGTTTGCTGCCAGGGCGCGACGGAATTCAACCAAACAGCGATCAGGGACGATCGCAAAAATTATCTCCGAGAGTTGCCGATCAGTCGCAGCAGCTCCAGATACAGCCACACCAGCGTCACCATCAGCGCGAACGCGCAGTACCACTCCATGTAGCGCGGCGCGCCCTGAGCCGCGCCGCGTTCGATCAAATCGAAGTCCAGCACCAGGTTCAGCGCCGCGAGGC
>DASZTT010000046.1:0-6495 GCA_035547895.1 Rhodanobacteraceae bacterium
TACGACGCGCCGCTGGGTGATCCCGGTCTGTTCGGGCCGGACAGCGCGACGTGGAAGATCCACGCAGACTTTCCGTCGATGATGGCGGGCGGCCTGGCATCCTTGATGTTGCAGGCGTTGCATCCGCTCGCGCTCGCGGGCGTGTGGGACCATTCCGCGTTCCGCACCGACACGCTCGGTCGCCTGCGCAACACCACGGCGTTCGTCGGACGCACGACTTATGCGCCGCGCGCGCCGGCCGAAGCGGCCATCGAGCATGTGCGCGTGATCCACCGCAGCGTCCGCGGCACCGCGCCGGATGGCCGCGCGTACAGCGCAGACGATCCGCACTTGCTCAACTGGGTGCATTGCGCCGGCTGCTGGTGTTTCCTGCGGGCGTACGAGCGCTACTGCCATGCGCCGATTCCGCGGGCGATGCAGGATCGCTATCTCGCCGAAATGGCGCAGGTCGCGGAAGCGCTGGGCGCGCACGGCGTGCCGCGGTCGATGGCGGAACTCGACGCATTCTTCGTGCGCGTGCGGCCGGGGCTGGCGTTCGATGCTCGCACCCGCGAGACGCTGCGCATCCTCGCATCGATCAGGTTGCCGATTCCGCTCGCGGGGTTCAGCCGCGATCTGTTCATGGGCGCGGCCTCCGCGCTGCTGCCGGCGTGGGCACTGGACCTGATGGAACGATCGAGCCTGCAACGCTGGTCCGACCGTGGCGCCGCGCGCGCCCTGCAGTGGATCGCGCCCAGTGTGCGCGACGCGATGGCCGAAGGCGGGCTGGCCTGGCGCGCCTGCCGGCGCACCGGCGCGGACTACGCAGCGTTGTACCGATGGGATGCCGCTTCGTCGCGCGAATAGATCCGCGTGGCCTTTTCAATGCCGAACCACGACTAGAAATAGGTCGGCATCACTTCCAGCACCTGCAGATCATCATCGACGCGCAGCACCTGGCGCCATTTGTCGAAGGTCAGGCAGGGATGCGAAGCGCCGAACGACACGACATCCCCGATGCGGATGTCCGCATCTTCGGGAATCACCATCATCGCGTGCTGGTCCATGACCTTGCGGACATGGCAGCCGGCGAGCGGACGCGCGGGTTCGCCGGGGCGATGCAATTGCAGCGGAATCGGCAGGTCGGGATCGACGGAGATGTCGCGCTTGCCCATCGCGACCACCGCAAGGCCCGGTTCCGGCAACGACTGCACCAGCGCGAACACGGCCAGCGCGGGTTGCAGTTCGCCTTCGAGTTCCGGATGGCGCGTTTTGATTTCGGCCATCGCATCGCGATAGGAACGGTGGTCGTGCACGACGTAGCAACCGGGCCGCAGCACAGGTGTGCCGCGATCGCGCAGGTCGGCTTCGTCGAAGGCTTCGGCGATCAGGTCGAACCATTGCGAACCCGCCGCGGTGACGATCGGTGTGCGATCCGCGAACGCACCTTCATCGCGCAACCGGCGAACGCTCGAGACCAGCCGCCGGCCGTAGCTGCGGATCGCGTCGACGGGGTGCTCGCCGCCGATCAAACCTTCGTAGCCTTCGATGCCACAAAGCGCGATAGCCGGCGCCGCGGCAATCGCGTGGACGAGCGCGTTCAATTCCGGCTCATTGCGCACGCCGCAACGTCCGCCCGGCACGCCCAGCTCGACCAGCACCTGAAGCGTCAGGCCGCGCGCGCCGAAATACCGGCCCAGTGCCTCGACGTTGGCCACGCTGTCGACGAGACAGAAATAATCCGCGCCGCGTTCGATCAGGCCGGCCACGATCGCCATGTTGGCGACGCCGACGAGTTGGTTGGCCATCAGCAGGCGCGTGGCGCCATGTTCGAAAGCCGCAGCGCATTGCACCGCCGTGGCCAGCGTAATGCCCCACGCGCCCGCTTCGAGCTGGCGGCGGAACAGGGCGGGCGTCATGGTGGTCTTGCCGTGCGGCGCGAGCTTCGCGCCGTGCGCGTCGGCGAAGCGCTGCATCCAGGCAATGTTCTGGTCGAGCGCGCTGTCGAAGATCACCGCCGCGGGCAGGCTCACGTCTTCGAGCAGCGATCGTCCGCCGAGCGGCGCGCCTTTTTCGGGATGCTTGTCGAGGGTCATGGGTTCACCTTGTCGTCGATGTGATTGTGGCATCGACGTACGACTCGCAGCCAGCGCCGTAGGAAGTGCCCTACATCGTTTTCGGAAGGGGAGGTGCAGCAATTCGGCAGGCGACCGGCAGCACGGTGCTGCGGAACAACCAACACTCGGTCCTTTCAACCCGAGGAGAGGCAGGCATGCGAGCAATGCGCTGGATCGTGGTGGTCATTCTTGCGTGGAGTGCGCTGCTCGTAACACCGGTGCGGAGCGCAACACCGCCGCCGGTCGAACTGGTCGATGTCTATCACGGCGGTGTGGACCTGTCCCGCTATTGGGTCAGCGAGAAGTTCGACGGCGTGCGCGGCTACTGGGATGGCCACCGGCTGTTCACGCGCGGCGGACGTGTCGTGCCGGTGCCGGCGTGGTTCACGAAGAACTGGCCGGCAACGCCGCTGGATGGCGAGCTGTGGGTCGGCTACGGGCAGTTCTCGCGCGCGTCCGCCATCGTACGCACGGCGGGCGCGAACGATCCGGCCTGGCACGAGGTGACGTATCACGTGTTCGACCTGCCGGGATACGGAGGTAACTTCGATGCGCGGGTGCCGGCCATCCGCGCGACGGTCGCCGCGATCGGCGATCCGTGGGTGGTGGCGATCCGGCAGTTCCATGTCGCGAACGAAACGCAGCTTCGTGCGGAACTCAAGCGCGTGGTCGACAAGGGCGGCGAAGGCCTGGTGCTGCATCGCGGCGACTCCCCGTACCGGGCGGGCCGCGGCGTGGGCCTGCTCAAGCTGAAGCCTTACGAGGACGCCGAAGCACAGGTGGTCGCGATCCGGCCGGGGCAGGGCAGGCTTGCAGGCAGGATGGGTTCGCTGGAGGTACGCACGCAGGATGGGCGGCGCTTTTCGATCGGCTCGGGGTTTTCGGATGCAGATCGCGTCGATCCGCCGCCGGTCGGGTCGTGGGTGAGCTACCGGTTCAACGGCGTGACGGCCAATGGGTTGCCGCGTTTCGCGCGTTTCATGCGCAGGCGGCCGGATGGACCGCCACCGGAACCCGCCACCCATTGATCGCAATATCGCGCGCCGACCCCCGAAGACCCCTCACGCGCCGTGCGAACGCGCCCATTGCACGATACCGGATGCGCTCATGGCGCCGGCCTAGCGTGCGACTTCGCGGCCGCCGCGGAACAGCGCCAGGGTCGGAATGCTGCGGATGTCGTAGCCGGCGCCGAGATCCTGTTCGGCTTCGGTGTCCACCTTGAGCAGCCGCACGCGAGGCTCCAGTTGCGCTGCCGCCTGGGCGTAATGCGGCGCCATCGTCCTGCACGGCCCGCACCACGGCGCCCAGAAATCCACCAGTACCGGAATGTCGTTGCGCGAAAGATGCTTTTGGAACCGGGCCCGGTTCACCTCCAGCGGTTGGCCTTCGAACAGCGGCCGATGGCAGCGGCCGCAGGTGGGCGGCGCGCCGATGCGGTCGGACGGCGCGCGGTTCACCGCTTCGCAATGCGGGCAGACGATGTGCAGTGCATCGCTCATGGGTTCGCCGTGTCGTCTTCGGGCGCGGTCGCGTCGCGCGCGCTCGTCGCGGAAGGATAATCCGCCGCCGCGTTGATCATCGCGTTCGCGGTCGCGATGATCGGCACCGCGAGGAACGCACCCGCGACGCCGCCGACGGCGGCGCCCGCGATCACGCCGACCACCACGCCGAGCGGATGGACCTTCACGACGCCGCCGGTGAGGAAGGGATGCAGCACGTTGCCTTCGAGCTGGTTCACCAGCAGCACCACGCCCAGCATGATCAGCGCGTGATCGAGCCCGTTGAACAGGAACGCGATCAGCACGGCCGCAGCGCCCGCGACGATCGACCCCAGGATCGGAACCAGCGCGCCGAAGAACACGATCACCGCGATCGGCGTGGCCAGCGGTACGCCCAGCAGCCACGCGCCGATGCCGATGCCGACCGCGTCGATCGCGGCGACGAAAATCTGCACCCGCGCGAACGCGGTCAGCGTGAGCCAGCCGGCGTGGCCGGCGAAATCGAGCCGCGCACGGGCGCGCCGCGGAAACAGCCGCGTCACCCATGCCCAGATTTCCGCACCGTCGATCATCGCGAACAGGATCACGAAGATCATGATGAAGATGCCTTCCAGCATGTGCACGATGCGCAAGCCGGCGGCGGCGGCGCGCAGGCCGACATCGGAGGCGTGCGCTTGCAGCCATTGGCCGAGTTCGGTCATGTACCGGCTGACCTTCGCTGCATCCAGCCCGAACGGATGCGTCGCCAGCAGCGACTTCAACTGGTTGCCGACGCCCGCGATCTGCTTCTGCAGTGTCGGGATTTCATTGAGCACGCGTTCGGTCACCAGCGACGTCAGCCCCGCGATCACGCCGAGCAGCACGATCCAGGCGACGATGATCGCGAGCCACTTCGGGCAGCGATGGCGCTGCAGGAAAGCCGACAGCGGCACCAGCAAGGCCGCCAGGATCACGCCGATCAGGAACGGCACCACGACGTCGGAGAGTACCCACGCGAGCGCGAGCACGCCGCCGATCGCCGCCGCAATCACCAGCAGCCGCCACGCAAACGCGGCGCCGATGCGAAGCCCGGGTGGGATCGCGTCGTTTGCCTGATCACGGGAAGGTTCGCGTCGCATCGACTCCGAGCCGGATGGCCGGCTTCAAAGCCTATCCACGTACAGGTTGAATTGGTGTCAACGAGGAATGCGGTCCGCATTGCAGCAACCGGTGCGAGACGGCAGTCTGCGGGGGGCTTCACGTGATCTGGAGCATCGCAGCACGACAATCCGTGGTTTCGCCAAGGAGAACGGAGATGAACATGAAGATGGCTGTGCTCATTGCCCTCTGCGCGCTGGTGCTCTCGGCGTGCGGCAACAACCCCCAATCCCAGGCGCCGAACGAACCGACGCCGGCCGGTACGGCTCCCTCATCCGCGTCCAGCGCTCCGATGGCGGCCCCGGCCACGGCGGCCACCGCACCCGCGGCTTCCCCGGCAGCGCCGGCCACAGCCGCAACCACGTCCGGAGCCGCACCGTCCACCCGCAAATCCGTTGCGACGTCAAAGCGCTGACCCATCAGCGTGCCGCGACGTCTCTTGGGTTTGGAAACGAGCGGTCGCCCTGCGGCGCCGGTGGGCGCAGTGGCTGCACCGCGCGGTCAACTTGCCCGGGCTGCCGCCGTGGTGATCGTGGCCAAGTGGCGTGGTCAGGCCGCCGCCTTGGCGGCAATTTCGCGCAGCGCGCTTTCGAAGACTTCCGGCGGCTGGCCGCCTGAAATGAGGTATTGGCGATTGACGATCGCGGCAGGCACGGAGTGGATGCCTGCCTGCTGCCAGTGGCGTTCCTGCGCGCGCACTTCGTCCGCGTACTCGCCGCTGTCGAGCATGCGGCGCGCTTGGCCGGCGTCGAGGCCGACCTCGCCCGCGATGCGCGCGAGTACGCCGCGGTCCGCCACGTTTTCGTTGTCGGTGAAGTACGCGCGGAACAAGGCCTGCTTCAGCGCCACTGCTTTCTCGCGATCCGCAAGTTCGGCCCAGTGCAGCAGCCGGTGCGCATCGAACGTGTTCCAGACCCGGCTGCCGCGCTGCATGTTGTAGGCGAACCCGACCGCCGCCGCGCGTTCGCGGAGCACCTTGCGGTTGGCTTCCGACTGCGCCTCGCTGATGCCGTATTTGCGCATGATGTGGTCGACGGCGTCCTCGCCTTCGAACGGCATGTTCGGGCTCAACTCGAACGGTTGCAGATGGATTTCGGCCTCGATGCTGCCGTCGAGCTTGCCGAGTGCCTGCTGCAGGCTGGCGAGCCCGACCGCGCACCAGGGGCAGGCGACGTCGGAAACGAAATCAATGCGGAGCGGAGCAGGGGTGGTCATGGCGGTATCGTCGGCGGGAACGACGCCGATATGGTGGCGCCAACGCGAAAATCGAGGGCGCATTTTCGCCGGGTCGAAGGCGGCGGGCTGTTAGAGTAAGTGCAATCAGCGGAGGACGCGCGTGGCAATCGACGCCTTTTATCCCATCGGTACACCTGGCAAGCCATGGGGTGACGCCGAGAAGGCCGAGTGGCTGGAGCGCCAGCGCAAGCAGCGCAGTTATGCCGATGAAGTGTTGGGCACGATCGACCGCCTGCGTCCGCGATTCGATGTGGTTCGATACGGCGAGCTCGACTATCCGCCGGACAGCTACCCGCTGTTCGCGCTCAAGAGCCGCGGGTGGAACGACGCGCTGCCGGTGATGCTGGTGACGGGCGGGGTGCACGGCTACGAAACCAGTGGCGTGCACGGTGCACTGCGTTTCGCGGAGCGGCACGCGGAGGCTTGCGCCGGACGCGCCAATCTCGTGATCGCGCCGTGCGTCAGTCCGTGGGGTTACGAACGCATCCATCGCTGGAACCCGCACGCGCTGGACCCCAACCGCAACT
>DASZTT010000047.1:0-4338 GCA_035547895.1 Rhodanobacteraceae bacterium
GCGCCGCTCATCTGCTCGATGACGTTGCGCACCGCAAGTTCGACGTCGGCGAACGCCAAATGCTTCTGGCGCTCCGCGAGCGCGGCAATCAATTCGGATTTGGTCATCGATGGCAACGTACGACTACCTTGCGGAAGGGCGAATGCGAATGCCGCATACGTGGTCCCCTGACCGGGAGCCGCCCGCATCGCGGACGGCTCCGTCTTTCAGCAAAAGCCAAGTCCTTATATAGACTTATTCGGACTTGTTCAACTGCTCTTTGAGCAACGCGCCCAGCTTGGTCGTGCCGCGATCCGCGTACTGGTTCTGGTACTCGGACAGGGTCTCCGCCATCTCGTCCTCGTCCTTGGCGCGGATGGAAAGCGAGAGCATGCGGCCCTTGCGATCCATGCCGACGAACTTGGCCTCGATCTGCTCGCCGACCTTCACGTGCTGGCTGAGGTCGTCGATGCGATCCTTGGAGAAGTCACGCGCCGAGAGGTAGCCCTCGATGCCGTCGGCCAGCTCGATCACCGCGCCCTTGGCGTCGACTTCCTTCACCGTGCCGGTGAGGGTCGCACCACGCGGATGCGCGGCCATGAACTGGCCGAACGGATCCTGCTCGAGCTGCTTGATGCCGAGGCTGATGCGCTCGCGTTCCGGATCGACCGCCAGCACCACCGCATCGACTTCTTCGCCCTTCTTGAAATCGCGGACCAGTTCTTCGCCGTTGCCCTGCCAGGAAATATCGGACAGGTGCACCAGGCCGTCGATGCCGCCGTCCAGGCCCACGAAGATGCCGAAATCGGTGATCGACTTGATCGCGCCGTGCACCTTGTCGCCCTTCTTGTAGGTCGCCGCGAAGGCTTCCCACGGGTTCGACTGGGTCTGCTTCATGCCCAGCGAGATGCGGCGGCGCTCCTCGTCGACGTCGAGCACCATCACTTCCACTTCGTCACCGACCTGCACCACCTTGGCCGGATTGACGTTCTTGTTGGTCCAGTCCATTTCGGACACGTGCACCAGGCCTTCCACGCCCGGCTCCAGCTCCACGAAGCAGCCGTAATCGGTGACGTTGGAAACCTTGCCGAACAGGCGGGTGCCGGATGGATAGCGACGGGTGATGCTGACCCACGGATCGTCGCCGAGCTGCTTCAGGCCCAACGACACGCGGTTGCGTTCGCGGTCGAACTTCAGCACGCGCACGTCCAGCTCGTCGCCGACATTGACGACTTCCGACGGATGCCGCACGCGCTTCCACGCCATGTCGGTGATGTGCAGCAGGCCGTCGATGCCACCCAAGTCCACGAACGCGCCGTAGTCGGTGAGGTTCTTGACGACGCCGTGCAGGATCGCGCCTTCCTGCAGCTTCTCGAGAAGCTGCTCGCGCTCCTCGGAGTGCTCGCTTTCGACCACCGCGCGGCGGCTGACCACGACGTTGTTGCGCGTGCGGTCGAGCTTGATGATCTTGAATTCCAGGTCCTTGCCTTCGAGGTAACCCGGATCGCGCACCGGACGCACGTCCACCAGCGAACCCGGCAGGAATGCGCGCACGTCGCGGATGTCGACGGTGAAGCCGCCCTTGACCTTGCCGTTGATGCGGCCGGTGATGGCCTCCTGGCCTTCGAAGGCCTGCTCCAGTTCGTCCCACACCATCGAGCGCTTGGCTTTCTCGCGCGACAGCTTGGTTTCGCCGAAACCGTCCTCGATCGCGTCCAGCGCGACCTTGACTTCGTCGCCCAGCTCCACTTCGAGTTCGCCGTCCTCGTTGCGGAACTGTTCGATCGGCACGATGCCTTCCGATTTCAGTCCGGCGTTCACCACCACCACATCGGGGCGGATCTCGACGACGGTGCCGGAGACGATGGCTCCGGGTTTCAATTTGGCCAGCGACTGGCTCTGTTCAAACAGTTCGGCAAAACTTTCGGTCATGGGGATTCCAGGTTGGGAATGGATCGCGAGGCCTGCAAGTTCCATCAATTTGTGCTCCACAGGCGGCGATCCGCCGGTTGGGGATGCATCGATGCATCCGGTTGGGGGAAACCGCGCGAACGCGGCACCTTGTTGCCATCAAACCTTCCGCACGACCGCGAGCACCCGGTCCACGACCGCCGGAATCGGCTGCCCGGTGGTGTCGATCACCACGGCGTCGGCAGCCGGCCGCAACGGCGCGACCGTGCGCGACGCGTCCCGCGCGTCACGCAACTCGATTTCGTGCAAAAGGCTGGCTAGTGTAACGTCAAGTCCCTTTGACTTCAACTGCTTATAGCGCCTTTCAGCCCGCTCGGCCGCGCTGGCGGTCAGGAACACCTTGAACGGGGCATCGGCAAAGATCACCGTGCCCATGTCGCGGCCATCGGCCACCAGGCCGGGCGGCTGGCGGAACGCCAACTGCTTGTCCACCAAGGCTTTTCGAACCTCCGGCAAGGCCGCGATGGCCGAGGCCGCCGCGCCCGCGGTCTCGGTGCGGATGGCGTCGCTGGCGTCCTCGCCATCGACGATCACCCGGGTATCGCCGCCGTCACCTGGATCGCGAAATTCGATGCGCGTGGTGGCGGCGCAACGCGCGACGGCCTGGGCATCCGACACATCCAGGTCCTTCGCACCCGCCGCGTAACCCACCGCGCGGTAGATCGCGCCGGAATCGAGCATGTGCCAGCCGAGCTTGTCGGCCACGGCGCGCGCGATCGTGCCCTTGCCGGACCCGGACGGCCCATCGATGGTGAGCACCGGAACGGATTCGTGGGTTGCCATCCGCCAAATGTTAGCGGATGCCGATCGGCTCAGGCCGTCCGCAATGCCAAGCCGCAGCCGTTCGCGAGATCGACGAAACCAGGAAACGAGGTCGCGACATTGGCGCAATCGCGAATCGTCACCGGCGCGTTCGCAACCGCACCGGCCACCGCAAACGCCATTGCGCAGCGATGGTCGCCATGCGATTCGACCCTGCCGCCCCGCAATCTGCTGCCATCGATCATCGCACCGTCCTGCGATTCATCAACGCGGATGCCCAGCGCGCGCAAACCCGTTGCCATCACCGCGATCCGGTCGGATTCCTTCACCCGCAATTCTTCCGCGCCCTGGATCTTTGTGACGCCTTCCGCGCAGGCTGCCGCCACGAACAAAACCGGGAATTCGTCGATCATGTCGGCGACGTGCGCTACCGGCACGTCGATGCCGCGCAAGGGCGCGTATCGCACGACGAGATCCGCGACCGGTTCACCGCCCGTCTCGCGCTGCTTTTCTTCCGCGATGTTTGCGCCCATCGCGCGCAGCACATGCAGCAGGCCGGTTCGACGCGGGTTCATGCCGACATGGCGCAACACCAGTTCCGAGCCGGGCACCAGGGTCGCGGCCACGACGAAGAACGCCGCCGAGGAGAAATCCGCGGGCACGTCGATGTCGGTCGCGTACAATGCGTGGCCGCCGGAAAGCTGCGCTCTGCCCGGCCCTGATTCGATCGGCCAGCCGAATGCAGCGAGCATGCGTTCGGTGTAATCGCGGGTGGGGCGCGATTCGGTGACGGAGGTTTGGCCATCCGCGTACAAACCCGCCAGCAGCACCGCCGATTTCACCTGCGCGCTGGCGATCGGTGATGCGTATTCGATGCCGCGCAAGCTTCGACCGCCGCGGATGCGCAGCGGCGGCGTACCCGTCTCTGCAAGCTCGATGGATGCGCCCATCTGCGCCAGCGGCTTGGCCACCCGCTGCATCGGCCGCCGGGACAACGATTCGTCGCCTGTCAGCACCGAATCAAACGCTTGCCCCGCGAGGACTCCGCACAACAAGCGCATCGCGGTGCCGGAATTGCCGCAATCCAGCACTCCTTCCGGTGCACGCAATCCATGCAGCCCGATGCCGTGCACGATGCGCTCGCCGGACAGCGGCGCCTCGATGCGTACGCCCATTTGCGCAAAGATCCGCGCTGTCGCATGGGTATCTTCCCCTTCGAGGAATCCGGTGATGCGCGAGGTGCCATCGGCCAGCGCGGACAGCATGATCGCGCGATGGGAAATCGACTTGTCGCCGGGCACGGCGATCTCACCGCGCAACGGCCTCGCGGTGGGCGATGCGACCCAGTCCAGCCGTTCGCTCACGGCAGCGCCTTGAGCAGACGCCGGTTCTCGGCGCGGCTGCCCACGCTGATGCGCAGCGCGCGCGGCAAGCCATAGCCGCCCATCGGACGCACGATCACGCCGCGTTCGAACAACCGCCGTTCCAGTTTGGCTGCGTCTTGCGGCAACACGCACAGCAGGAAGTTGGTCTGCGACGGCAGGCAGCGGCAACCTCGTTCCAGCAATTCCTCGCGCAGCCATTCGCGTTCCGCGCGGTTGAACGCGCGCGACTTCGCAAGCCACG
>DASZTT010000048.1:0-8797 GCA_035547895.1 Rhodanobacteraceae bacterium
GCGCGGTCCGGTCTTGTCCTGATGGGCGATGGAACCACCGCACCGGGATGGCTTGACGGCATGGACAGCGGCGCGACCTTCGAACGCGAGGTGATGCGGCATCTGGATGCCGCGTACAACCTTGCGCGCTGGCTCGCGCGCAACGACCAGGACGCCGAGGACGTGGTGCAGGAAGCGCTGCTGCGTGCCTTCCGTTTCTTCGGCGGATTCCGTGGTGGCGATGCCAGGGTCTGGCTGCTGGCGATCGTGCGCAACACGTTTTATACACAGCGTTCGCAGGTGCCCGCCGCGAGCCGGGCCGATGAATTCAACGAGGCGATCCACGGCGGCGCCGACCACGACGATCCGCAAGCGATGCTGTTGCGCGCGGCCGATGCGCAAACCCTGCATGCAGCGCTGGAACGCCTGCCGCCGGAATTCCGCGAGGTGCTCGTGTTGCGCGAACTGGAAGAATGTTCCTACAAGGAAATCGCCTCGATCACCAACCTCAAGATCGGCACCGTGATGTCGCGGCTGGCGCGCGCGCGCGAGCGCCTGCAACGCGAGCTGACCCGCAAGGAGGTGGCCGCATGAACTGCCAGGACATGCGCCTGCTGCTGCACGCATACCTCGACGACGAGTTGGACGCCGCCGACAGCCTCGCGGTGGCGCGGCATCTGGCCGAATGCGCGGATTGCACGCAGCGTCTGTCCGCGCTCACGCAGTTGCGCGACGGCCTGCGCCAGGCGGATGGGTATCGGCCCGCGCCGGCTGCATTGCGTGCGCGCATGGAAACCATGTTGCCGCGCCCCGCCGTCGCACCGCGCGCGGCTGGTCGCGGCCGGAGCATGGCGCTCGCCGCGCTGGCCGCCTTGTTCGTGATCGCGGCCGCGTTCGCGGGTTGGCAAACCTTGCGGTTGCAACGGCAGGGCAGCGATGCGCTGGTCGCCGAGGCGGTGTCGGACCACGTGCGCTCGTTGCTGCCGGGTCATCTGATCGACGTGCGCACCTCCGACGAGCACACGGTGAAGCCGTGGTTCGATGGGCGGATCGACTTCTCGCCGCAGGTGAAGGATTTGTCCGTGCGGGGATTCGAACTGGTCGGCGGACGCCTCGACGTGCTGGCGGGAAAGCAGGTGGCTGCGCTGGTCTACAAGCGCCACCTGCACGTGATCAATCTGTTCCAGTGGCCAGGTAGCGGAACGATGCCGGGCTCCGCGCAAAGCCGGGACGGCTACCACGTGCTGGAATGGAACGACGAGGGACTGCACTTCGTCGCGGTCTCCAGCGTCGCCGGGGACGACCTGCAAGCCTTCGAGCGGGCCTTCCGCGCAGCCCCCGCGGCGGCCCGCGAAGCCGGGCATTGAGCGGATCCGCGGGTTCGGGAAGCGGTGCTATCGTGCGCGTCTGCACGCCGCGTCGCCTTCCGCCATGTCCGAAGCCACCGCCACCGTTTTCAACCGCAACGTCGTCGCGCGCGGCCCCGCACGCATCGATGCGGAGCCGCCGGTCAAGCACGTCGTGGTGGTTGGCGGCGGCACCGCCGGCTGGATGACGGCGCTGTTGCTGGCCAGCTCCGCGTACGGCACGCGCCTCAAGGTCACCGTGCTGGAATCGCCCCAGGTCGGCGTGATCGGGGTCGGCGAGGGTTCCACGCCATGGCTGCGCGGCTTCTTCGAAAGCCTGGGCATCGAGGAAGCCGAGTGGATGCCGGAATGCCACGCCACCTACAAGGCCGGCATCACGTTCGACGGCTGGTCCACGCGACCTGGCTACGAAAGCTACTTCCATTCGTTCGCGTCGATGCTCGACAACATGACGATGGCGCCGTTCATCGACAACGTGCACGCCCGCCTCGATCGTGCCGACGTTTACGCGCATCCGAACCGCTTCTTCATATCGGCGCGGCTGGCGCGTGAATGCAAGGCGCCGCGCCCGCAGGCCAGTTTTCCCTTCGACGTGTGGTACGGCTTCCATTTCGATTCGGTGCTGCTGGGGAAATTCCTGCAAAAGAAATCCGTCGAGCGCGGCGTGCGGCACCTTGCAGGACATGCCGCCGACGTGCAGTTGGGCGCTTCGGGTGATATCGCATCGCTGCGGCTCCAGGACGGCTCGGCACTGGCCGGTGACTTCTACGTCGATTGCACGGGCTTCGCATCCTTGCTGATCGGCAAGGCGCTCGGCACGCCGTTCGTGTCGTTCAAGGACAATCTGTTCAACGATGCCGCGGTGGCCCTGCAGGCGCCGCACGACGGGCCGATCCAGCCGCAGACGATTTCGACGGCGCTGCGCCACGGTTGGGCGTGGAAGATTCCGCTGACCACGCGCTACGGCTACGGCCACGTTTACAGCTCGGATTTCTGCACGGCCGAAAATGCCGAAAGGGAATTGCGTGAACATCTCGGCTTGCAGGGGGCCGACGTGCAGGCACGTCATCTGAAATTCCGGCCCGGCCGTGTGGCCGAACCGTGGCGCCGCAACTGCGTGGCCAACGGCCTGGCGCAAAGTTTCATCGAGCCGCTGGAAGCCACCACGCTGTTGTTCGTGCAGCGCACCGCCGAAATGCTGGTCGCGGCCCTTGAAAAAGGGGACCTGGGCGAAGCCACGCGCAAGCAGTTCAACGACACCTTGAATGGCCGGGTCGAGGGCACGCGCGACTACATCGTCACCCATTTCAAGACCAACACGCGCACGGATACCGAGTACTGGCGCGCCAACGCCGCCAACACGCACCTGTCCGAACCGTTGCAGCAATTGCTGCGCACCTGGCTGGCGAGCAAGCCGATCAGCCCCGGCATCGCCAAGGGCACGTTCGGGCGCGGCTATCCGATCATGTCGTGGTACAGCCTGCTGGCGGGCGTGGGGTTGTTTCCCCACGATCGCGAGACGCGACCGCCGACGCCGCAGGAAGCGAAATACGACATGGCCGAAGTCGACACGCTGCTCGATCGCAGCGCCACGAACTTCCCGGATCATCGCGCGTTCCTGCGTGCGATCCCGCCCAAGCCCAGGCCGTCGTCCCTGCAGGTGTATTTCTGGTAATCGGCCACCCGGCCGCGTGCCCGCGTTGACGGTGTTATCGTTCGCGTTTGCCCTTACCCTGCCGAGGCCCGTCCATGCGGTTCCTGCCGAATCCCGTTCGCCTGCTGTGTCTCGTGGCGCTGCTGACCTTTGCGTGCGCGCCTGCATTTGCGCAAGACGCCTTGCCTCCCGACCTCGCCGCGAAGATCGACAAGATTGCCAACGATGCGCTGGCCAAATCGGGCGTACCGAGCGCGTCGATCGCGGTGGTGCGCGACGGCAAGCTCGTGTATGCCAAGGCTTACGGCCATGCGCGGCTCGATCCGAAAACCCCCGCCACGCCGGGGATGCGTTACAGCATCGGCTCGATCAGCAAGGAATTCACCGCCGCGGCGATCCTGATGCTGCAACAGCAGGGCAAACTCAGCCTCGACGACAAGGTCGCGAAATTCTTCCCTGGCCTCACCGACGCCGACCACATCACGCTGCGGCAGATCCTGTCGCACACTTCCGGCTACCAGGATTACTGGCCGCAGGATTACCTGATGCCGCCGATGCGGCTGCCGACCACGCCGGCGCGCATCATGGACGGCTGGGCGAAGAAGCCGCTGGATTTCGCGCCGGGTTCGCAATGGCAGTACAGCAACACCGGCTACGTGATCGCGGGTGCGATCGTGCAGAAGGTCACCGGCCAGACGCCGTTCAAATTCCTGCAGCAGCACGTGTTCCCGGTGCTCGGAATCACCGACGCCTACGACACGAACCTGCATGCGCTGCCGGCCGGCGATGCGCGCGGTTATTCGCGCAACGCCCTCGGTCCATTGCGCCCGTCCGAAAAAGAGGGCGTGAACTGGATGTTCGGTGCGGGCGAACTGGCGATGACGGCCAGTGACCTCGCCAGGTGGGACATCGCGATGATCGACCAGACATTGCTGCAGCCGGCTTCGTGGCGTGCGATGCAGACCGAAATCGTCCTGAACGATGGCCTCGGTTCCGGCTACGGCCTTGGCTTGTTCGTCGGCAAGCTGGACGGGCACCGGATGATCTCGCACGACGGCGAGGTGATGGGGTTCACCGCCGGCAACGCCATCTTTCCGGACGACAAGGTCGCGGTGGTGGTGCTGACCAACCAGGATGCGGTCGGCACATTCGGCGTCATCGGCAAGGGCATCGCCAAGGCGCTGTTCGAGGTGCACGATCCGGCGGCGACGAAAGCACTCGCGCAGGCGAAAGCCATCTTCACGAACCTCCAGCAGGGCAAGATCGACCGCAGCCTGTTCACCGCCGACGCCAACAGCTACTTCGATGCCACCGCGCTGCACGATTACCAGGCCAGCCTGGCGCCGCTCGGCAAGCCGGCATCGTTCACCATCCGCGCGGCACGCAAGCGCGGCGGCATGCAGATGCGCGGCTACACCGTGACGTTCCCGAAAACCAAGCTCTCCATCACGACCTACACGTTGCCGGACGGCAAGCTGGAGCAGTACATCGTCGCGTCATCAGACTAGTGCGATCGTCCATGATCGCGGCATCGCGAATGCTTTTTCCTCACGGCGCGTTCTGCGGTCGTCCGACATCGCCCCGGCCATCCCTGGCCTGACTTCCCACAACAGCCGCTCGAGTTGACCATGTCAGGAGCCCCGATTCCGCTGGGTCGCCAAACCGAGTATCCGGCCACGGTCGACCCGGCGGTGCTGTTCGTGGTCGCGCGTGCCCAGGCGCGCGAGCCGCTGGGCCTCGATGCGAACGCATTGCCGTTCACCGGCGTCGACGTGTGGAACGCCTGGGAGTTTTCGTGGCTGGACGTACGCGGCCTGCCGCGCGTTGCCGTGTTGCGGATGACCGTCCCCTGCACGTCGCCGAACATCGTGGAATCGAAATCACTCAAGTTGTATCTCGGCGGCTACGCAATGACGCCGTTCACCGGACCGGACGCCGTGCGCGCGCGCGTGGAGCGGGATGTTTCCGCGTGCGTGGGCGCGAAGGTCGCGATCACCTTGCAGGACCCGCATGATCTCGAACGTGCCGGCATCCATCCGCTGCAAGGCGAATCGCTGGACGACCAGCGTATCGAGGCAGACGATTACGGCCCCCCGCGGCCGGAGTTGCTCGTCGCAAACGGCGCGATCATCGACGAAACGTTGTGCACGCGCGCGTTCCGCTCGTTGTGTCCGGTCACGGGCCAGCCCGACTGGGCCAGCGTGGTGCTGCGCTATCGCGGGCGCGCGATCGGGCACACGGGGCTGTTGCGCTATCTCGTGTCGTATCGCCGGCATCCCGATTTCCACGAGGCCTGCGTCGAACGCATCTTCGGCGACCTGATGGCGCGTTGTGCCCCGCAAGGCTTGAGCGTGTACGCGCGCTTCCTGCGCCGCGGCGGCATCGACATCAATCCATGGCGGGCCACGCCGCGCTTCGCCGAGGCGCCCGGCAATCCGCGCGAGGTGCGGCAGTAAGGCGTTGACACAGGCAATGCGGCATTTTCATGACGCGCGCCGTATGCTCGCGCATCGACACCCGAAGAGGCGGAGATTGCCATGCAGCACGACTTCGACTACCTGATCATCGGTGCCGGCATGGCCGGCGAAGCGGCCGCGCAGGCGCTGCGCGAGGCCGACGCGAACGCGAGCATCGGCATGCTGGGCGAGGAATCCCATCCGCCCTACGATCGGCCGCCGCTGACCAAGAAGCTGTGGAAGGATGGCAAGGAGGCCGACATCTGGCGGCCCATCGACAAGGCCCGCGCGAACCTCGTGCTGCAACGGCGCGCGGTGAAGATCGAGCGCGCCGCGCACCTCGTCACCGATGACAAGGGCGATACCTGGAAATACCGGAAGCTCCTGATCGCCACCGGCGGCACGCCGCGCAAGCTGCCTTCCGGTGGCGACGATTTCATCTATTACCGCACGTTCGATGATTACCAGCGGTTGCGCCGAACGGTAAAACCCGGCGCGCGCATCGTGGTGATCGGCGGCGGCTTCATCGGCAGCGAAATCGCGGCCGCGATGGCGATGAACGATTGCAAGGTCACGATGCTGTTCCCCGAGGACGCGATCGGCGCGCGCGTGTACCCGGAATCGCTGGCCGACGCCGTCACCGCGTACTATCGGGAGAAGGGCGTCGACGTGCGCGCGGGCGTGACCGTCGAAAGCGGCAGCAGCACGGCGCAGGGCGTGCAACTGCAATTGTCGGATGGCAGCACGCTCGCGGCCGATGCCGTGGTCGCGGGCCTCGGCATCACCCCCAACGTGCAGCTCGCCGAGGCAGCCGGCCTCGAGGTGGACAACGGCATCGTGGTGAACGAGCACCTGCAAACGTCCGACCCGGACATCCACGCCGCCGGTGACGTCGCGTCCTTCCCCGCGCCGGCACTCGGCCGTCGCCTGCGCGTCGAACACGAGAACGCCGCGATCACGATGGGCACGCGTGCGGGCAAGTGCATGGCAGGCCAGGACGCGCCCTACGACGAATTGCCGTTCTTCTATTCCGACCTTTTCGACCTGGGCTACGAAGCCGTCGGCACGCTCGATTCGCGCTTGGAAACCGTCGAGCAGTGGGTTACGCCGTTCCGCGAAGGCGTGGTGTATTACCTCGATGCCGGCCGAGTGCGCGGCGTGCTCTTGTGGAACACCTGGGGCCAGGTCGACGCGGCGCGCAACCTGATCGCCATGCCCGGGCCGTTCGATGCCGAAAATGTGCGCGGGCGGCTGCCGGCGCCGGGCTGACCCCTCGCTCGCCGCGCGAGCGGCGGACCCGTGTGTCCGGGGCGTGCCCCGCAAGAAGTCCCGCAACCCGCGCACTCAATGGAAATCGCGCGAGCGCGTGTCGAGTTCTCCCAGCAACGCGGTCCAGTCGTGCAGCCGTTCCGCGATCAGGTGCTGCACGCCATGCCGGCTCTCGAGCTTGCCCTCCACCGCGAGCAGGCGTGATTCCAGCATCTCGCGGCGCTGGCGTTGCGCAAGGTCGTTCCATACCACCACGTTGGTCATGCCGTCTTCGTCTTCCAGCGTCATGAAGATCACGCCGCTTGCGGTCTGCGGACGCTGGCGCAGGGTCACGAGGCCCGCGGTGCGCACCTGCGCTCCGTTGCCGCAACCCTTCAATTCGGCCGAGCGACGGCAGCGCCTGCGCGTCAGCAGTGCGCGCAGGAACGTCAATGGGTGCGGACCCAGCGTGGTGCCGGTCAACGCGTAATCGGCGCGCACGTCTTCGGCGCGGGTTGGCAGCGGTAACGCGACCGCAGTTTCGGCAACAGCCGGAGCACCGGCAAACAATGGCGTTGGCGACTCCACGCCGGCGATGCTCCAGCGCGCGCGATGCCGGTGACCGGCAAGCCCGCGCAATGCGCCGGCGTCGGCGAGCAGCGCGCGCTGCCGTGCATCGAGCTTCGCGCGCGCGCAGAGATCCGGCACATCACGGAACGGCCGTTGCCCGCGTTGCGCGGCAAGGTTGTTCGCGGCATCTTCCGGAAAGCCGCGGATCATGCGCAAGCCCATGCGGATCGCGGGTCGAGTCGTGCCAAGCGGCGTCTCCAGCATGCAGTCCCACACGCTGTAGCGCACGTCGACGGGAAGCACGCGGATGCCATGCCGACGCGCATCCTGCAGCAACTGGTCGGGTGAATAGAAACCCATCGGTGCCGAATTGATCAGCCCGCACGTGAACGCCGCCGGCTCGTGGAACTTCAGCCAGCAACTCGCCCAGGTGATCAGCGCGAAACTCGCGGCGTGCGACTCGGGAAATCCGTAGCTGCCGAACCCCTTGATCTGTTCGAACAGATGGTCGGCAAAAGCCGGCGAATAGCCCTTGGCGAGCATGCCGCGCGCAAGGCGCTCGCGGTGAGGCTCGAGTCCGCCGTGGCGCTTCCACGCCGCCATCGAACGCCGCAACTCGTCGGCTTCGCCGGGTGAGTAGCCGGCCGCGACGATCGCGATCTGCATCACCTGCTCCTGGAACAGCGGCACGCCCAGCGTGCGCTCCAGGACCTCCTGCAAGGCCGGCGAAGGGTAGTCGACCGGTTCCTCGCCGCGTCGCCGCCGCAGATACGGATGCACCATGTCGCCCTGGATCGGGCCAGGCCGCACGATCGCCACTTCGATCACGAGGTCGTAGAAACATTTCGGCTGCAGGCGCGGCAGCATCGCCATCTGCGCGCGCGATTCGATCTGGAACACGCCGATGGTGTCGGCGCGGCCGACCATTTCGTACACCGCCGGATCTTCGGATGGAATGTCGGCAAGGGTCATGTCGCGCCGGCCGGATGCGCGCAGCAGGTCGAACGTCTTGCGGATCGCGGTCAGCATGCCGAGGGCGAGGCAATCGACCTTCAGCAGGCCGAGCACGTCGAGATCATCCTTGTCCCACTGGATCACGGTGCGGCCTTCCATCGCCGCGTTCTCCACCGGCACCAGCGTGCTCAAGGGATGTTCGGACATCACTAAACCGCCGGGATGCTGCGACAGATGCCGCGGCATCCCGATCAGTTGCGCGGTCAGCGTGAGTACGCGGCGCAGCAGCGGCGCATCCGGATCGAAGCCGTGTTCGCGCAGCACTTCGTCCAGCCCTTGCGTGCCGCCCCAGTGGTCCATGCAGCGCGCCAGCCGGTCGACCATGTCGGGCGGAAGGCCGAGCGCCTTGGCGACGTCGCGCATCGCGCCGCGGCCGCGGTAGGTGCTGGCCACCGCGGTGAGCGCGGCACGCTCGCGCCCGTAGCGGCGAAACACGTACTGGATCACTTCCTCGCGACGTTCATGCTCGAAATCAATGTCGATGTCGGGCGGCTCGTTGCGCTCGCGCG
>DASZTT010000049.1:0-5274 GCA_035547895.1 Rhodanobacteraceae bacterium
CCCGCGCCTGACGCCGCCGCATCCGGCGCCGGTTGCGAAGGGCAAGCCGCGCAAGCAGAACGCGCGTCGATGAGCACGCTTGGCATCCTGGGGGGCGGCCAACTCGCAAGAATGATGGTGCTGGCCGGTACGCCGCTGGGCGTGCGCTTCCGCATCGTCGATCCTGCGGCGGATGCCTGCGCGGGGCAGATCGCGCCGCTGCTGCCAGTGGACTGGAACGCGCTGGATGACCTGGAGCCGTTCGCGCGCGCCATCGACGCGGCGACGTTCGATTTCGAAAACGTGCCGGCCGCGACCGCCGCATGGCTGACCGCGCACGCGCGCGTCGCGCCCAACGCGTTGTCGCTCGCCACCGCGCAGGATCGCGTGCTGGAAAAGACGCTGTTTCGCGAATGCGGCTTGCCGACCGCGGAGTTCGCCGACATCGCCACGCGCGCCGACCTGGACGCCGCGCTCGCGCGCATCGGCGCGCCCGCGATCCTGAAAACACGGCGCGAGGGCTACGACGGCAAGGGCCAGTTCCGCATCAAGTCGCCGGCGGATGCCGGCGCGGCCTGGGATGCACTGGGCGCGCAGGCCACCGCGCGGGGACTGATCCTGGAAGGTTTCGTCGACTTCGATTTCGAAGCCTCGGTGGTGGCGGTGCGCGCCGCCGATGGCGAATTCCGCGCGTGGCCGGTGACGCGCAACTGGCACGTGGACGGCATTCTTTCCGCCAGCCTCGCGCCTGCCGTGCGCGAGGGTGTGATCCAGCAGGCCGCGTTCGCGCATGCGCGCGCGATCGCGGAGAAACTCGGCTACGTCGGCGTATTTGCGCTGGAATTGTTCGTGGTTGGAGATGCCGTCCATGGCCAGGAGCTCCGTGGCAACGAGATGGCGCCGCGCGTGCACAACTCCGGCCACTGGACCATCGAAGGCGCGGTGACTTCGCAGTTCGAGAACCACGTGCGCGCGGTGCTGGGCATGCCGCTGGGCGACACCTCGGCGCGCTTCCCGTCGTGCATGCTCAACTGGATCGGCGAACTGCCCGACCGAGACAGGATGCTCGCGATCCCCGGCACGCATTGGCACGACTACGGCAAGTCGCCGCGCGCCGGCCGCAAGGTCGGCCACGCGACCATATGCGCGCCGGACGCGGCGACGCTGGCCGGACGCCTGGAACAAGTCGGCCGCGCGCTCGGCCGCGAAGCGCAGGTCGCGCCCGTCCTCGAGGCGCTGGCGGAATAGCCGGACGATGTTTTTCACGTCTTCCCGGCGAAGGCCGGGACCCAGCGCCTTTGCCTTGTTGAAAGGGGCTGGGTGGTTCGCGGCGTTCGCGTTTGCAATCCTGCAAACGCAGTCCCGTTTCACCGGAATGACGGAAAGCAGAATGCACAGGATTACCCCGAAAGGAATGTTGCCAATGCGGATTTTTTGCCCCGCCGTTCTGGCTTGCTGTCTCGCAGCAGCCGGTGTGCTGACTTCACCGAACGTATTCGCGCAGCCGCAGGACACCCAAGCCGCGCAAGACGGTCCGCTGCAGGCCAGGGTGCGGCACAACGCGCAACCCGCGCGTCCCGACGAGCCATTGGTCCGCGCGAAACACGGCATGGTGGTCAGCGCGCAGCATCTTGCCACGCAGGTCGGCATCGACATCCTGAAGCAGGGCGGCAACGCGGTGGATGCCGCGGTCGCGGTCGGTTATGCGCTGGCGGTGGTGCATCCGTGCTGCGGCAACATCGGTGGCGGCGGCTTCATGACGCTGCATCTGGCCGGCGGCCACAACCTGTTCCTCGACTTCCGCGAAAAGGCGCCGCTGGCCGCGACGCCGGACATGATGCGCAACGCCGCCGGCAAGGTGGTGAAAGGCCGCAGCACCAGGACGTATCTCGGCGTCGGCGTGCCCGGCACCGTGATGGGCCTCGACGAGGCGCTGAAGAAGTACGGCACGATGAGCCTCGCGCAGGTGATGGCGCCGGCCATCAAGCTGGCGGAGGACGGCTACGCGCTGCAGCCCGGCGACGTGCGCATCCTCGATACCTCCACCGATTATTTCGAGCAGCACCCCAATGTCGCCGCGATCTTCCTCGACCATGGCAAGCCGTGGCAGGCGGGGCAGGTGCTGAAGCAGCCGCAGCTCGCGCGCACGCTGAAGCTGATCGCCCGGGACGGCACCAAGGCCTTCTACGACGGCCCGATCGCCGCCGCGGTGGTGAAAGCCAGCGAAGCCAACGGCGGGCTGCTGACCCTCAAGGATTTCCAGGCCTATACCGTGCAATGGCAAAAGCCCGTCGCGTGCGGCTACCACGGCTACATGATCTACTCGGCGCCGCCGCCGAGCTCGGGCGGCACGGCCATCTGCGAAACCTTGCAGATCATCGCGCCGTATCCGTTCGCGAAGTGGGGCTTCCATTCCGCGAAAGCCGCGCACTATTTCGTCGAAGCCGAACGCCGCGCCTTCGCCGACCGCAACACCTACCTCGGCGATCCGGCGTTCGTGCGGAATCCGGTCACGAAGCTGCTCTCGGCCGAACATGCCGCCGAGTTGCGCGCCAGCATCCAGCCCCGCAAGGCCACGCCGTCATCGGAAGTGCAGGGCAGCCTCGGGCCGTACCAGGCCACCAACACCACGCACTATTCGGTGGTGGACGGCAAGGGCAACGCGGTCGCCGTTACCTACACCGTCAACAGCTACTTCGGGATCAAGCAGATCGCCGGCGACACCGGGTTCTTCCTCAACAACGAGATGGATGACTTTACCTCCAAGCCCGGCGTGCCCAACCAGTTCGGCCTCGTGCAGGGCGAGGCCAACCGGATCGAACCGGGCAAGCGCCCGCTGAGTTCGATGAGCCCGACCATCGTCATGCACGACGGCAAGCTCGTGATGGTCACCGGCAGCCCCGGCGGCTCGACCATCATTTCCACCACGATGGAAAGCATCCTCAACGTGATCGAGTACGGCATGAACGTGAAGCGGGCCATCGCCGCGCCGCGCATCCACATGCAGTGGTGGCCGGACGAAATCTTCGCCGAACCCGGCGCGTTCACGCCCTCGGTACAAGCCGCGCTGCAAGCGATGGGTTACAAGATCCGCGACGTGCGGCAGATGGGCGACATCGCCGCGATCGTGGTGAACCCGAAAACCGGCATGCTGGAAAGCGTCAACGATCCGCGCTATCCGGCGGGTGAGGCGGCGGGGTATTGAACCGATTCACCTCTGTCACCGATGCCCGAACGCAGCTCCCATCGGTCCGGGTAACGAGATGACAGTTGGCTGGACCGGACGGTTAGGTTTTTGCAGTATCTTCACCAGCCTTACGTAGCAGGACGTGAATAGTTGACAGGTAGAAGTAGAACATCCAGCTAAGCCAAAGGCTAGCTTCATAGCCGGTCTTTTGTTGGTCGTTGTGATGTCTTATGCCGAAATTGTTGGCAATGTTAAAAATGTCCTTCTCATCCGCAGATGTCAGCAACGCCTTCACCTTAGGCCGAAGGTATTCAAGTACATCGGCAAGATCGCGCACTGCCTGACGTCGATCGTCCAACGTTGATCCATGGCGACGGTAGCGCAACACTGCCGCATCGACGCGGTCCACAACCTTCTTATCCTTGGTTGGCAAATCCGCTTCGAAGATTTGCTCGAAACCATCTTCTGGTCTTTGAAGTACCTCTCCAGAACCGGAAATTTCGTATTTTTTCGCGTAGTGGTTCAATACCGAATTAATCCTACTCCGAAACTCACTTTGACCTTGGTGTTTATTGAATGTTTCCCAGTGCATCCCGCAGCCAGCATAGTCATGGAAATGTCCATCAATTGGCTTTGAAACATATTGATAGAGAAACTCGATAATGTCGAACAGGTCGTCTTCAGAGTAGAACGGAGCCCACTGCTCTATCGGCCAGAGGTTCTTCTTGCGCACGGAGAGCAGAACTTCTAGCTCAACATCCCTCACTGTGCCGTCAACGTGGTTTAGATCCACGCATTCGAAGCCAAATGCTTCATCAAAGTATCCGTCCGTACGCAACTGTTGGAATACTCGCTGAAACAGCCTTAGGATGTCGGCGAGCGGCAGTCCATCGAGGTTTGGATTTGTTCCTTGACGCTGCGAGTAATAGACGTGTGTCATGGAACGCCCCAATATATCTAGCCGTATTTTAGCCCTGCATCCAAGCGGTAACGGGATGTTTCCGCCACTGTTTTCAGCTGTCAATCAGTGGCCCACGGCCACAAACCACGCGATCGCCGCGATGAAGTTGTTGGTGGCGTGCAGCGTGATCGAGGGCCACAGCGAGCGCGTGCGCACGCGCAGCCATGCTGACGCCAGGCCCAGGATGACCAGCGCGGGCACGGGATACCACGCGAACTTGAAGTCGGGCAGGTGCACGCAGCCGAACACGATGGCGCTGCCCAGCATGGCCCAGCCGATGGGCATGCGTCTGGCGAGGCCCGACAGCAGCACGCCGCGGAACACCAGTTCCTCGACGAACGGCGCGACGCACACCACCAGCACCGCCAGCAGCAGGCGCATGCCGATCGACACGTTGCCGGCGAGCACCGAGACATCCTGGTTCACTTGCTGGTGTCCGGCGAGCAGGTGCGTGAGCGGGCCGCCCAGGAACAACACGGCGGCGCCAAGCAACACCGCGACCAGATAGGCAGATTTTTTGGCGGGTGGTGCGAATCCGAATCCCGGCAATTCCGCGCGCGACCATTGCACGCGCCAGAACTGGCGGATCAACAGGATCATCACCGCGGCCGCGGCGGCGATCGTCGCGACGATGAAGATGACGCGCGTATCGGGATTCGCCATCAACCCCTGCATGACGACCCTGGCGTTGGGCGGCGCGCGGTGGTGCAGGCCAGCGACGAACGCGGCCTTGAACATCAGCACGAACCCGGCGATCACGCCGAACAGGATGCCGAGCCCGAATTGCAGCAGGAAGTACAGCGCGACGATGCCGAGTCCGCTCCACACGCCGGGACGCTTCGGCGCAGGTTGGGGCGCGACGGCGGCATCGATGACGGTTGGCGTGTTTTCGGTGGGCAAATCCATTCCGGCTCCGAGGCGGGCGGCAAGGCAGCGTGCACTTTAGGGCATTTCCGGTCGGATCACTTCACGGTCGCCCCCTCGATCATCAGCGCCTCGCTTTGCTCCATTTCAGGCGTGGCGATTCCATCGCCCGCTGGATACCGGCCTGCGCCGGTATGACGAGTTGTGCTGGATACCGGCCTGCGCCGGTATGACGAGCAAAGTCGGATGTCGTGGCGTGTTGCAGCTAAACGGTCCAGATGTC
>DASZTT010000050.1:0-8363 GCA_035547895.1 Rhodanobacteraceae bacterium
GCCGAGGTTGCTGACGTCGACGCCGTCCAGCAGGTATTCGCCGCCGGTGAAGCTTTCCAGCAGGCCCGCGATGGTGAGGAAGGTGGTCTTGCCGGAGCCCGACGGCCCCATCACCGCGACGAATTCGCCTTCCTTCACGTCAATGTTGAAATCGCGCAGCGCGTAGGTTTCCACCACTTCGGTGCGGTAAACCTTGGACAGGTGGGTCATCTTGAGCATTTGAGGTTCCTCGGTGGTGTGAACTCGGCTCCCCTCTTGCGAGGAGAGGAAAATCGAATCAGTCACTGATCGCGACTTTCGCCGCGCCATTGAAATTGCTGGTACCGGAGATGACGACCTTGTCGCCGACTTTCAGGCCCTGCAGGATCTCGACCTTGTCGATCGAGCTCGGGCCCAGCGTCACCGGCGTCTTGTAGGCGATGCCGTCGCGCACCACGTAGGCGTAGCGGCCGCCGGACTCGTCGACGAACGATCCCCGCGCCACGGTCAGGGCGTTGTCGCGCTTGTCGAGCACGATGCGCACCGACAGACGCTGGTTCTGGCGAAGCTCGCTGGGCTTCTTGCCCTCGAAGCGCACCCGCGCAACCACCTCACCATTCACGACCTCCGGCGAAATCGCGCTGACCGCGCCCTTCCAGTCGTTGCCGTTGCCGCTGATCACGGCCGGCATGGCCGGCGCGAGGTCACGCGCGAAACTTTCCGGCACGCTCACCTGCACTTCCAGCGCGGACAGGTCGACCACCGTCAGCAGCTTCGCGTCCTTCGGCACCGTCGCCGTCTGCGCGATGAACAACTGGCCGACCTGGCCGTTCACCGGCGAGCGCACGTTCAACTCTTCCACCTGGCGCTTCAGATCCGCGACCAGCAGCTTCTGGCGTTCGTAGGCAAGCTTCTTGGCTTGCACCTCCAGCGTGAGGCTGGAATCGTCCATGCCCAGGTTGGCCTTGGCGTGGCTCAATTCGATCTGCGCCTTTTGCAGCGCGTCGCGGTGGCGGTCGACGTCGAGCTGCGATACCGCGCCCTTGTCGTAGGCTTCCTGGTAGCGCTTCAGGTCGCGCGCGGCGCTCTGCTGGTCGATGTTGGCGTTGTCGTAGGCTTCCTGCAGCTTCGAACGCTGTTGGTTGGCGTCGACCTTCGCCTGCTGGTACGCGACCTGCATCGCGTCTTCGTTGTTTTCTTCCTGCGCCAGCTTGTTGGTCAACTCGGGGCTCGCGATCACCGCCAGCACCTGGCCCTTGGCCACCTTGTCGCCGGCGTGCACCTGCAACACCACCGCGCCCGCGGCATTGGCGTACAGCGTCGGGCTGACCGCCGCGACCACGCGACCATCGGCGGCGATGTCGCGCACGAACGGGCCGCGTTCCACGCTGGCAATCTGCAGCCGCGACGCGCTGACCGACGAACCCGCTGAAAACAGGCGCAACGCGCCCGGCACCAACCAGATCAGCAAGGCCAGCACCGCGATGCCGATGGCAGCGAAGATGCCCAGCTTCTTCTTGCTGACGCGCTTCTCGATGATGCGGTCTTGTGCGGAGGTGTCGCGAATGCTCATGCAAGGGTCTCCGGCCGCCACAACGCGGCCACAGTCCTCTTTGAGCAAGTCCGGTGCCAATCGCAACCCGGCATCAAAACGTTCGCATTCAAGCACTTGCCGGAGTGCGGCACGCGAAAAAGGTGTCCGCGGACAGCCCGCGGACACTCCGCAATACGTGCCCGGCAGACGCACAGCCGCAGGCGCACACGATCATGATGGCGGCGCCGCGCGTTGAGCGGCATTGAACGCGGCATCATGAAACTTTCATGGCGGCATGCGCGTTGTCGCGCGGCTCTCAGGACTAGAATGTCGTCACGCCTCCCTCGCGGAGGCGTCTTTCGTTTTCGTGCGCCTTGTTCGGCGCAAGGTCGTCTGCCATGAACGACATCGCCCTGTCTGCCGCCGCAGGCACGTCGCCGCAACGCCGCTGGCTGATACCGCTGGCCTTGCTGGCGGTGTACGTGATCTGGGGCTCGACCTATCTCGGCATCCGCATCGGACTCACCGGGTTTCCGCCGTTCGCGATGGCTGCCTTGCGGTTCCTGGCGGCCGGCATCGCGATGTACGCATGGTTGCGCTTGCGCGGCGTGAAGCCGCCCACCGCACGTCAGTGGCGCAATGCGGCGGTCACCGGCGTGCTGCTGTTGCTGTTCGGCAACGGCCTGGTGTGTTTCGCCGAACAGAGTGTCAGTTCCGGCATTGCCGCAGTGGCGATTGCGAGCGAACCGTTGTTCGTGGCGCTGGTCCTGTTCGCTTACCGCGAGCGCCCGAGTCGCAACGAGGTCATCGGCCTGGTCGTGGGATTCCTGGGCGTCATCGTTCTGAATAGCGGCGGCGCAATGCGCGCGGCGCCGCTGGCGGCCGCGGCCCTGATCTTCGCGACCGCGGCGTGGGCCTTCGGATCGATCTGGAGCCGCCACCAGGACATGCCGGAAGGACCGATGAACGTGGCTGCGCAAATGCTGTGCGCGGCGCCCGCGCTGGTTTTGACTGCGTGGCTCACCGGCGAGCGGCTGCCTGCGCACCCGCCGATGGCGTCGATCCTCGCCATCGCGTATCTCGCGGTGTTCGGATCGATCATCGCGTTCTC
Organism: Rhodanobacteraceae bacterium; assembly: GCA_035547895.1. Taxonomy (GTDB): domain Bacteria; phylum Pseudomonadota; class Gammaproteobacteria; order Xanthomonadales; family Rhodanobacteraceae; genus 66-474. The sequence goes on from DASZTT010000050.1 coordinate 2,625, forward strand.
CGCCTACCTATTCCTGGTCAAGCATGCACGCCCGGCGCTGACCGCCAGCTACGCCTACGTGAATCCACCGGTGGCGGTGCTGCTGGGCGCGCTGGTCGCGGGCGAGCACGTCGGCAGCGCCGAAATCGGCGGCATGGTCGTGATCCTCGTCGGCGTCGCCATCATCACGCTGGCGCACGGCAGGCAGCGTAAAGCCGCGGCGGAGTAAAATGCGCGGCCGTTGGAAGGCCTGCCCGTTTCGCCATGATCAAATGGATCGTCCTTGCCGTCCTCGTCGTGTGTGCGCTGTACGTGCACTTCCGCGGCAAGGTGCGGCACAAGTTCCTGCGCCAGATCACCGACCACTCCACGTTCATGGCGCCGATCAACGTGCTGATGTACGCGTTCTCGCGCGTGCCGGCGACGCCGTACCTTTCGCCCGCCGATTTTCCGGAACTGGAAAACCTGCGCAGCAACTGGCAGGTCATTCGCGATGAAGCGATTGCGCTCGCGAAAGCGAGCCACATCAAGGCCTCCGACCAGTACAACGACGCCGGTTTCCATTCGTTTTTCCGCACCGGCTGGAAACGGTTTTACCTCAAGTGGTACGACGACGCGCCGCATCCCTCAGCGCTGCAACTGTGCCCGCGCACCGTGGAAATCCTGAAAGGCTCGCCCAACATCAAGGCCGCCGCGTTCACGCAGTTGCCGCCGGGCAGCAATCTCGGCAAGCACCGCGACCCGTTCGCGGGTTCATTGCGCTACCACCTGGGATTGATCACGCCCAACGACGACCGCTGCTGGATCAAGGTGGACGGCAAGCCGTACAGCTGGCGCGACGGCGAAGGCGTGGTGTTCGACGAAACCTACATCCACTGGGCCGCGAACGAAACCGACGACGACCGCATCATCCTGTTCTGCGATCTCGAACGCCCGATGAAATACCGCTGGGCCACCGCGCTCAATCACGCGGTCGCGCGCACCCTGCTTGCCGCAGGGTCCTCGCCCAACCAGGAAGGCGACCGCACCGGCGGCGTCAACAAGATCTTCAAGTACGCCTACGCCATCCGCCACGTCGGCAAGAAGCTGAAGAAGCGCAACCGCAAGCTCTACTACGCCGCCAAGTGGACGATCTTCGCCGCGATCCTCGCCGCGATCTTCGTGCCGTGGCGGATGTTGTGACCGGTCGTGCCGGCCACGCCCACGGCTTGCCGAGGATCAGTCGAAGGTAATCAGCACCACCCGCAGGCCCGATTTGCGGGGCGGAAGCAGCACCACGGTTCGAAGCGGACCGCGTTTCCGCGGATCGGGGCTGCCACGCCGGATGATTTGTCCTGGAGGCAGGGACGCGACGCTCTGCATGTCGTCTGGGGCGTGGGCGCCCGCCGGTGTCATGACCGCGCCAGTGAACCGGATCGCGCCGGACGAGGCAGAAGCCGCGTCCTTCTTCCTCGGTGCAGCATCAGTACCATCGAAAGCGACCAGCGCGAACGCGATCAGCAGCGCGATGAGCGCCAGGCGGATCATGACAGGAGCCAGCGCATGACCACGCGCAAACGGTTCGGTGACCCCAGCCAATATCGCGTTCCGCACTCATCCCGAACGTAAACCTGTCGGCCGCTGATCAATGGGTCGAGCACGAAGCCTGTAGGCGCAGCCCCGTTCCGGACGATGCGTCCGTCGCCGTCGATGCTCAGAGACTCCGACGCCAGCGCGCGGCGCGCCTCGCCGCGCCAGTCCGCGCGGTGCGGGACATCTGGGGTGGATTCGCACCCGGCCTCGTCCGGTCCTGGAATGAGGTTTTGCCGCCGTGCAATGCTCGCCTTCGCCATCTGGTCTCGCTCCCTTGCCCGAGCGGAAAATTGCGTTCCACGGGTACGGATTGCGCCGCACGGGAGACGTGTACTTCCGAATGCATGGTTGCGCGCATTCGAGACACCACGCTCCGCTCGGGCATCATGCGAATCGATGCGTCACCGTTATCGGCAACCAATCACGAAGTCACATTTATTCACGATTGCTTGCGTACGTCCCTCCGTTCGGAAGCTGCTCCGGGCAGGCGGGAACCCGCACATCCGATGTCGCTCGCTGTCGAAAGCATGCTTTCAGCAAGACCGCCCATCACGCATCCTTCACCTTCGCGGTGCATCGAGCGCTGACTGCAGGCCGTTAACGGATGGTCAGACTGCCGCACGTCAGTGCCGCTTGCCGGCACGCGGAACGAATTCCATGTGAGGTGGAAGTTCTGCGTCCGCGCACAAAACGTCGTTGGCGGTTGTGCTATTCAGCTCGACGCAAATCGCGCTCAGCTGCGATCGAGTCCGAATCCGCGCTTCGAGGGAGGAGCCCGTCACCGATGTCTGAGACACCAGCGGATGCAGTGAATTGGACAAGTGCGCCTTCCCATGACCCGTTTTCGGGACTGGTCCTGAGTCATGTCCTGGAAGAAAACCTGGCCGCCGAGCTGGTGCGCGCGGTGCATGAATGCTCGCGCATCATGGTCTGCTATCTCCGGATCGATCGGCTCGAGATGATCGACGAGGTCTGCAACTTCGGCGTCGCGGCGACTCTGACGGGCATGATCGCCGAACGCTTGACGCAATGTGCAGGCGATCCCGGCCGGGTTGCGCGAACCGCCAGCGGCGGCTTCGTGGCGGTGTTCGTGGGGCAGGATGCAGCCACCGATCAACTGGATGTCGGGCAGGCCATCGCCGCGGCGCTGGAGCTGCCCTTCGTGGTGGGTTCGATGACGCGACGGCTGACCGCAAGCATCGGAGTGTCCTGCTTTCCCGATACCGCATCCGAGGCGCGCGAGCTGCTGCAACAGGCCGCCGCAGCGGCTTATGCGGTGAAGCGAGTCGGGGGCAACGACGTGCACGCGTACACCGCGGCGCGCGACGGCCACCTGGACAGACAGCTCAAGCTCGCCTACGAACTCGACGGCGCCGTGCAGCGCGGCGAGATGGAGCTGGTTTACCAGCCGGTCCTCAGCACGGCCAAGCGCGAAGTCATCGGCATGGAGGCCTTGGTGCGCTGGCGCAGCCCCAAGCTTGGCTTCCTGATGCCGGACCAGTTCGTCCCGTTTGCCGAAAGCCTTGGAATGATCGAGGAGATCGGGCGCTGGGTACTGCAGGAGGCCTGCGCCCAGGCACGCCGCTGGCTGGATCTCGGCGTTGGCGATTTCACCCTGTCCGTCAACGTCTCGCGCGCGCAAATGCGTGGACGACAGTTGCTCGAAGACGTTCGTCGTGCGCTCGATGCTTCGCGCCTGCAGGCGAGCTTCCTGGACCTGGAGCTCACGGAAACCGCCATCATGACGAACGTCGAGGAAGCCACCTGGACCATGCGCGAGCTGCGCAAGATGGGCGTCAAACTTTCCATGGATGATTTCGGGATTGGCCAGTCCTCGCTCGGCCACCTGCAGCGGCTTCCGGTCAACCGCATGAAGATCGACCGCTCGTTCGTGGCCGCGGTGCCGGATGACGTGAACGCCGCGCGCATCTGCCGCGCCATCATCGGGTTGGCGCACGAATTCGGGTTTTCCGTGGTCGGGGAAGGCGTGGAAAAGGCCGTGCAGCTGGCTTTCCTCGAACGCAATGGCTGTGAATTCGTGCAGGGATATCTGTTGAGCGCCCCGGTCGCCGCCGACGCGATGCTGGCGATGCTGCGCGAACCGGTGCTGTATCCCCGCGAGCAAGACGGCAACAGCCAGAATGGCGCCATTCTTCTCGTGGATGACGAGCAGAATGTCCTGCGCGCCCTGGCGCGCCTGTTGCGCCGCGACGGCTACCGGATCTTCACCGCCTCATCGTTCCACGATGCGTTCGATATACTGGGCACCGAAAACGTGCACGTGGTCATGTCGGACCACCGCATGCCGGAAGGCAAGGGCACCGAATTCCTGAGCCGGGTCAAGGCCACGCATCCGCACACGATCCGTCTGATCCTGAGCGGTTATGCGGACCTGGGCGCGGTGACCGAGGCCATCAACGGCGGCGCCGTCTATCGATTCCTGACCAAGCCCTGGAACGATGATGACCTGCGGGAAACGCTTCGTGAGGCGATGCGGATGGCGCAGGACGCGGCAAGCGTGTAAGCAGCGCTCCGTTCAAAGGTCGTGCTCGTCCAGCATGATGGCGCCCGTCTCGTCACGCTCGACGTGCGTGATGCCCGGGCATTCCGCTTCGAGTTCACGCAGCCTCGCGTCCTGTTCCGACAGCTGGCCCCGCTGGACGCGCACCTCGTCCGCAAGGCGCTGGTTCTCGCTTTGCATCGCACGAGCCTGCAATGCCAGGGCCAGCGTGATTTGCAGTTCCGCGTCATCCCATGGTTTCGCCAGGAACCGGAAGACGCCGATGTCATTGATCGCGGCAATCGCCGAGGGAAGGTCGCCGTGGCCGCTGATCAGTATGCGGACGGCGTCGGGCTGCAAGTCCCTCGCCTGGCGCAGGAAATCCAGGCCGTCGACGCCGGGCATGCGCAAGTCCGAGACGATGGCATCGAAGGTCACGTCGCGGAGGCTTTCCAATGCGTTCGCCGGGTTGTCGAAACCGTGTACCCGACAACGTGCGTCCAGCAAGTCCGACGGAATCCGGTCGATGGCACGCCGCATGGCATTGATGATGGCGGGCTGGTCATCGAGTATCAGGATGTTGTACATGGCGATGCCCTCAGGCAGGGATGGCGATGACGGGAACCGGCTGCTTCACGGGAAGCGTTATCTGGAAAAGCGAGCCCTTGCCCACCGCCGAACGCACCGCGATCTCGCCACCGTGCTTCTTGACGATGCCGAAGGTGATGGAAAGGCCGAGGCCGGTGCCGCTGCCCACGTCCTTGGTGGTGAAGAAAGGCTCGAAAATGTGGCCGAGCACGTGTTCGTCGATGCCGCAACCGTTGTCGCTGATGTCGATCTGCACCCGATTCGCGTCGAGCTTGCGGGTAGTGATCCCGATGCGGCCATCGGCACCTACAGCCTGCGTGGCGTTGACCAGTATGTTCATGAAGACCTGGCCCAGCTCGGTCGGATTGCATTCGATCAAGGGCAATGCATCGAAATGGGTGACAAAGCCGAGGTGTTTGCCGGACAGGCTCCGCACGAGCTCGAGGGCCGTGGTGAGGGCGCGATGCACATCGAACAGCTGGAAAGCTTCGGTCGAGTCGCTGCGCGAGAAATCACGCAGGTTCTGCACGATCTTGCGGATCCGGTCCACGCCTTCGCGGGATTCTTCCAGCAGGGACGGCAGGTCTTCGACGATCATGGGAAAGTCGACCGCGTGCTTGCGCGTCTCCATGGCGCGCACGCGTTCCTCGGCGGTCATCCGCGTGTCGCGCAACAGGTCATCGCTCAACTCCAGCAACCCGAACAGCTTGTTGACATAATCGCGGAACGTGCCCATGTTGGACTGCACGTAGCAGATCGGGTTGTTGATCTCGTGCGCCATGCCGGCTGCAAGTTGCCCGACCGTCGCCAGTTTGTCGGCTTGCAGCATCCTGTGTTGCTCCGAGGACAGGGCGCCCGCCGTGCCGGCCGACGTCGGATGCAGGCCAAGCTGGCCCGGATCACTGGTGCGCGCCGGACGGATGGTTACACTGAGCAGGCTCGTGTTGCCGCACGTTCGCCACTGGCGCACGACACAAAGTGGCAGGCCGTCCATGCCGTAGCAATTCAGGCAGTCTTCGCAGCCTTCACTGGGCGGATCCGGATTCGAACTCAGCCACGGCGGATTGGCAACCAGCCTGGCAAGACCAAGCTCCGGATCA
>DASZTT010000051.1:0-4360 GCA_035547895.1 Rhodanobacteraceae bacterium
GCAGGCCGAACCAGGCGCCGCCTTGTTCGGAATTGCGCGCGACGGTCGCGATCGGCTGTCCCGGCCGCACCCAGTCGCCGGCGCTGACGGCCGCCGATTCGTTGCCGCCGTACAGGCTCATCCAGCCGCCGCCGTGGTCGATGATCACCAGCATGCCGTAGCCGCGCATGAAGTCCGCCCAAGCCACGCGGCCGTAGGCCACCGCGCGGACCTCGGCGCCAGGCTTGGCGGCGATCACCAGCCCGAGGGCAAGCACGCCCGAACCGGTGCGCGGCGTGCCGGCGACCGGCCATGGCAGTTTGCCGTGCAGGTCCGCGAAGGGCGTGTTCTTGCCGAGCTGCGCGGGAATATCGGCGAACACGTTCTGCAATTGCTTCAGCAACTGGTTCAAGGCAGCGGCGTCATGTTGCAGCGACGCCAGCTTGTCCTTCTGCTGCGCAAGCTGGTGGTCGGCCTGGGCCAGCAGTTTCTGCTGTGCATCGCGCGCCTGCTCCAGTTCGGCTGCCTGCGCCGCGCGCTGGTCGCGCTGTTGCTTCAGCGCCGCGGTCTCGGTTCCGATCGAGGCCTTCACACTGTCGAGTTGCGTGACTTCAGCCAGCAGCGCACGGATGCGCGCGACGCGATCGTGCTGGAAGTAGCGCGAAGAGGCGAGCGCCCGATCGATTTTCGCGATGTCATCGTCACCCAGCAGCATCGCGAGGTCAGTGCCGCGGTTGAGTGTGTACACCGCGCGCAGCAGGTCGGCGAGCGCGGCGCGCTGGCCGGAGAGCTTCTGTTCGAGCGCGGCGCGTTGCTGCTCCAGGTCGGCCAGCGATGAGGCCTTGGCGGCGATCGCCGCGTCACTCTCGCGCACCGCATTGGCGGCCTCGTTGAGTTGCGTGGCCTGGGCGGAGAGCTTCGCAGTGATCGCGTCGCGCTTCGCGGCTGTCGCGCGCTGGGCGTCCGCGATCTTCGCGATTTCGGCGCGCACCTCGGCGAGTCTGGCGCGGGTCACGGCCTCGCGCCCGGAAGTGCTGGACGCCCGCGCTGGCGGCGCCGCGCGGGCACCCGCGCAAACCAACGCGACGCCGGACAGCAGCATCAAGAGAAGGAGCTTCACGGACAACGGAGGGGCAGACATGCGCCGGGCATTATCGCCGCGATTGCGCGTGCCGCGCTGTCCTCAACGTTCCAGCACACCGCGGGAAGATCGAGCGCCGCGGACAGTGAGTCCGCCGTGGTGTCGAGCGCAGCACCGCCGCATTGACCGGCGACTCCGGCACGCCGATCCGCTAGCCTTGCCGGGATGTGCGTGATCGCTTTTGCCTGGAACGTCCTCCCGCGCTGGCATCTGCTGCTGATCGGCAATCGCGACGAGGCGCATGCGCGGCCGTCAGCGCCGCTGCAACGCTGGGCCGACGCACCCGGTCTCGTCGCCGGCCGCGACCTCGAAGCTGGCGGCACCTGGATGGGCGCGCGTGCACCCGGCCGCGCCTGCGTGGTGACCAACGTGCGCGATCCGCGCGCTGCGCGTGACCGCGCCTCGCGTGGCTGGCTGGTGACCGATTTCCTGCAAGGCGACGATCCGGCGGCGCACCACGCCGAAGCGCTGGAACGGACCGCCACGCGCTATCGTCCGTTCAACTTGCTGTTGTTCGACTCCCAGGCTGCGCGCTTCGTGTCGAATGATCCCGACGTTCGCCTGCGCACGATCACGGATGGTGTGCACGGCCTTTCGAATGGCGACCTGGACGCGGCGTGGCCGAAAGTGCGGTGCGTGACAGCCGTGCTGGAGGCCTGGATCGAGGCGGGCACGGAAGACTTCGCGCCGCTGTTCGAAGCCCTCACCGACGAAACGCCCGCGCCCGACGCGCTGCTGCCGGATACCGGCGTCGGCATCGAGTTGGAACGCAGGCTGTCGCCGGTGTTCGTGCGCGGCGAGCGTTACGGCACCCGTGCCACCACGTTGATCGCCCTGTCACGCGACGGCGGCGGCATCATCGAGGAGCACCGCTTCGGCCCGAACGGTGTGGCGCAGGGACAGACCACGTTGCGCTTCTGATTGCCGACGCTTCGTCAGTGCGATGCCGACGTCGATGGCGCCGGCTGCGCTTCCGCCGCCGTGTGGAATTCCGGCGCCCTGCCGAGCAGCAGCGCGCGGATGCTGCGCAGCCTGGCCTTCAACGTGCGTTCGTGCTCGGGGCCGATGCGGATCATCAATTTCTGGCCCACCGACAGCGATTCCCAGGTCGGATCGGCGAACACGTAATGGCCATCCGCGGTCGCGGCCAGCGCGACCGGCGGCCGCGCGTTCGGGGCCGCCAGCATGTCGTCGATCGCGGCGATCAGTCGATCGTTGAAATAACCCTGCGGATAGCCGAGCTCGCGATACGCCTGCTGGAACAGCGGATACCAGCGCACGTACCACGTGACCAGCGTGCGCGGGTCCACGGCTTCCGCAATCTTCATGTACGGGTCGTAGCGCGCGAAATCCTTGCTGTCCAGCATGGGTTGCCCGCTGGAGGTATCCACCGCGAACGTCCCCTTGGGCGTGCGCAATGGCAGGATGCTGGCGCCGATGGTGTGTCGTGGCAGGGCATCCACGGTGGCCACGATGTGCGGAATCAGTCCGCGCGAAAGCAGCAGGGCGGCCAGTCCGTCGGCACCGGGAATCGAGGCCAGCGCCGAAGCTGCCGCGCTGTCGCTGTCGTCGAGCGCCGGCAGGGGCGTGGTCGTGGCCGGCGCGGGGCCGGTCTGCGCCTGGGAAATCGGATGTTCGATCGGTGGCGGTGCCGTGCTGGCCTTGGCCGGCGCGGAAGGCGACGGACCCCGGCGCGAGAAATCCACGCCCGGAAACCGCGTGAAATACCACCACGCCGCCAATGCCACGATCACGATCACCACGATCGCGCCGATGATCTTGCCTTGTGCCGAATTGCGTCGAGTCACGTCGCCCCCGAGACTGGAAATCACCAGGCTTTGATGCGCATCGGCGCCAATGGTTCCGTCAGATGAACGGACCAACGCCGATCAGGCGCCCATGCATCAGGAATGCGAAGGTCGCCGAGGCCGCCGAGGCCGCCGCACCGACGGCGATCGCCAGCACGTCGCCCATGGCCGCACCCGCGGAACCATTGTCCCACGTCGGAGGGTGCCTGCGTGCCCGCGCCACGAAAAAACGCCCCGCTCTTGCAGGCGGGGCATCGGTCATCTGAGGGAAAACCCGCGCGATTCTTTCGCGAGAAAGCGTTCGCGTCGGGCTACTGCTTCGACGAAGTGCTCACGCGTTGCCCAGGAAATCCTTCTTGCCGATCTGGGTGCCCGCCACGCGCAGGATGTCGTAGGCGGTGGCGCAGTGGAAGAAGATGTTGGGCAGCGAGTATTCGGTAAGGTAGGCGAGGCCGGTGAACTCCACCTCGCCGTTGCGCGTCTTCATCATCACCTTGCGCGCTTCGCTGCCGTCGATCTGTTCGGGCGCGAAGGACTTCGCGTAGGCGATCGCGGCATCGATGCGCTGGTAGGCCTCGGCCAGCGTCTTCTCCTTGTCCTCGAACGATTTCGGTTCCACGCCGGCCAGGCGCGCCGCACCCCGCGCGGCGGTGTCGCAGGCGATCTGGATCTGCTTGATCAGCGGCAGCATGTCGAAGATCAGACGCTGCTGCAGCAGGTTGTCGGGATCGACGCCCCGTTCCTTCGCGTGCGCTTCGCCCTTCTTCAACACGTTCGCGAGGTTGGTCAGTGCGCGCACGAACACGGGAATGGAGGCTTGGTACATGGAAATCGTCATGGTGAGTCCTTTGAATGACAGGAAGAAAAGCTCAACGCGCCGGGCGACCGCCCAGCACGCGTGCGGGAAGCATGAAAAGTGCGCGCAGGAATTCGAACACGCCGTCGACCGCGAAACCGAGCAGCCGGAACGGCAGCGCGATCAGCCACACGATCGGCCACAGGATCAGCGCCAGCAACGCGAGCGGCCAGCAGAAGATCAAAAGCAGCAACCACAACAGGAAGGTCATCATCGCGGCGTCCTCCGATCGAGTGCGTGCAGGGTCACATGGGGCCGTGGCGAACGAAAGCCAAGCTCATGTCGTTTTGACGGCGGGCGCATCCGCGGTCATGCCGCGGGTAGCGCGCACGGTCAGGACCAACGCCATCAGCACCAGCGCCGCGGCCAGCACGTAGGCGACGCCCGGCAAGTGTCCGGAAAGCGGTGCGTGCTTGCTGATGAACAACGCGAACAGGTTGGCGAACAGCGCAGGCCCGAAGATGCCGGCGAGGCTTTGCAGGCTGGTGAGTGCGCCCTGCAGGCGGCCTTGTTCGGCGGGATCGACCTGATGCGTGATCAGCGACTGCGCGGGTGGCCCCGCAAGGCCGCCGAGGC
>DASZTT010000052.1:0-12091 GCA_035547895.1 Rhodanobacteraceae bacterium
ACGGCAGCACCGTGGCGGCGGACGACCGCTACATCCACGACTCGATCATGCTGCCGGACAAGCAGATCGTCGCGGGCTACGCGCCGATCATGCCGTCGTTTTCGGGAGAACTCACCGAAAGCCAGGTGCTCGCGATCATCACCTACCTCAAGTCCACCAGGCCGGGCGCGCAACCCGCGCACGAGGACACCCAGCCATGAACGCCACCGTCATCACGCCGGATCTTCCGGAACTGGAACCGCCGCGCAGCTTTTACGCGTACAAGTCGGGGCTCGGGAGCTGGCTGGTCACCACCGACCACAAGCGCATCGCGATCCTGTACGCGGTCACGATCACGATCTTCTTCATCATGGGCGGCGTCGCCGCGGCGATGATGCGGATCAATCTCGTTGAGCCGAACGGCGCGCTGCTCTCCGCCGAAACCTACAACAAGACCTTCACCTTCCATGGCGTGGTGATGGTGTGGTTCTTCCTGATCCCCTCGATTCCCGCGACGCTGGGCAATTTCCTGATGCCGATCATGCTCGGCGCGCGCGACGTCGCCTTTCCACGCCTCAACCTGATGAGCTGGTACCTGTTCGTGATCGGCGGCTGCTTCACGATCGCCTGCCTGCTGCTGGGAGGCGTCGACACCGGCTGGACGTTCTACACGCCGTTCTCGACGATGTTTTCCAACACCAACGTGATCCTGGTCGCGGTAGGCGTGTTCGTCACGGGCTTCTCGACGATCCTGACCGGACTCAACTTCATCGTCACCACGCACAAGCTGCGGATGCCGGGCATGACCTGGTTCAAGCTGCCGCTGTTCGTGTGGGCGATGTACGCCGTCAGCCTGGTGATGGTGCTGGCAACGCCGGTGCTGGCGATGACGCTGTCGCTGATCGGGCTCGAGCGGATCGCCCACGTCGGCATCTTCGATCCGGCGCTGGGCGGCGACCCGCTGCTGTTCCAGCACATGTTCTGGTTCTACTCGCACCCCGCCGTGTACATCATGATCCTGCCCGCGATGGGCGTGGCCAGCGAAATCATCCCGTGCTTCGCGCGGCGCAAGATTTTTGGCTACCAGTTCATGGTGTACGCGCTGGTCGGCATTTCGGTGATCGGGTTCCTCGTGTGGGGCCACCACATGTTCGTGGCCGGGATGTCGCCGACCGCGACGCTGGTGTTCTCGATCCTCTCGTTCGCGATCGCGGTGCCGTCGGCCATCAAGGTCTTCAACTGGACCGCCACGCTGCGGCGCGGGCGCATCACCTTCGAAGCGCCGATGCTGTACGCGCTCGGTTTCGTCGGGCTGTTCATGATCGGCGGCATGAGCGGGTTGATGCTGGCCGCGCCCGCGCTGGACATCCCGCTGCACGCGACCTACTTCGTGATCGCGCACTTCCACTACGTGATGGTGGGCGGCACGGTGATGGCGTACCTCGGCGGCATCCATTACTGGTGGCCGAAGATTACGGGCCGGATGTATTCGGAAGCGTGGGCGCGCTTCGCGGCGATCCTGATGTTCTTCGGTTTCAACTTCACGTTCTTCCCGCAATACGTGCTCGGCTATCTCGGCATGCCGCGCCGCTACCACGCGTATCCGCCGCAGTTCCAGTTGCTCAACGTGCTGTCGTCGGCTGGCGCGTCGATCCTGGCGCTCGCCTATTTGATTCCGGTGGTCTACCTCGGCTGGTCGCTGTTTCGCGGCGCACGTGCGGGCAACAATCCGTGGGGCGCACGCGGGCTGGAATGGCAAACCACCTCGCCGCCGCCCAAGGGCAATTTCCTGGAGCGCCCGGTGGTGCAAGCCGCCTATGCCTATGACGAACCTTCGCCGGACGGCCGGCCCGCGCCGGGGGCGACGGCATGAACAGCAGCACCGCCGATCTTCGCGCGCGCGGCCTCATCGCCGAGCAATTCGACGATGCCGGCCAGCAGCACGCGACCGCGCAGTTCGGGATGTGGGTGTTCCTCGCGACCGAAGTGCTGTTCTTCGGCGTACTGTTCGCGGGCTATGCGGTGTGCCGCGTGCGCGATCCGCAGGGCTTCCTGCTGGGCAGCCAGCACACGGAAATCCTGTTCGGCGCCATCGAGGCCGGCATTCTCCTGCTGAGCAGCGCAACCGTGACCTTCGCGGTGAACCTGATCAAGTTCGACGAACGCCGCGCCGTCGCCGTGTTGCTGGCGATCACCGCCATGCTGGGCGTCGCGTTCCTGGTACTGCACGGCGTCGAGTATTCGCACGAACATGACGAACACCTGATGGTCGGCGTCGATTTCTCGCAGCACGGACCGCACGCGCGCGGGATCGAACTGTTCTTTTTCCTCTACTACGCCATGACTCTGTACCACAGCCTGCACGTGCTCGTCGGCGTGTGCGTGCTCGCGACGATGGGCGTGCTGGTATGGCGGCGTAAAATCCGCAGCGAGTACACCACGCCATTGGTGCTGGCCGGGCTCTACTGGCACCTCGTGGACATCGTCTGGATTTTCCTGTTTCCGCTGATGTATCTGATTGGGAGATAGAGCTGCTGCTCCCTTCTCCCCTCGGGAGAAGGTGGCGCGCAGCGCCAGATGAGGGTCCGACTCTGCATGCAAGCCACGACGAAGGTCGCACCCTCACCCGCCCTTTCGGGGAACGCTACGCGCTCTGCCGTAGGCCGCCTCTCCCGGAGGGAGAGGGATCCAGAAAGTTCAAGGATCAACCATGAACCTCGAAATCCTGAAACAAACCGCGCGCACGCCTGCCTTGGCCCTGCTCGGATTGCTGGTCCTGCTCGCGATCAACATCGGGCTCGCCTATGCGCCGCTCACACAACACCTGCGCCTGCCGGTGAAGCTGACGATCTGCTTCGGCATGGCCTTCGTGCTGATGGTGTTCTGCATGCACCTGCACCGCGCGACGGGCCTGCTGCGGCTGGCCGCGGCCACGGGCTTCGGCTGGCTTGCGATCATGATCGGCCTGATGCTGACCGACTATTTCACGCGCGCCGCCGTGCCGTCGCCGTGGTGAACGGGCTGCTGCCGTGACGATTCAGTGGCGGTTGCGCCGCACGTGACCACACTGGATCACGCGTCGAAATGGAGGAGGTCGCATGGAACAGCAATGGGATTTCTTCAAGACCCACGAGACGTCGATGGGCGTCTTTTATCCGTTGCATTACATCATCGCGGGCTACGACAGCCTGGAGGAAGCGCAGGCCGCCGAGTCGGCGTTCCGTCAATCCGGTGTCGACGATGACGACGTGCGCGCGGCAACCGGCGAATTCGTGGCGAAGCAACTGGAAACACGCGCCGACCGGAATCTTCTCGACAAGATCGAAGATGCGGTCGTGAAACACGTCGGCACCGAGGAAGCCTGGGTCACCGAAGACAAGATGCACGCCGACGACGGCGGTGCGTTCCTGTTCGTGTACGCGCCCGACGACGAGGACGCCGCGAACGCAAAAACGGTTTTCGCGGAACACCCGCCGGTGTTCGCGCGCCGCTACCTGCGCGTCGCGATCGAACAGATCGTCAGGAACCCGAAAGCGCCGTGACCGGGTTTTCCGCCACCAGCCGCTCGATCAATTCGCTGATGCGCATGGCATCGAGCGGCTTGACCATGTGTTCGTTGAATCCGGCAGCCAGCGCACGCGCGCGATCGCTGGCCTGTCCGTAACCGGTGATGGCCACCAGCGGCAGGTGTTCGAACCCGGCCGTTCGCCGCACGGTTTGCGCCACTTCGTAACCGTCGATCACCGGCAGGCCGATGTCGACGAGCGCGGCCTGCGGGTTGAACGTCTGCATGGTCTGCAGCGCCGCCGCACCATCGTTGGCCACCGCGGTGCGGTAACCCATTTCCTGCAGCAGCAGCGCCAGGTTTTCCGCGGCCGGTGCGTAGTCGTCCACGACCAGTACCCGAACGCGTTCCGGTGTGGCAGCCGCCTTGGCCGGCAATGCATCCTGTTCGACCGGGGCAACCGGATGCGGACGATCCAGCAATGGCAATCGCACGGTGAATTCGCTGCCCTTGAAGGCGCCATCGCTTGCGGCGGTGACGCTGCCGCCGTGCAACAGCACGAGGCTGCGGACGATCGCGAGCCCGAGTCCCAGGCCGCCGCGCGAACGGTCGATGGCGCGCTCGTCCTGGATGAAGGATTCGAAAATCCGCGGCAGCAGGTCGGGCGCGATGCCCTGCCCCTCGTCGCGCACGCGGAATACCACCTGCCCATCTTCCGCGCCCGCGGAAAGCCAGACGTTGCGGTCGGGCGGCGAATACTTGGCTGCGTTGCCGAGCAGGTTCACCAGCACCTGCACCAGCCTGCGCCGATCCCCCGAGACAGCCAGCCCCTCCTCGATCCGCACGTGCAGGGTCTGCCGGCCGGATTCCATTGCGGGCTGCGTCGTTTCGACGGCGGCGGCGACGATGTCACCAACATCCACGCGCTCCGAATCGAGTTCCACCTTGCCGGTGGCAATGCGCGCGACGTCCAGCAGATCGTTGACCAGTCCGGTGAGATGCTGCACCTGCGCCTCGATGACGCTGCGCTCGCGCGCCAGCACGTCCGGCGCGCGCAGCTTCATCAGCTGCAAGGTGGTGGCGATGGGCGCGAGCGGATTGCGCAACTCATGGCCCAGCATTGCGATGAATTCGTCCTTGGCCCGGCTGACGCGCCGCAATTCGGCTTCGCGTTCGCGCAGCGCCGCGTCCTTGCGCGCGCGGTCGATGGCCGTCCATGCCCGGTGCGCGACGTCTTCGACCAGGCGGACATCTTCTCGTGTCCACGCGCGAGGCCCATCGCTGGCGGCGACCAATGCCCACGCACAATCCTGCTCGCCAGCACGCAAGGGCGCGGCGATGAACGCGGCGTGGCCGCGCAGCGCGAGCAGCACGCTCTTCTCTGCGTCCGACAATTCCGTGCCGGTGCCGACGTCGTCGATCACCAGTGGTCCGCCATCCAGCCGCTGCATGCACGCCGGAAAAGGTGCGCGCGATCCTTCTCCGCTCGTTCCGTGGGTCGGCGCCAGGCCTTCGCCCCGATATTCCGCGATCATTCGCGCCGCACCGTCGCGAGCCGGCAGCTGCATGACGTAGCAGCGCTGCACGCCCATGTGCCGGGCCAGCATGCGCACGCACACCGCGGCAATCGCGTCGGCATCGGGCTGCTCCCGCATCGCATCGAACAGCATCAACAGGAATTCATGCCGTCGCTCGCTCTCGCGCAGCACTCGCTCCGCACTTTTGCGCTGGCTGATGTCGCGGGCGATCTTGGATGCCGCGACGATATTGCCATCGCTGTCGCGGATCGGCGAGATGCTGAGCGCCACATCGATCAACGAACCATCCTTGCGCCGCCGCACGGTTTCGTAATGGTCCACGGTCTCGCCACGGCGCAGCCGGGCGAGGATGGCGGCCTCCTCGTTTGCACGATCGGGCGGTATCAGGACGGTGACGGGTTTGCCGATCACCTCGTCCGCGGCGTAGCCGAAGATGCGCTGCGCACCCGCATTCCAGGTTTCGATGATGCCGTCCAGGCTCTTGCGGATGATCGCGTCGTCGGAATCCTCGACGATCGCGGCGAGGCGACTGGAAGTGATCTCGATCCGCTTGCGTTCGGTCACGTCGGCGAACACCACCGCAAGCAGCCGGCTACCCTGGCCGCCCACGCGTGCGTATTGAACGTCGAGCCAGCGGCCGAGGTCGGCCAGGTGGTTTTCCAGGCGTTCCGGCCGCCCCGTTCGCATGACCCGCGTCACGGCCTGCAGCCAATGCGGTTCGAGATTCGGGAACAGCTCACGCGATGACTTGCCGACGACGTCGTGAAGGCCGGTATGCCGCGCGAATGCGGGATTCACTTCGCGATAGCGCACTTCGGTAACGGCGCCGTCTGTGCCGTAAAGCACTTCCGCGATGCAGAAACCTTCGTCGATCGTGTCGAACAGGGTGCGATACCTTTCTTCGCTCAGGCGCAGTGCGCGCTCGGCCTTGCAGCGCCCGACCGCGTTCCAGGTCCGATCGGCGGCCTCGACCGCCAGCGCGATCTCCTCGCCGGTCCACTCGCTGGGCTCCGGTCGATGCAGCGCCAGGAACGCGAGCAGCTTTCCCTCCTGCGCCAGCGGCACCTTCAGCAGCGAGCGGATGCCGTGCGCGCGACAGTGCTGCTTCCCGGCGTCGGTGAACACATCCGAAGCTTCGACATCGGCAATGGCGAGGACGTGTCCGGCGCGCAGCGTCCCGACTGCGGCATCGCCGAAGTCGGCGAGGCGGTAGTATCCGGCGATGGGCTTCACGCCCTCGCCGCGGTACTCGAATTCGAAAAACACCTCGCCGCTGCCGTCGATTTCGGCGCAGAACGCGCGGCTTGCATGCAGGTGTTCGCCCAATCGCCGCGCCGCTTCCGCGTAGATGTCACCCGGCTCCGCCATCGGCCGGATTGCGTCAGCGAGTTCCTGCAGGAAGCGACTGGAGCCGCGGCATTGCTCCTCCCCGCGAAGGCCGGAAGCGCCCCGCCGCCCACGCTCCGTGCTCATGTGCCACCTCACCCGCAGCATCGCATTGCGAGGTGCAAGTATAGGCACGCGCGAAACCACGGCAAGCGCCCGCAGTGGCCGCTTGCCGTGGAAAATTTTTCCCTGTCCGTCGGTGACGGGGCGGTTCAGCGAACCATCACTCGGCGGTCGCGTGCTCGCGCACCAACTCTTCCTTCCGTTCGGCGAGCCGCGCACCGAGTTCCTCGAGCTGCTCGCTGGAAAAGACCTTGCGGGCCCGCTTGAACATGGTTTCCTCTTCCTCGTCCGCGTGGTGGTCCACCAGATCCTTGAGGACCTTGGCTCGGCCGCCGAACTTCTCCGAACGGGTGGGCGTGTTCTGAAGGTCCGGCAGCACAAGGTCGCCCACGGCGCGGTGTTCTTCCAGGGCCTCGAAGTAGAGCTTGTCGTTCTCTTCGTCGCCGCAGGCCTTCTTGTAGGCCGGATAGAAGATCTCTTCCTCGATCTGGGTGTGCACCTCGAGGTCGAGCGCGATCTCCCCCAGCAACTCTTCGCGTTTGTCGGCGTCCTGCTCGGTGGTCCTGGCCAGATCGGCGAGCGCCTTGCGAACCTTTTCGTGGTCTTGCTTCAACAGCTTCGTCGCGTCCATTCGACATTTCTCCGTGTGGTGAGCCGGCAAGCTAGCAGCGCCGGCGTTGTCTCCGCGTGAACGCAAAATGCCGGCTTCACGGCGCGCGCCGGTGCTGCAATGCCGACAGCGCGATGGCCGCGACGCCCGCCGCGATCATGGTCGCCGCCATCGGATGGATGACCATGCGCGTGTAGAAGCTGGGCCGCAACGTGCGGTCCTTCCACTCGCCGCGTACGTTGCCATCCCTGCCGGCCGCGTGCAGGTTGTCCTCGTTCGACCATTTCGGCTCGTTGCGAAGCTGCGTGCGGTACATGATCTTCCTGCTGAACCAGTCGCTGATCCGCGGCGCGGGTCCGTTCATCGCGCTGCTCAGGCGGCTTGCGCTGCCGATGTACAGGTCGCGGCGGCGATGCGCCGCCGCATGCAGGATCGCATGCGCGACTTCCTCGGGCTGGTACACCGGAGGCGGCAGGGTCGCTTCGCGATCGAAGTAGTTCTTGATGTGTTCCCGCAGCGGCGTGCCGATCGCCCAGGGCTTGATCAGCGTCACCGACACCGGCGCCTTCTCGTCCTCGAGTTCGATCCGCAACGCGTCGGTGAAGCCCTTCACCGCGTGCTTGCTGGCCGAGTACATGCCCTGCAGCGGAATCGCCACGTCCGATTCGACGCTGCCGACGTTGACCAGTACGCCGCCGTTGGCCTTGAGGTGCTTGAGCGCCACCAGCGAGCCGTTCACCACGCCCCAGAAGTTGGTGTCCATCAGGCGGCGGTGGTCTTCCTCGCTCACTTCCTCGAGCTTGCCGAGGATGTCCACGCCGGCGTCGTTGACCCAGGTGTCGAAGCCGCCGAAACGCGCCAGCGCGGCCTGTGCGATCCGTTCGACCTCCTCGCGCCGGGCGACATCGGCGACCACGTGGATCGCCTGGCCGCCCGCGTCGTTGATTTCCTTCTCGAGCCTGGCGAGCGCCTCGTCGTTGCGCGACGCCAGCACCAGTTTTGCGCCGGCCTTCGCGGCGAGTTTCGCCGTGGCAAGGCCGATGCCGCTGGATGCGCCGGTGATGACGATGACCTGTTCGTGCAGTGGTTTCAGTTTCATGATGCGCTCCTGGCGCGTGCGGACGCGACGCCGGGTTTCAGCACGATCTTGATCGCGCCGTCCTGTTTCTTCTGGAAGATTTCGTAGCCGTGCGGCGCGTCGTCCAGCGGCAACTGGTGCGTGCACAAGTCCTCGGCCCCGAGCGGGTCGGCGTCGTCCAGCAGGTACGGCATGATGTCCGACACCCAGCGCTTGACATGCGCCTGGCCCATCGCGAGTTTCACGCCCTTGTCGAACATCCGCAGCATCGGCATCGGATCGGACTGGCCGCCGTACACGCCGATGATCGATACCGTGCCACCGCGCCGCACCGTGTCGATCGCCGCCATCAGCGCGGCCAGCCGGTCCACGCCGACCTTGGGGATCATCTTTTGCGAGAGCGCATCGGGCATCAGGCCGGCGGATTTCTGCATGAACTCCTGCACCGGCGCACCGTGTGCTTCCATCCCGACTGCATCGATCACGCTGTCAGGACCACGGCCATGCGTCTGCTCGCGGATGTACGCGGCGACATCGTCGACCTGGCTGGTATCCACGGTTTCGACGCCGTGGCGCGCCGCCATCTGCAGGCGTTCCGGAACGAGATCGATGCCGAACACGCGGCTTGCGCCGCGCGCCAGCGCGATGCGGCAACACATCTGTCCGATCGGACCCAACCCGAACACCGCGAGCGTACCGTCTTCGGGCACGTTCGCGTATTCCACCGCCTGCCACGAGGTCGGCAGCACGTCGGAGAGAAACAGGAAACGTTCATCGTTGGGGCCTTCCGGCACCTTGATCGGGCCGAACTGCGCCTGCGGCACGCGCAGGTATTCGGCCTGCCCGCCGGGCACCTGCCCGTACAATTTGGTGTAGCCGAACAACGCCGCGCCGTTGCCGTACTCCTTCACCTGCGTGGTTTCACACTGCGCCATCAGGCCGTGGTTGCACATCCAGCAGTGCCCGCAGGAAATGTTGAAGGGCACCACCACGCGATCGCCCGGCTTGATCCGGGTAACCCCGCTGCCGACCTCCTCGACGATGCCCATGGGTTCGTGGCCGACGATGTCGCCTTCCTCCATGAACATCGTGAGCACGCCGTAGAGGTGCAGGTCCGAGCCGCAGATCGCGGTGGAGGTGATGCGCACGATGGCGTCGGTGGATTGTTCGATCTTCGGATCCGGCACGTTGTCGACGCGAAAATCTTCCTTGCCATGAAACGTGACTGCTCGCATTTTGAAATCCTTCCCTGGTTCGCGTCGCCGGTTGCATGCGGCGGCATTACTTGATGGTTTCGAGATACGCGGAGATGTCCCGCGCCTCGCGCTGGTCGATGCCCATCTCCGGCATGTCCACGCCGGGCACCACCTGCTGCGGATGCCGGATCCAGAATTGCAGGTCGTCCTGGTCGTTCGGCAGCACGCCCGCGATGTAGCCGCGCCGGCTCCAGTGCGTCAGCGGCGGTCCGACCAGGCCGTCGGCGCCGTTGATGCCGGGAATGGTGTGGCATGAACCGCAGCCGTAATGCTCGATCAATGCGGCGCCGCGTTGCACGGCCGCGTGTCGCGCGGCGGTTTGTGCGTCGCCGCGTGCGCAACCCGAAAGCGTCGAGGCCAGCAACGGCAACACCGCCAGCAGCACCGGCAGCGCATGGGGAATCCTTTTGAATGCCGGCGCCGCGCGGCGCTCATCGGCGCGGAACCACGCGAAGAACACCGTACCCAGCGCGGCGGCGTGCACCAGGTTGGAAGGAATCCACATGATGATGCCGGCCAGCTGCTGGTCCTGCACCGGCGTGAGGCCGTACGCCTGCGTGGTGTGAAGGTATGCGCCGTACAGCGGCGCCGGCGCGAACGTCAGTACCGCGCCGATCATGCTCATCACCACGCCGGCGGAGACCACGAACACGATGGTGGCGCCGAAATCCAGCGCGCGCCGCTGCCCGTAGGGTTCGATCACGATCGTCCAGAATTGCAGCGAGAAGGCGAGGAAGCTCAGGTGTTCCAGGTCGTGCAGCCACTCGTGGTGCAGCGCGGCGTCGTACGGCCCGGGCAGGTGCCAGAAGCACAACGCGGCACTCAGCAGTACCCAGACGCACAGCGGATGCATGAGGAAGCGGAACTCGGCATCGCAGCCGCCGCGCTTCCATCCTTGCACAATCGCACGACGACCCTTGACGTGGAACGCCCACAGGCAGGTGATCACCGGCCTGCCGTACACCAGCAGCGGCGGAACCACCAGCAGCAGGAACATGTGCTGCAGCATGTGCGCGGAAAACAGGTCGTCGGACACGCTGTCCAGCGGCGACATCAGCACCACGAACAGCAACGCCAGCCCCACGAGGTACGACGCCGCACGCCAGCGGCCGAGCACCGCCGCGCGCTGTGTCCTGCCCATCCGCAGCATGCCGGCCACGTACCACCCGCCCGCGGCCGCGATGCACGCCACCAGCCAGGGCGCCCAGCTCCATTGGCTCATGATGTGTGGCATCGCATCCATGCTCCCGGCGAACCCGATCCGTCCGCCTCGACGTTCCTCAGTAATTGCAAACCGGTTCGATGAACAACATCACGATGGTGAATACCACCGCGATCGAAAACAGCGCACTCACCAGCAGCGACCAGTTCGCGATGAAGCGATTGCGCTGTGCGGCGAGGTCGTGCGGATCCGCGCCGCGCCACGCGCGCCACCAGCGCACCGCCGACAGCAGCGCCGCACCCGCGACCAGCACCGCGGCGAAATCGACGCCGACCAGCACCCACCACAACCCGCCCCACACCGGCGCCATCAGCGGCACGCTCAGCGGAAAGCATGCATGCGCAGCCAGCGCGTAACCGACGACCAATTGCACCAGCCACGCCGCCGGTGCGCCGAACACCGCGAACACGAGTCCCGCTCCGACGCGCAGGCGGGTGTAGGCAGGCGGATTGCTGGAGGTGACGGTCGGCATGGTGCATTCAATGTGGAGTGATCCACGGCAGCAGGTACAGGGTGATGAACACCGCGATCCACGTCGCCACCACGAAGTACCAGTACAACGCGACGATCGTGACGGCGTTGTGGCGTTCGGCGGTGATGTGGCCCAGCGCCGCCCACAGGATCACCGCCGCCAGCATCAGCACGCCGAACGCGGCGTGCAGCACATGGAATGCGGTGATCGCGTAGTACAGCGAAGCATGCGCGCCGCTGTTGGCGAGGAACGGTTCCGCATGCCAGTCGAGGCACTGCAGCACCACGTAGGCGATGCCCATGAGCGCCGTGGCGGCCAGCCCCGCGTACGTCATCACGATGCGATCCAGCCGCATCCGTGCATCGGCCCACCACACGGTGGCAATGCTGATCAGCAGGATCGCGGTGCTCGGCGCGGAATAGCGCAGCGGCGGCAGCCCGGTCGGCGGCCACGGTTGCGGCGTCTGCGACTGCAGGTAGAAGTAGCTGAAGATCAGGTACGCGAAGATCGCGGCCTCGGTGCCGACCAGGCACACCATGCCCCACCAGCCGGGCGTGTGCCGGCCGGCCTGGCCGATGGGCAAAGGCCGCGGCAAGGTGCGTGCTTCGCGCGCGACCGTGTTCATGCACGCACCGCCCAACCCGTTTCATGGCGCGGCCACATCCACCACAGCATCGCCGGGATCATCGTGAGCATGCATCCCGCCGCCACCCACCACATCGCCATCAGCAGTCCGACGAACGTGCCTGCGATCAGCAGCGCCATCGCCAGTGGCGCCAGCGACAGGCTGGGCATCTTCAGGATTACGTCGGGCTCTGCGTCGAGGCCGGTGGTGCCCGGCATCTCGTGCTCGTGGTCGAGCACCGGGCCCTCGTCCAGCGTGCTGCGTTCGCTTTCGTCCAGCCGCGCTTCCCACAGCGGGTGCAGGCTGGCGACGCGCGGACTCACCGCGAAGTTGTAACTGGGTGCGGGCGATTCCGTT
>DASZTT010000053.1:0-21766 GCA_035547895.1 Rhodanobacteraceae bacterium
TGCGCACGGCGAAGTCGAGGGTTCGCTGTTCGCGGCGGGCGAGAAGGCCGGGCTGTCGGAAACCATGGTGTTGAAGCTGGCCGACGTCTTCAAGTACGACATCGACTTCATCAAGGACTTGAAGAAGGGCGATCACTTCACCGTCGTGTACGACGACATCTATCGCGATGGCAAGTATTCGGGCGCGGGCAACATCCTCGCCGCGGAGTTCGTCAACAACGGGCACAAGTACACCGCCTACCGTTTCAAGCAGGGTGATGGCGAGGTGGCCTACTACAGCCAGGATGGACGTCCGTTGCGCAAGGGCTTGCTGCGCACGCCGGTTTCGTTCACGCGGCTGTCGTCCAGCTTCGGCATGCGCAAGGATCCGGTGCTGGGCTACACGCGCCTGCACAAGGGTGTCGATTACGCCGCGCCGACCGGCACGCCGGTGCACGCCGCAGGCGATGGCACGATCGTGTTCCGCGGCACCAAGCACGGTTACGGCAACTTCATCGCGATCAAGAACACGCCGACCTACACCACGGCCTACGGGCACATGTCGCGCTTCGCGCCGGGCCTGCACGTGGGTTCGCACGTCACGCAGGGCGAGGTGATCGGCTACGTGGGCCAGACCGGTTTCGCCACCGGTCCGCACCTGCACTACGAAGTGCGGGTGGACGGCAAGCCCGAGAATCCGCTGACGGTGACGATGCCGCAACCACAGCCGCTGACCGGCAAGCTGATGGTGGCGTTCAAGGAACAATCCGCACCGATGGTGGCGCGCATCCAGATGATCGACAACGCCACCCAGCGCCTGGCGCGGGCGGACAACAGTCGCGCCACCACCGTCGCCACCGACTGACCGCGTGGCCGACGCCGCGCCGCTCTATCTCGGGTTGATTTCCGGCACCAGCGCCGACGGCATCGACGCCGCGCTGGTGCGCTTTGCGCCGCGGCTGGAAGTCATCGCGGCCCGCACGTTCGCCTATCCGGGCGAGCTGCGGCAACGCATCGTCGCGCTGGCCCGCAACGACGCCGCGATCGCACTGGACGACCTTGGCCATCTCGACGTCGAAATCGGCGAGTGTTTCGCCGAGGCCGCGCTCGCATTGCTGCGCGAAGCGGAGGTGGCGCCACGCGCGATCGCTGCGCTCGGTTCGCACGGCCAGACGGTGTGCCACCGTCCCTCGGGACCGCGGCCCTTCACGTTGCAACTGGGCGATCCGAACGTCGTCGCCGAACGCACAGGCATCGCCACCGTGGCCGATTTCCGCCGCGCCGACGTTGCGGCCGGCGGGCAGGGTGCGCCGCTGCTGCCCGCACTGCACGCCGCGGTGCTTGCGCACGCAACCGCCCCACGCGCCATTCTCAACCTCGGCGGGATCGCCAATCTGACGTTGCTGGTTCCTGGCCGGCCCGTGCTGGGCTTCGACACCGGCCCCGCCAATTGCCTGATGGATGCATGGTCATTGCGCGTACGCGGCATGCCACGCGACGACGATGGTGCGTGGGCACGCCGCGGGCGCGTCGACGAAGCGCTTCTTGCGCGCCTGCTGGACGATCCCTACTTCACCGCGCCGCCACCGAAAAGTACCGGTCGCGAAGTCTTCAATATCGACTGGCTGGACGCACGGTTGCCGCAGGGTCTCGCGTCCGAGGACGTGCAGGCGACGCTGTTGCGACTCTCCGCGCGCAGCATTGCCGGAGCGCTGCGCGACAACGCGCCGGCGATCCGCGAGGCGTATGCCTGCGGCGGTGGCGTGCACAACGCCGCGTTGATGGATGCATTGCGCTCCGAAATGCACGGCGTGAAATTCGACAGCACCGCAGCGCTGGGCCTCGATCCGGATTTTGTCGAAGCCATCGGTTTCGCATGGTTGGCGCGAGCACGCCTGGAAAATGTTCCCGGCAACCTGCCCTCGGTCACCGGCGCGCGCGGGCCGCGCGTGCTGGGTGCGATTTACGCCGCTCCGCGCTGAGTTGAAGCGTTGCGTGCGGCAGGGTCGCGCAGCAGCCACAGGATCAGCAGCAACGAAGGCAGGCCGATCGCCGCGGTGTACACGTAAAAAGCGGAATAGCCGATCGCATCCACGATGCGGCCCCACTGGCTCGCGATGCTCTTGGCCGGCAGGCTCCACAGCGTCCCGAACAGCGCGTACTGGGTCGCGGTGAAATCCTTGCTGGTCAGCGAAGACATCCAGGCGATGAACGCCGTGCCCGCGATGCCGTTGGCGAGATTGTCGAGGCTGATGCCGCCGGCCAGCCACGCCAGCGGCGGAGGCCTTCCGGCCATGCTTGCGAGCTGGCCGTAAAAGAGATTCGCCGCGGTGAGCAATACCAGCCCCAGCAGCATTGCCCGCAATGCGCCCATGCGCTTGACCAGCCAGCCGGCCAGCAGCGCGCCGGCCAGGGTCAGGATCACGCCGTACACCTTGCTGACCAGCGCGATCTGGTCGAGCGTGTAGTGCATGTCGAGATAGAACGTGTTGGCGGCCACGCCCATCGTCATGTAGTTGAGGCGATAGGTCACGATCAGCAGCAGCATCGGAATCGCCAGCCGGATGCCCATGCGTCCTGTGAAATCGGTCAGCGGCAGCACCACCGAACCGGTCAACTTTTCCAGCAGCGGCCGCAAGGGCGCGGCCTTCAGCAACAACAGCAACGCCATCTCGAACGCGAGGATCACGCCGATGCTGACGTCGATCACGGTGGCCGACGTCTTCGCGGGCAACGCGAAATGCAGGGCCGCACCGACCGCAGCGGTGATGGCGAGCGCGAGCACCAGCGAGCGGGCGCGCATCCGCGCGATCGTGGTGGCGATGAGCGCAGGATCGACCTTGACGCGCCGGTCGCGCAGGGCAATCGGCTCGGGAATCAGGAGACACGTCGCCGGCGCCAGCAGCATGCAGCCGGCCATGATCAGGTACGCGATCGTCCAGCCCCAGCCGCTCGCCGCGACCATCGCGCCGGCGCCTCCGCAGATCAGCGCGATCATGTAGCCGACCTGATAGCTCGCTGCGGTCGAGCCTTGCAGGCTCGCGTCTGTGGATTCGATGCGGTATGCGTCGATGACGATGTCCTGCGTCGCGCCACAGAAGGCCGTGAAGGTTGCGAGCAACGCGAACCCCAGCGGACCGCGGGCTGGATCGTGCAGAGCCATCAACACCAGGCCCGCGAGGACGCCACATTGCGCCAGCAGCATCCAGCTGCGCCGCTGGCCGAGGCGATCGAGGCCCGGCAGGCGCAAGCGATCGACCACGGGCGACCAGAAAAACTTCAGCGAATACGCAAGCCCCACCAGGCTGAACGTCCCGATGGTCGTGCGTTCGATGCCGGCCTGTTGCAGGCGCGCCGACAAGGTCATCAGCACCAGCGGAAACGGCAGGCCCGACGCAAACCCGAGGAACAGGATGCGCCGCACCGCGGGGTGCGAATAGCTCGAGAGGTGCCGCTGGAACCACCCCGAAACCGCCGTCGTCATTCGGCGTAGTCCACGACGTAAGGCGCGTGGTCGGAAAACCGCGGTTCACGCGCGACCGCGCACGCGCGCGCGCGCTTGCCGATGCCCGGCGTCGCGATCTGGTAATCGATGCGCCAGCCGACGTTGTTGGCGCGCGCGGCACCGCGGTTTGACCACCACGTGTATTCCTCGGCATTCGGTTTCACCACGCGGAAGCTGTCCAGCCAGCCATGTTCCGGCGCGGGCGTGCCATCGCCGTGCGGATCCGCAATCAAGGCGTTCAACCAGGCGCGTTCTTCCGGCAGGCAACCGGAGTTCTTCTGGTTGGATTTCCAGTTCCTGATGTCGCGTTCGCTGCGCACGATGTTCCAGTCGCCGCACAGGACGTACTCGCGACCGCTCGCGAGCCAGCCGTCGAAAATCCGGCGCAGCTGCTTCATCGCGACGAACTTGAATTGCTGGCGGTCCTCGCCCGAGGTGCCCGACGGCACGTACAGCGACACCACCGACAATTTTCCGAAGCGCGCCTCGATGTAGCGGCCCTCGTCGTCGAACGGCTTCCAGCCGAGGTTCGTCACCACCTCATCGGGTTCGCGTTTGGCGTAGATCGCGACGCCGCTGTAACCCTTTTTGGTGACCGCGTCGCGATAGAAGCAATGGTGGCCGTCGGGGCGGAATTTCGCGTCGATGAGCTGCGCTTCCTGTGACTTGGTCTCCTGGATGCAGGTGACGTCCGCATGCTGTGCGGCCAGCCAATCGAAGAAGCCCTTGTTCGCTGCCGAACGGATGCCGTTGGCGTTGAAGGAAATGATGCGCATGCCTTGGAACTCGGATACGGGACTCGGGAAGCCTAAAGCAAAACCGCGTGTCCTGCCGGGCGCGCGAACGGTGCGATCGGCGCCTGCCTGCGCCGAATCTCCGTATCATGCGGGTCCCGAATCCGAGACCCGAAGCCCCGTGCTCCAACCCCATCAACAAGCCTTCCTCGACACCGCGCTCGCCCGAGGCGTGCTGCGCTTCGGCGACTTCACGCTGAAGTCGGGCCGCCAGAGCCCGTATTTCTTCAACATGGGCCGCATCGACAGTGGCGCCGCGCTCGCGGCAGTGGGCACCGCCTACGCCGACACCATCGTGGCGAACGCGATCGGCTTCGACATGCTGTTCGGGCCGGCTTACAAGGGCATCCCGCTGGCTGCGGCTACCGCAATTGCATTGGCCCGTGCGCATGGACGCGACGTGCCCTGGTGCTACAACCGCAAGGAGGCGAAGGATCACGGCGAAGGCGGTTCGCTGGTGGGCGCGCCGCTCGCGGGCCGCGTGCTGATCGTGGACGACGTGATCACCGCGGGCACCGCGGTGCGCGAATCGCTGGCGCTGATCCGTGCCGCGGGCGCCGGGGTGGCCGGCGTACTGGTCGCGCTCGACCGCCAGGAGCGCGGGCAGGGGGCGCTTTCCGCAACCCAGGAACTGGCCCGCGAGCAGGGCGTCCCGACCTTCGCCATCGTCGGGCTGGCCGACCTCCTGGATTTCGCGGGCGGCCGCCCCGAGCTCGCCAAAGAGCGCCCCCGGCTGGAGGCTTACCGGACCCGTTTCGGCGCCGGTTGAGGGGTTCGGCACGCCAGGCTCGGCCCGCAATTTGCATGATCCTCCGGTCTATACTGGATTCCTCCATTCCGGAGCCCCCGATGCGTCGGACCGCCCTGTTCCTGTTGCCCGCCTTGTTGCTGGCCGCCAGCGCGATGACGCCGGTAGGCGCCACCGACAACACGCCGGTCGTGCACTACCGCTGGAAAGACCCTGCGGGGGTCGTGCATTTCAGCGATACCATTCCGGCTTCGGCGCTGGCCGGCGGCTACGACATCGTCAACAACGATGGCCAGGTGGTACGCCACGTCTCGCGCGAATTGACTCCGGCCGAACGCCAGGCCGCCGCCGCCGCTTCCGCGCGCGCCGCGGCGGCGAAGCGCGCAGCGCAGCAGCAAAGCCTCGAAGATACCCAGATGCTGTCGGCCTATCCCACCGACAAGGATTTGCAGCAGTCACAGCAGGCGCAGCTGCAGCAGATCCAGACCGACATCGCCACGCTGCAAACCAACCTGCGCAGCCAGGAAAACACCCTGACCGACCTGCTCGCGCACGCAGCGGACCTGGAACATTCGAATCAACCGATTCCCGCCAACGTCAAGGCGCGCATCACCGAGCAGCGTGAAAGCGTCAGCGAGGAACGCAACGCGCTGGCGAAACGCAAGGCCGACCTTGCCGATGCGCAGACCAGATTCGCCACACAACTGCAGCGCTATCGCACGCTGCGCGCCAAGTACCAGAGCAACGATCCGCAGCAGCAGTAGCACCGTTGCCTACGCGGCCGGACGGTCCGCCTCGATGAATTGCGAGAGCGCGCGCAGCGAACCGAACACGCGGCGGTTGTCGGGATTGTCGGAGCGCAACTGCACGCCATAGCGCTTGGAAACGGCCAGCGCGAGTTCCAGCGCGTCGATGGAATCGAGGCCGAGTTCACCGCCGAACAGCGGCGCCTCCGGATCGATGCCTTCCGGCTTCACGTTTTCGAGGCTGAGGCTGTCGACGATCAACTTCGCCAATTCCTGCTCCGCAGGGGTCTGCTGGGTCATGCTCCGGGGCTCCACCATCGCGCTCGATCAGCCGATTAGTGTAGCATGAGGGGTTTGAATCAAGACGTTACCGGAAGGCTTACACATGTCTCCAGACGGCACGGACGCAAGCACATGAAGGGGGCCGTTCCGGGATCGTTTCGCGTCGAATACCGCGACATGACGGTGGCCTCATGGCTCGACCAACCGGGCACGTTGGCGGCGTTCTCTTTTGACCCCGCCGATCCGGACCTCGCCGATCCGCGCCATCTGCACGTCATGCAAACGGCCTTGGCCGCACCCGCGGTCGCCGAGTGCTGGTCGGTGGCCGGGGAAGTGAGCCACGGCCGGGAGGGCGACCTGCGCTGGTCGCGCGGCGCCGGCTGGCAGTTCATGGCGATCGAGGTGGACGAGGTGCGGGGGGACATCGAAACCGCCTGCGCGCATGCGTACGACCAGTTGCTCGGCCATCTGGCCGGAAGCCCCGAGCGGCACCTGCTGCGGGTCTGGAATTACCTCGACAGGATCAACGCCGGTGAGGGCGACGCGGAACGTTATCGCCGATTCTGCAGTGCGCGTGCGCGGAGCATGGCCGCGCACCGCCTGGCGCGCTATCCGGCCGCGACCGCGATCGGACACCGGGGACCTCCCGGACGCCTGCAGGTGTATGCGCTTTCCGCAGCCGCCGACGGCACGGCGCTGGAAAATCCACGCCAGGTCAGCGCCTGGGAATATCCGCGCCAGTACGGGCCGACCGCACCCAGCTTCGCCCGCGCCATGCTGTTGCCGGAGGGTGGTCTCGCGATTTCAGGGACCGCCGCGGTGATCGGTCACGCTTCCCACCACGTCGGCGACGTCGGCGCGCAGGTCGACGAGGCCGTCGCCAACCTCAAGGCGTTGCTGGAACGCGCCGCGCTGCCGGCGTTCGATGCACTTTCGCCATTGAAGGTTTACGTTCGCCATCCGGAAGACGCCGACGCCGTCCGCACCGCGCTCGCACGGCACCTCGATCCATCGGTACCGCGCCTGTTCCTGCAGGGTGACATCTGCCGTTGCGAGTTGCTGGTCGAGATCGACGGCTGGTCGAGTTTTCCGCGTTAGCGAAAACGATCGGGCAACACCCCGGGAAGACGGACACCTATTTCTTCGTCGGCCGCTGCCAATCCTTGATGGTGGTCTGCTTGCCGCGCGCAAGGGTCAGTTTGTCCGCTGGTGCATCGGCGACGATCACCGAACCCGCACCGATCGTTGCGTTGGCGCCCACCTTCACCGGCGCGACCAGCGCGGCGTTGGAACCGATGAAGGCGCCGGCGCCGATCTCGGTGACGTGCTTGTTCACTCCGTCGTAATTGCAGGTGATGGTGCCGGCGCCGACATTCACGTGCGCGCCGATTTTCGCGTCGCCGAGGTAGGTGAGGTGGTTGGCCTTGCTGCCTTCGCCCAGCCTGGCCTTCTTGGTTTCGACGAAGTTGCCGACGTGCACGCCCGCCGCGAGTTCGGTGCCGGGGCGCAGCCGCGCGAACGGGCCGATCCTGCACGCGCCATAAGTGGTGACGCCTTCCAGATCGCAATGCGCGAACACCTCGGTACCCGCCGCAAGGTTGACGTCGCGCAGCCGGCAGAACGGACCGATCTTCACGCCCTCGCCCAGGGTGACGCCGCCTTCGAGGATCACGTCGACGTCGATCTCCACGTCGCGTCCGTGACTGAAGTGGCCGCGCAAGTCGAAGCGAGCGGGATCGGCCAGCCGCACGCCTTCCATCAGCACGCGCTCCGCATCGCGACGCCGCAGGAACGTGGAAAGCTCCGCAAGCTGTGCGGCGTCGTTGGCGCCGAACGCTTCCGTGGCGCTGGCGGTCAGCACCACATCGGCGGGCGCGCCTTCCACCGCCGCCCGTTCGAACACGTCGGTGAGGTACAGCTCGCCCTGCTGGTTGTCCGCCGAAAGCTGGTCGACCCAGCGGCGCAGCGGACGCGATTCCGCGAACACGACGCCGGTGTTCACGATGCGGATGCTGCGCTGCGCATCATCCGCATCCTTCTCTTCGACGATCGCGCGCACGCGGCCCAGCCCGTCGCGCAGCACGCGTCCGTAGCCTGCGGGGTTGTCGAGTTCCGCCGCAAGCACGGCGAGTTCGGCATGCGTGGCGATCAGTTCCGCCAGGGTTTCCGAACGCAGCAGCGGCACGTCGCCGTACAGCACCAGGATGCGCGCCGAATCCGGGATGCCGTGCATCGCCAGGCGTACGGCATGGCCGGTTCCACGCTGTTCGGATTGATGCACCCAATGGATGTCGGTGTCGCGCGCGAACGCGGTGCGCACCTGTTCGCCTCGATGGCCGTAGACGACGTGCAGGCCTTCGGGGCGCAACGCGCGCGCGGTGTCCAGGACGTGCGCGAGCATCGGCCGGCCGGCCAGCGGCAGCAGCACCTTGGGCAACAGCGACTTCATGCGCTTGCCCTCGCCGGCGGCGAGGACGATGACGTGCAGCGGGTCGGCCATGGCGGTCTCCGGTGGGTCGCGCAACATTGGCGCAACGCGCGCCCGGCGGCAAGTGGCGGATTCCATGAGCGCCGAAACTGCACCCGGGATGCGCGCGCCAAACAAAACGCCGGCCCGTGGCCGGCGTCTTGGATCGGGAGGAATCAATGCTGCAGGTTGCGCCGCAGCCGTTCCAGTGCCTGCAACTGCGCGACAGCCTGGATGAGCTGCTCCTGGGCCTGCTCCACGGTCTTGGCGTCGCCGCGGTTTTCCAGCACGCGCTCGGCTTCTTCCTTGGCGCGCTTGGCAGCGGCCTCGTCGATCTCGTCGGCGCGCAACGCGGTGTCGGCCAGCACCGTCACCACGTTCGGCTGCACTTCGAGGATGCCGCCGGACACGTAGTAGCCGTGGCGCGTGCCGTCCTCGCCGACCACCTCGACCTGGCCCGGCTTCAGGCGCGTCAGCAGTGGCTCGTGGCGCGGTGCAATGCCCAGCTCGCCGGCTTCGCCCGTGGCGATGACCAGCGCCGCTTCGCCATGGAAGATGTTGGCTTCGGCGCTGACGATGTCACAACGGATGGTCGCCATGGTCGCGTGCTCAGGCCGCCTTCTTCTCGGACGCGTTCATCGCCTCGCCCTTCTTGATGGCGTCCTCGATGCCGCCGACCATGTAGAACGCCTGCTCGGGCAGGTGGTCGACCTCGCCATCCACGATCATCTTGAACGCGCGGATCGTTTCCTTCAGCGGCACGTACTTGCCCGGCGAGCCGGTGAATACGTCCGCCACGTGGAACGGCTGCGAGAAGAAACGCTCGCACTTGCGCGCGCGGTACACGGCCTGCTTGTCCTCTTCGGAAAGCTCGTCCATGCCGAGGATCGCGATGATGTCCTTCAGTTCCTTGTAACGCTGCAGCGTGCCCTGCACCTTGCGCGCGACGTCGTAGTGCTCCTGGCCGATCACCAGCGGATCGAGCTGGCGCGAGGTGGAAGCCAGCGGATCGACCGCCGGATAGATGCCGAGCGACGCGATGTCACGCGACAGCGCCACGGTCGAATCCAGGTGCGCGAAGGTGGTCGCGGGCGACGGATCGGTGTAGTCGTCGGCCGGCACGTACACCGCCTGGATCGAGGTGATCGAACCGGTCTTGGTCGACGTGATGCGCTCCTGCAGGCGGCCCATTTCGTCCGCCAGCGTCGGCTGGTAACCCACCGCCGACGGCATGCGGCCGAGCAGCGCCGACACTTCGGTACCGGCCAGCGTGTAGCGGTAGATGTTGTCGATGAAGAGCAGCACGTCGCGGCCCTTGCCCGAGGCGTCCTTCTCGTCGCGGAAGTATTCCGCCATGGTCAGGCCGGTCAACGCCACGCGCAGGCGGTTGCCGGGCGGTTCGTTCATCTGGCCGTACACCATCGCCACCTTCGACTTCGGAAAGTCGTTCGGCACCACGACGCCGGCTTCGATCATCTCGTGATAGAAGTCGTTGCCTTCGCGGGTACGCTCGCCGACGCCCGCGAACACCGACAGCCCCGAGTGCTGCGTCGCGATGTTGTTGATCAGCTCGAGCATGGTCACGGTCTTGCCCACGCCGGCGCCGCCGAACAGGCCGACCTTGCCGCCCTTGGCGAACGGACACATGAGATCGATCACCTTGATGCCGGTTTCCAGCAATTCGTTGGCCGCGGCCTGGTCCTCGTACGACGGCGCCGCGCGATGGATTTCCCATTGCTGCTCGGAATCGACCGGACCTCGTTCGTCGATCGGTTCACCCAGCACGTTCATGATGCGGCCCAGTGTGGCCTTGCCGACCGGCACCTTGATATAGGCACCGGTGTTGGTGACCTCGAGATTGCGCTTCAGTCCGTCGGTGGAACCCAGCGCGATCGTGCGTACCACGCCGTCGCCCAACTGCTGCTGGACTTCCAGCGTGACCTCGGTGCCCTGCACCTTGAGCGCGTCGTAGACCTTCGGCACCGCGTCGCGCGGGAACTCGACGTCGACGACCGCGCCGATGATTTGAACGATCTTGCCCTGGCTCATTGTGTTGTCCTCGCAATGAATCTGTTGCGTCCGCGCGGGTGCGCGGCCATGCATGTGTGTGTCAGCCGCCGACCGCCGCGGCGCCGCCGACGATCTCGGAAATTTCCTGGGTGATGGCCGCCTGGCGCGCCTTGTTGTAGACCAGCGTCAGCGTGCCGATGGCCTTGGTCGCATTGTCGGAGGCGGCCTTCATCGCCACCATCCGCGCCGCGTGCTCGCTGGCGAGATTTTCCAGCGTCGCGTGGTACACCATCGCCTCGAAATAACGGTTCAGCACGTGCCGGATGACGGTTTCGGCATCCGGTTCGTACAGGTAATCCCAGCTCGTCGCGCGGTCGACCTTGACATCGCCGGACGCGGGATGAAGTTCATCGCCTGCGCCCGCCCTGATTTCCTCGGCCATCGCGGGAATCGGCAGCAGCACGTCCACCGTCGCGCGCTGCGTCATCGTGTTGACGAACTGGTTGTAGCAAAGATAGACGCGGTCGGTCTTGCCCTGCATGAAACCGTCGTCGGCGATCTTCATCACGCCGATCAGTTTTTCCAGGCGCGGGTGATCACCCAAGTGCGTGATCGTGCCGACCAGGTCGACCTTGATGCGGCGGAAGAACTGCGCGGCCTTCTGTCCGATCGCGATGACCTCGACGCCCACGCCCCTTTGCTGCCAGCCATGGATGTCGGCCAGCACCTTGCGGAACAGGTTGGCGTTCAAGCCGCCGCACAAGCCGCGGTCGGTCGAAACGACGAGATAACACACGCGCTTGATCTCGCGGTCGCGCAACGCAGGATGGCGGTAATCGGTGTTGGCCTGCGCGATGTGCGCGACCACGTTGCGCATGTGCAGCGCGTACGGGCGCGAGGTGTGCATCAGATCCTGCGCCTTGCGGATCTTGGACGCGGACACCATCTGCAGCGCGCTGGTCACCTTGCGGGTGTTCGCGACACTCTTGATCTTGGTGCGGATTTCGCGTGCGCCGGCCATGGTGGATTACCAGCTGCCCGTCTTCTTGAATTCGTCCAGCGCCGACTTGAACGTGCCTTCGATGTCGGCGTTCCAGTCGCCGGTGTCGACGATCTTCTTCATCAGCTCGCCATGGTTCGCCTGCATGAACTGGTGCAGCGCGTGTTCGAACGGCAGGATCTGCGCGACCGGCAGGTCGTCCAGGTAACCCTTGTCGGCCGCGTACAGCGAAATCGCCAGCTGCGCGATCGACAGCGGTGCGTATTGCTTCTGCTTCATCAGCTCGGTGACGCGCTGACCGCGTTCCAGCTGCGCGCGCGTTGCCGCGTCGAGATCGGACGCGAACTGCGCGAACGCGGCGAGCTCGCGATACTGCGCCAGCGCCAGCTTCACGCCGCCGGACAGTTTCTTGATGATCTTGGTCTGCGCCGCGCCACCCACGCGCGACACCGAGATGCCGGCGTTCACGGCCGGGCGGATGCCCGCGTTGAACAGGTCGGTCTCGAGGAAGATCTGTCCGTCGGTGATCGAGATCACGTTGGTCGGCACGAACGCGGACACGTCGCCGGCCTGGGTTTCGATGATCGGCAGCGCGGTGAGCGAACCGGTCTTGCCCTTCACTGCTCCGCGGGTTTCGCGTTCGACATAAGCTTCGTTGACGCGCGCGGCGCGTTCCAGCAGGCGCGAGTGCAGGTAGAACACGTCGCCCGGATACGCCTCGCGGCCCGGCGGGCGGCGCAGCAGCAGCGAGATCTGGCGATACGCCCAGGCCTGCTTGGTCAGGTCGTCGTAGATGATCAGCGCATCTTCGCCGTGGTCGCGGAAGTATTCGCCCATCGCGCAACCCGCGTACGGTGCGATGTACTGCATGGTCGCGGATTCGGACGCCGAAGCCGCGACGATGATGGTGTGCGCCAGCGCGTCGTGTTCCTCCAGCTTGCGCACCACGTTCGCGATCGAGGACTGCTTCTGTCCGATCGCGACGTAAATGCACTTCACGCCGGTGCCTTTCTGGTTGATGATGGTGTCGACCGCAAGCGCGGTCTTGCCGGTCTGGCGATCGCCGATCACCAGCTCGCGCTGGCCGCGGCCGATCGGGATCATCGAGTCGACCGACTTGTAGCCGGTCTGCACCGGTTGCGACACCGACTGGCGCCAGATCACGCCCGGCGCGACCTTTTCCACCGGCGACGTCAGGTGCGTGTTGATCGGGCCCTTGCCATCGATCGGGCTGCCCAGCGCGTCGACGACGCGGCCGAGCAGCTCGGGACCGACCGGCACTTCCAGGATGCGACCGGTGGTCTTGGCGGTGTTGCCTTCCGACAGGTGCTCGTACTTGCCGAGCACCACCGCGCCGACCGAATCGCGCTCGAGGTTCAGTGCCAGCGCGTAGGTGTCGCCGGGCAACTCGATCATTTCGCCGGCCATCACGTCGTTGAGGCCGTGGATGCGCACGATGCCGTCGGACACACTGGTGAGCGTGCCTTCGTTGCGCGTTTCCGCGGAGAGCTTGAATTGCTCGATGCGGCTCT
The DNA here is from genome assembly GCA_035547895.1 of Rhodanobacteraceae bacterium. GTDB lineage: Bacteria > Pseudomonadota > Gammaproteobacteria > Xanthomonadales > Rhodanobacteraceae > 66-474. The sequence continues at coordinate 13,064 of DASZTT010000053.1, forward strand.
TGATCAGCTCGCTGATTTCGGAAGGATTGAGTGTGGTGGCCATGATGTTTTTCCTGTTGCGTGCACCGCCTGCTGCGGCACCGCCTTTCAATAGTCGCGAATCAATTCGTCAACGCGGTTTCGAGTTTTGCGAGGCGGCTCTTCAGCGAGCCGTCGATCACGGTTTCGCCGGCATCGATCACCGCACCACCGAGCACCGAGGGATCGACGCTGCGCTCGAGTTCGATGTCGCTGTTGAAGCGCCGCTTCAGCGCTTCGATGAGTCGCGCGGTTTCGCCGTCGTCCAGCGGCACCGCGCTGCGCACCCGCACCTTCAGCACGTGCTCGGCCTCGCGCTTCATCTGCTCGAACAGCGCGGCGATTTCCGGCAGCTCGCGCAGGCGGCGATTGTCCGCCAGCACGCCCATGAAACGCGCGAATTCCGAATCGGCCGCTTCACCCGAGCGCACGAACAGCGATGCCAGCGCCTGCGGCAGCAGTCGCGGATCGCCGAACAGCGCGATCACTTGCGGTTCGGCCGCGACTTCCGCCGCGAACGCCAGCTTTTCCGCCCACGCGTCCTGGGTGCCACCCGCGAACGCGATTTCGAACGCGGCGCGCGCGTAGGGACGGGCGATGGTCAGGGGCTGCGTCATCGATCAGATTCCGGCGACCAGTTCGTCGAGCAATGCCTTGTGTGTCGAAGCGTCGACTTCGCGCCCGAGGATCTTCTCGGCGCCCTGCACCGCGAGCGTGGCCACCTGACCGCGCAGCTCGGCGCGGGCACGATGGGCCATGTTCTCGATGTCGGCCTGCGCCTGCGCCTTCTGGCGTGCCGCCTCCAGCAACGCATCGGCACGCGCCTTGTCGACGATCTGCGCAGCCTGCTGGTTGGCCCGCTCGATGATGCCGGCTGCTTCGGCGCGCGCGTTCTTCACCTCTTCAGCCGCCTTGTCATCGGCGGCGGCAAGTTCCTTGCGCGCGCGGTCGGCCGCTTCCAGTCCTTCGGCGATCCTGCGCTGGCGTTCCTCGATCGCGTTGGTCAACGGCGGCCAAACGAACTTGACCGTGAGCGAGACCATGATCAAGAAAGCGATCACTTCGCCAATCAGGGTTGCATTGATCTCCATCGCTATGCTCCCGCAACGGGTTCAGATACTCGGACGCGAAGCCGTCAGTGGGGCAATGCCGCGGCGTGGGTCAAGGCGGACGTCAGCAACGGGTTGGCGAAAGCGAAGAACATCGCGATGGCCAGGCTGATGAAGAAGTCGGCGTCGATCAGGCCGACCAGCAGGAACATGCGGCCGGTCAGCATCGGGCTCAGTTCCGGCTGGCGCGCCATCGATTCGAGGTACTTCGAGCCCATGACGCCCATGCCGATACAGGCGCCCAGCGCGCCCAGGCCGATCATGAGGCCGGCCGCGATGGCGGTGTTGGCCTGGATGAGTGCAATCAGTTGTTCCATTTGAATCTCCCGGTAGAACGTCGTGGTGAAAAGAGGTCGTGGCGCGGCAATACCGCGTCAGTGGTGCTGTTGCGCCATCGCGATGTAGGTGACGGCGAGGTACATGAAGATGAAAGCCTGGATCAGGATGATCAGGAGCTCGACGAAGCTCCACGCGACATAACCGATGATGCCGACGGGATACCACAGCGAAATGAAATGGGTCATCAGGCCGGCGATCAGCATGAACAGCAGGTCGCCCGCGAAGATGTTGCCGAACAGACGGAGCGCCAGGCTGACCGGCTGGGTCACCATCTCGATCGTGAACATCAGGATGTTGAAGGGCGCCAGCACCACCTTCATGAAGATGTTCTTCGAGGTGAATGGCGCCGACACCGCGCCCTTGAGATAACCACCCACGCCCTTGGACTTCATCCCGTAGAACAGGGTGAGGATCAGGACGCTCAGCGACATCGCGAACGTCATGTTGACGTCGGCCGTCGGCACCGGACGGAAGTGCTGCGCGCCGGTCGCTTCCGCCGCGGCCGGAATCAGGTCCACTGGCAGCACGTCCATGAGGTTCATGAACAGGATCCAGAAGAAGATCGTCAGCGCCAGCGGGCCCAGAAACTTGCGGCTGCCGTGCCAGGCGTCCTTCACCTGGCCATCCACGAATTCGAGCGCGAGCTCGACGAAGGCCTGGCCCTTGCCGGGTACGCCGGAAGTCGCGCGGCGCGCAAACCACCAGAACCAGAAAAGGAAGATGGCCCCCAGCACGCACGACATGATCAGCGTGTCGACGTGGAGCGACGCCAGGGCGCCGGCGTGCTCCGGCGCATTCCAGAACGTCAGGTGATGCTGGATGTATTGGGTGAAATTCTCACCGCCCGACTCGGCACTCACTCATTCATCCTCAGTTCTCGCGCCTCGCGGTGCGCGCGCTGCAGGCGCGCAGACACCTTCAGCGTCTCTTGATTCCAAGAATCACCAGGTTTACCAGCAGTGCGGCCACCAGGCCGATCAACACCGGCAGCGCCGGTAGCCTCCAGTACGCCAGGATCAGATAGAACCCGACGATCACCACGACCCACTTCAGCAAGGTTCCAAACGCGAAACGGGCCAGCATCGTGCCGCCCCCCGCCAGTGCCGGTACAAAAACCGGCAGCGCGAGCAGGCAAGTACCCACGGCCACCACCAGCCCCCCCGCCAGCGCAGCCACGGCTGCCGGAATCCCCCGCGCCAAAAAGGCCAGGCCTGCGATGACGGCCACCGCGACCTGCGCCAGCACCACCTGAACGGCGAGCCGCCTGCCGGCGGCCAGGGAGTTGTCCATGTTCCGCCACCTAAGCGCGCCTTTCGACCCGCCTGAAACCTTGCAATCGAGCTGTGGAATTGTAGCAGTGGCATTCTTGCGGTAGCAACCGCGCGAACGGGTGTTGCTACCGGAATTTCAAGGATTTTTGTGGGGACGCCGTGAATGCGGCGGCGGCCGCATGGCCTCATTTACCGATGCAGAACGTGGAGAAGATCGCGCCGAGCAGGTCTTCGCTGCTGAAGGCGCCGGTGATTTCGCCAAGCGCCCGTTGCACCGCGCGCAGATCCTCGGCGATCAATTCGGGCGCGACTGTCGCGAGGGCGTTTCGCGCGGCGTCCAGATGATCACCCGCGCGCTCGAGCGCGAGGATGTGGCGGCTGCGCGCACTGAAGGCGCCTTCGACTTCATCGCCTGCCGCGAGGTGTTTCAGTTCGTCGCGCAACAGGTCGAGGCCGGCGCCCGTACGCGCCGACAGCGCGATCGTCACCACGCCGTCTGATTCGCTCCGCGCAGGCAAGCCGCCATCGAGGTCGATCTTGTTGATCACGACGACGCGCGCGATGCCTTCCGGCACGCCGGCCAGCACGGCGTCGGGCGTCCGTTCCTGGCCACGCTCCACCACGACCAACACCAGGTCGGCGCGGGCCAGTTCCGCGCGCGCCCGGCGGATGCCCTCGCCCTCCACCGCGTCTTTGGATTCGCGCAGGCCCGCGGTATCGGCGAGCGTGAGTTCGATGCCGTCGAACATGACCGATTCGCGCAGCACGTCGCGTGTGGTGCCGGGGATATCCGTGACGATGGCACGCTCGCTGCCGGCCAGTGCGTTCAGCAGGCTCGACTTGCCCACGTTCGGTGCGCCGGTGATCACTGCGTGCATGCCGCGCGTCAGGCGCGCTCCGTTGCGTGTCGCGGTCAGCACCGCGCTGAATTGTTCGCCGGCCGTGGCAAACAGATGTTCGAGCCCAGGTAGCGATGCGCTCTCCGATGCGTCGTCGGAAAAATCGATCGCTGCTTCGACTTCGACCCGCAGCTGCACCACGGTCTGCACCAGGGTTTCGACGCGACGGGAAAATTCCCCTTCGAGCGAATGCAGGGCGGCGCGCGCCTGGGCTTCCGAACGCGCCGCGATCAGGTCGGCGACCGCTTCGGCCTGCGCCAGGTCGAGTCTGCCGTTCAGGAACGCGCGCTCGGAAAACTCGCCCGCGCGTGCCGGACGCGCGCCCGCCTCGCACGCCCGCCGCACCAGCGCATCCAGCACCACCGGGCTGCCGTGCGCCTGCAACTCCAGCACATCCTCGCCGGTGAAGGAATGTGGCGCAGGGAAAAACAATGCGAGACCGCGATCGATGGTTGCGCCACCGGCATCGTGGAAGTCGATCAGTTGGGCGCGGCGCGGTGTCGGCTCGACACCGCAGATCGCCTTCGCAATCCTGCGCACGGCGTCCCCTGATACACGCACTACGCCGATGCCGCCGCGTCCGTTCGGGGTCGCGATGGCAACGATGGTTTCAGCCGGCTCGCGCATGATGGCGCGGCGTCAGGCCCGCGCGCGCGCGTCGGCCCGGTCGATCTTGCGGGTGATGTACCACTGCTGGCCGAGCATGCAGAGGCCGCGCACGACGTAGTACAGCGTGAGGCCCGCCGGGAAGAAGAAGAACAACACCGCGAACAGCACCGGCATCGCCTTCATGATCTTGGCCTGGGTCGGATCCATCCCCTGCACCGGTGTGAGGAACTGCTGCCCCAGCATCGTCAACGCGTACACCACCGGCAGGATGAACAGAGGATCGGCGGCCGAAAGGTCCGGGATCCACAGGAAGGTGGCGTGGCGCAATTCGACGCTGAAGATCAGCACGTAATACAGCGCGAAGAAGATCGGGAAGGTGATCAGCGCAGGCAGGCAACCCGCCATCGGATTGATCTTCTCCTTCTTGTACAGCTCCATCATCGCCTGCTGGTACTTCTGCTTGTCGTCGCCGAAGCGCTCTTTCAGCGCCTTCAGGCGCGGCTGCAGCTTGCGCATGCGCGCGCCGGCCTTGTACTGCGCTTCGGTCAGCTTCCAGGTCGCGGCCTGGATTAGCAGCACCAGCACGATGATCGCGAGGCCCCACGCACCCACCAGCTTGTGCAGGAAGGCGAGCAGCTTGAACATCGGCTGCGCGATGAAGGTCCACATGCCGTAATCGACCGTCCGGTCGAGGCCGGGCGCGATGTCACCCAGCCGATCCTGCAACTTGGGGCCGACATACAGGCGTGCCGTGCGGGTGGCGCTTGCACCGGGTGCCACTGAGAAACCCGGGCCAACGGTGCGGATGAGATAACGCGGTTTGCCGCTCGCATCCGCAGCCGGCGTTTCCACGCTGCCGAATTGCTGCGCTAGCTTGGCATCCGGAATCCACGCAGCCACGAAGAAGCGCTGGCTCATCGCGATCCAGCCGCCGGTGACGCTCGCGTGCAGCGGATCCTTTTCGAAGTCGGCGAATTTCAGCTTGTTGTACTTGTCGCTGTACCAGGCGGCGCCGGTGAAGGCGTAACTGTCGGGGTTGTAGAACTCGAGCAGATGTTTGGGCGGCGGCGGCGGCTCGATCCGGTCGAGCTGCTCGTAAGCGCTGCCTTGCCAAGTCTTGCTGCCACGGTTGTCGACCTGCTGCGAAAGCTCGATGACATAGCTGCCGCGGGTCAGCGTGTAACGCTTGACGACACCGATGCCGGACGCCGGATCGGCCCATGTCAACGTAACCACGACTTGTTTCTGTCCCGGTCCCAACGCATACGTGGTGGCCTCGGGCCGGAATTCGGCGAGGTGACTGGGTGCCGCACTGCCGCCTGCGCCGACCAGGCCGTCCTGCGCCACGTAATAATTGGCGGTTGCGTCGTCCAGCAGTTGTACCGGCGGGCTGCCGCGCCTGACCTGCTGGGGATAACCGAGCAACGCCGCGCCCACGATCGTGCCGCCGCGCGGATCGATGGTGAGCTTCAACACGTCGTTGCTAACGGTGACCAGATCCTGCTTCGGCGTCGGGGCGGCGCCAGCATTGCCAGCGGGCGCTGCCGTCCCCAGGGAAGCTGCCGTCGCGGTGCTGCTTGCGGCTGTTGGGATCGAAGCCGCTTCCGGCACGGCGGACGCCACCGCGACAGCCTGCGCGGAAGCGGGTGATGCCGGGGGCGGCACGGACGGGTAGTCGTGTTGCCAAGCCTGCCACAGCAGGTAGGCGACGAAGAACAACGCCACGACCAGCAGGGTGCGTGTTTGATTGATCACTGGGAAACTCGGGCTGAGGCGCTGCGGGCCGGAGCAAGTCAGCCGCCGATTGTGCCGGGTGTGGCCGTTTGCTTCAATGTTTTGAGTTTGCGCCAGGCAAGCCCGAGATCGGCAAACAGCGCAGGGTTCGGAGCGCCGGCTGCCGACGCCCGCGGGATGACCAGGATATCCAGCGCCGGCAATCCCTCGCGCTCGGCCCGGAATGATTCGCGGACGACGCGCTTGATCCGGTTGCGTTCCACCGCGCGCTTGCTGACTTTGCGCGAAACCGCGAGACCCAATCGAGCGTTTCCTTCCGGAAGCTTGAGCCAGCGCAGGAGGAAGTGCCGTCCCTGCCAACGCTCGGCGTGCCGCAACGCGGCGAAATCGGAAGCACGGCGCAGCCGCGCAGCGGGCGGCAAGCCGGCCATGCCGGCGTGCTTACGGGATCAGGCGCTTGCGACCCTTGGCGCGGCGCGCGGAAAGTACCTTGCGGCCATCGGCCGTTTTCATGCGCGCGCGAAAACCGTGGGTACGTGCGCGCTTGAGCACGCTGGGCTGATAGGTGCGTTTCATGGGTGACTCCGCAGCGGGACGCCCGCCGAAGGCGGGTCAGACATGGAAAAGACTGGGGATTTTAGGGTTGAACGCGGTTTCCAGTCAATCCCGGACGCACGTCGCCCAGCGATGGCAACGGCGCGTTCGCAGGTTTGCGGCAGCTGATAGACTCCCCTGTTCTGCCGCGCGTGTTTGCACGCCGGCGTTCCCGATGGTTTGCGCGGATTCCATGAGCGATCTTTGGCAACGCTGCCTGGCCAGGCTCGAAGGTGAAATCGAGCCGGGCGTACTGCACACCTGGCTGCAGCCGCTGCAGGCGCGCTATGACGACGGCATGTTGCGGCTGCTGGCGCCGAACAGTTACACCCTGGAGTTTGTGCGCAACGAGTACCTGACGCGCATCGAGGGCACCCTTTCCGCGCTCGCCGGTCATCCCGTGCCGCTGAAGCTCGAAGTGGGCTCGCTCACGCCCGTGGCACGAACGCAGGCGGTATCGGCTGCCGCTTCCTGCGTTCCCGCGCCGTCGCAGCAACACAACATCGATCCGCACTATACGTTCGACAGTTTCGTCGAGGGCAAGTCCAACCAGTTGGGCAAGGCCGCGGCAATGCAGGTGGCCCAGAACCCCGGGCGTGCCTACAACCCGCTGCTCCTGTACGGCGGCACTGGCCTCGGCAAGACACATCTGATGCAGGCGGCCGGCAACCTGATGTTGAAGCACAATCCGTCGATGAAGTTGCTTTATGTGCATTCCGAGCGCTTCACCGAGATGATGATCACGGCGCTGCGCAACAAGAACATGGACGACTTCAAGCATCGCTTCCGTTCCGTCGATGCCCTGTTGATCGACGATATCCAGTTCTTTGCGGGCAAGGACGCGACCCAGGAAGAGTTCTTCCACACCTTCAACACGCTGTATGAATCGCGCCAACAGATCATCCTGACCTGCGATCGATATCCGAAGGAAGTGGACAACCTCGAACTGCGCCTGAAATCCCGTCTCGGCTGGGGTCTGTCGGTCGCGATCGAACCGCCTGATTTCGAAACCCGTGCCGCGATCCTTTTGGAAAAGGCGCAGACCCGCGGCATTCCTCTGCCGGGCGACGTGGCCTTATTGTTGGCGCGCCGCATCCGCTCCAACGTGCGCGAACTGGAAGGCGCGCTCAACACCGTTGCCGCGCAGGCGAACCTTTCGGGACGCGGCATCACGGTGGAACTGGTGCAGGAAACCCTGCGCGACCTGTTCAATGTCCACGCGCGCGCCATCACCATCCAGAACATCCAGAAGACGGTGGCGGATTACTACCAGTTGCGTCTTTCCGACCTGCTCTCGCAACGTCGCGTACGTTCGCTGGCGCGTCCGCGGCAGATTGCCATGGCGCTGGCCAAGGAATTGACCGAACATAGCCTGCCTGAAATCGGCGAGGCCTTTGGCGGCAAGGATCACACCACGGTGATGCACGCTTGCAAGAAGATTCGTAGCTTGTGCGACACCGATATGCGCTTGCGTCAGGATTGGGACAAATTGATCCGGATACTGACCGGGTAAACCTGTGGATAAAAATGGGATGGCTGTTCAGAAGCAAATCATCCACAATCCATGCACCGAAAACACACGCGGCCGGTTTCAGGCTTCGTTCTTCAAATAGCTGATTTATAATGCTTAATTATAAAAAAGCAGTTATCAACGCTACCTGCTTCTATCAGCTTGTTTACAAGTAGATCCTGTTAGAGACCTTGCCTCGGGGACCAAACATGCGCTTCAGCACTCAGCGGGAAACCTTGCTCAAACCCATGCAGCAGGTCGTCGGTGTGGTCGAGCGCAGACAAACCTTGCCGGTTCTTGCGCACTTGCTTGTACAGGTCAAGGAAGGCCGCCTGTCGCTTACGGGAACCGATCTCGAAGTAGAAATGCGTGCCAGCACTTCGGTTGAGATGACGTCAGCCGGCGAAACCACGATTCCGGCGAGAAAGTGGTTTGATCTGGTTCGTGCCCTTCCTGACGGGGTGCCCGTAAGCGTGGAGCTCAAGGGCGACCGAGTGGTCATGCACGCTGGACGCAGCCGTTACACCTTGGCGACCCTTCCGGCGGAGGAATTTCCGAGCAACGACGAGATTGAAATTACCGACAAGGTCTCCTTGCCGGAAGGCACCTTGCGTCGCCTG
>DASZTT010000054.1:0-8040 GCA_035547895.1 Rhodanobacteraceae bacterium
TGGGTGGGATGTCCATGGCTCTACCTCAAACCGACTTCAATGGCGGCGCCGGCGCCACCACGCAGGCGCGCCACGCGGGCAGCAGGCCCGCGATCAGGCTTGCGACCAGCGCGATCACGAAGGTGGCGATGAACATGGAAACGTCGAGATGGGCGAGGCTGGCGTATTCCGCGGGCTGGTGCCGGATCGCCCACAGGCCCAGCTCCGCAAAGATCAATCCGAGCACGCCGCCGGCAACGCCGACCATGCCGGACTCGACCATGAATTGCGTGAAGATTGCTCCGCGCGTCGCACCCAGGGCGCGCCGCACGCCGATCTCGCGCGAGCGGCGCAGGCACTTCGCCAGCAGCAGGCCCACGGTGTTGACGACGCAGATCAGCAGGAAGCCGAAGGCGAGGTTGGCCTGCATGCGCGCGTCGTCGGGCACGACCCGTTGCTGGGCAAGGAAACCCATCAGATCAGGCAGGTCCACCTCGGGATGGTGGAAGCGTCCCAGCGCAATCTGCTGGGCCACGTAATTGGACAGGAAGGTCTTGTAGGCACCGGCGTCCGAGGCGTTCGCCAGTTCCACCCACGTCGCCACCCAGACGCACGGCGCCGTTTCCAGGTGGTCGGCATCGATACCCGAATCGAAGCAATTGACGGTCTGCGTGTTCACCTTGTCCGCGATCGCGGCCTGCAGCGGCATGAACAGGGCGTCGCCCTTGCCGTATCCGCGCCCACCGAGGTTCACCGAATAGAAGCGCGGCTGCGGTGCCCATGGCTTCAGCACGCCGACAATGCGGTAGTCGTGGTCGTTGACACGCAGGATCCTGCCGACGCTGTTGACGCCACCGAACAGCTTGTCGTTGAGAAAGCCGGCAATCACGATCACGTGCGCGCGATTCCCGTCGTCCTGCGCGCTCCAGCCGCTGCCGTACTGGAACGAGGCATTGAACATCGAAAAGAAATCCGACGTGGTGACGACGCCATCGCTGAAGAACGGGTGCTGGCCCGGCACCTGCGGCGTGACCTTGCTGGAAGCCAGCGCCATCACCGCCTGCCGCTCGGCCTTGTGCGCGTGCAGCAGGTTCATGGCGTCGGTGTAAGTCATCAGATTGCCCCATCTCTGGAACAGCTTCTCCGCCGGTGTCGTGCTCGCTTCGCTCAGCGGATCGATCTCCGGCGCGAAGATGCGCGCGCTCTTCTGCGGCAGCGGATCGCCGGACAGCAGCTTCAACACCGTCAGCGTCGTGATCGACGCACCAATACCGAGCCCGAGCGCCAGCACCATCAGCGCGGTGAGCACGCGGTTGCGCTTGAAACTGCGCAGCGCGATGTCGAGGTAATAGCCGAACATGGATTACGCTCCGAAAGTTCCTTGCTCGTCATTCCAGGGCCGCGCAAAGCGCGGAACCCGGAATCGGCTGACGGGGAAGTTCAGACCGATTCCGGGTTCTGTAAGCGATACACCCGCGGACGGCCCCGGTATGACGATGAATTGCGATTCGCATGCCCGGATTCCCCATTCCTGCTTTCATCAGACGCTCCGCGTCGCCACCACCGGCGGTACCGCGGCCGCACGCAAGGCCGGCACCAATACCGCGAGCTGCCCGAGCAGCCACAACACCACCACGCCCACCGGCAGGTACCACAGCGGCAGACGCGGCACCTCGAAGAACTTCATCAGCACGATGTTGATCCCGATCGCCAGCACGACGCCCACCACGATGCCGAACGTGACGATCAGGAAATTCTCGGTCTGGAAGTAGCGCAGGATGTCCGCGCGCGTCGCACCCAGTGCGCGGCGGATGCCGATCTGCTTGCGCCGCTGAGCGACCCAGAAACTGGCAAGCCCCACGATCCCGAACGCGGTGACGCCCAGCAGCGCGACGATCACGCCGACCAGCAGGCCCGCCATCGCGCGATCATTCCTGAAGAAGCGTTCGCGCAAATGGCCGATGGTCTGGCTGTTGGCGTAATCGAGCACCACGTCCGGCGCGATCTTTGCCACGGCGGCGCGCGCTTCGGTCATCACGCGCTCCAGATCCCCGGGCTTGGCACGGATCAGATAGGTTCCGGCAAGCTGGCCGCCCGCCTGCACCGGCACGAATACGCACCATTGCGCGCCATGTTCGCCGTTCTCGGTGTACTGCGAGACCGACAAATTCGCCACGACGCCGATTACCCGGAATCGGTACTTGGCGCCCCAGAACTCCTTGCCAAGGGGGTTTGCGCCCGGCCAGAGTTTTTCCGCCAGGGCTTGCGTAACCAGGACCCGCGACGAGAGCGGCATGTAGTCGTGATCCAGGATCGGCTGGTAATCATCGGCCGCGGGCAGGTGGCCTGCCACCAGCTTGAGTCCCAGCGCTTCAGGGGAACCTGCTTCCCCCTGATACGTCTGGACTACCGCACCGAAATGCTTGCCCTCCTGGTCGAGGGTGATGCCATTGACGCCACCTTGCGGGCCGAACGGCACCGAGCTGACGACGTGTACCGACTCGACGCCGGCGATCCCGCGCAATCCCGCAAGCATGCGCGCATTCAGGTCGTTCGCGTCCTTGGGGCCGAACCCCGTCACCACGATGGTTCCGAGCGAGCTTTCGTCCACGCCACTGACGATGTCCATGGCAGAAAGTCGATTGACAATAAGGAATACGGCGTTCACCAGTACCGCGCAGGCCAGCGCGATTTCCATCGCAATGAGGAAGGTCGCAAGCTTGTGTTTTCTCAGCGCGGCGAGGATGGGACGGATTTGCATGTCAGCCACCCCTCACAGTGTCTTGAGTTGCAGGGCCGGAGCGATGCGACTGGCACGCAGCGCGGGCAACGCACCCGCCAGCAGGCTGACCGCGATCGCCAGCAAGAACGTCACGACAAACATCGACACGTCCATGTTCACCAGATCCGAATACGGCGTCTGTTGCCGGCGCACCAGCCACAGGCCGACCAGCGTCAGCAGCCACCCAGCCGCGCCTCCGATGAAGCCGATCAAGCCGGCCTCGGTCAGGCACTGCGCGAACACCGAGCGGCGGGAGGCGCCCAGCGCGCGCCGCACCCCGATCTCGCCTGCGCGGCGCAGGAACTTGGCCAGCAACAACCCCACGGTGTTGAACAGGCAGATCGCAAGGAAGGCGAGCGCGAGCCATGTTTGCAACCGCACGTTCTTGGGTATCACCTGCTCGTAATCCAGGCGCTGCATCAAGTCCAGCATGCGTGTGTTGGTGTTGGCAAAGCGGCCCAATGCCTTCTGCTGCTGGGCATAGTTCCTGATGAACGCGCGGTAGTCAGCCACCTTGGCTGCGCTGTCAAGCTCCACCCACAAAGCGGTCCACAGGCACGGCGCGTCCTCCAGGTGCCCCGGAACGCGCGGGCCATTGCCCCAGCAGGTGAACTGGAAGAAATTGCCGTCATTGACTTCCAGTGCGCTCTGGAGCGGCATGAATACGTCCTCGGGCTTGGCGTAGTAACTCGTATCGAAGCCGTTGCCGGTAAAGCCGCCGAGCACATCGTAGAACAGCGGTGTCGGCCGCCACGGCGCCAGCACGCCCACGATGCGCACATCGCTGTCCTTCAGGCGCAACGTCTTGCCCACGCTGTTCTTGCCACCGAACAACTTGTCGTTGAGATCGGACGAGATCACCGCGACACGATTCCGGTTTGCGCCATCCTGCGGCGTCCAGGAACTGCCGTACTCGAAAGGCACTGCGAACATCGGAAAGAAATCCGATGTCGTGGCCATCAGCGTGAGCATCAGTGGTGGACGATCTGCCCCCGGCGCGCTGACCTTCACCGGGCTTTGCACCACGATAGCCTGGCGGTCGGCGCGATGCGCGGTCCACAGGTCCACCGCAGAACGGTAGTCCATCATGTCCAGCGGATGCCTCGGGTTGTACCAACTGGCCGGCGTGGAATCGACCTGCGGGAAAAAGATGTGCGCGCTCCTGCCCGGCAGCGGATCGCCCGAAAGCAGGTGCATCACCGTCAGCGTGGTCATGCTGGCGCCGATGCCGATGGCGATCGCCAGCACCATCAGCACAGTCAGCAGGCGGTTGCGCTTGAGGCTGCGGAATGCGAGGTCGAGGTAGTACGCAAACATGAATTTCATCCGTTCAAGGAATGATTCTTGGCGCGCCATTCCGGCGAAGGCCGGAATCCATCCTGTTTTCGGGAAAGTCGAAATGGATTCCGGGTTCAGCCGCGATGAATCCGCGGCAGCTCCGAAATGACGACGTACGTTTGTCTTTTCGATTCGACTCCATCACACGCTCCGTGTCGCCTCCACCGGCGACACGCGCGATGCGCGACGTGCCGGGGCGAAAACCGCGCCCTGCCCCAGCAGCATCAGCGCGACGATGCCGACCAGCACGTACAGCAGCGACATGCGGTCCATCGCGAACTGCTTCATCATCCAGAGGTTCAGCCCTACCGCCAGGATCGCGCCCAGCACCACGCCGGCGCCCGCGATCATCAGGTTCTCGGTCTGGAAGTAGCGCAGGATGTCGTTGCGGGTTGCGCCCAGCGCACGGCGGATGCCGATCTGCTTGCGCCGCTGGCCCACCCAGAAACTGGTGAGGCCGACGATGCCAGCCGCGGTGACGCACAGCAGGATCACGCAGATCACGCCCATCAGGATGGCCATGCCGATGTCGGCGCGATAGGCGCGCGCGCGAATTTCGGAGAACGGCATGATGCCGATGCCGATGTCGGGCTGGTCCTCGAGCACGCGCATCGGATTGGCCTTGAACAGCGCGTCGCGCGCTTCGCGCATCGCGGCATCGAGGCGCCCCGGACGCGCGCGCACCGCGGTACGCGTGTAATTGGCATCCAGCCGAACGGGCTGCAGCACGGAGTTCCACGCGAAACTGTTGCCCCAGCTGCTGCTCGCGGGAATCTGCATGCGCTCGACCACGCCGATGATCGTGCTCGGTATCGCAAGGCCATCGAGATAGACGGTCTTGCCGAGCGCGTCGCCCTTGGGGAACAGCTTGTCGGCGAGCGTCTTGGTGACGATCACCATCGGCGGTTCGCCGACACCGCGGAAGCCGCGGTTTGTGATCTCGCTGGAGGTGAAGTTGCGGCCCGCGACCAGCCGCAGGCCGAGCGTATTGATCATCTGCTCGTCGCCGAAATAGTAGGCGGCGTGCTCGGTGCTGTGCTGCTGGTCCGGCTTCAGTCCGACCCCGCCGGTCCACGACGACTGCAGCAGCGGCAGCGAATTGATGGCCGCCACGGCCTCAACGTCCGGCAAGCCGCGCAGGGTGGCGAGATCACTGCGCTGCATCGCGTCGAGCTTCTGGATCGACGCCGCGTCGTCGCCGGTCGGTGCGCCCACGTAGGCCTGCTGGATCAGGAACAGATTCTGTTCGTCGACGCCGGTCGGCCGGTGCACGCGTTCGACGCGCTGGCCGATGATGAAGACCGCGTTGCATACGATCGCCAGCGTCAGCGCGATCTGCAGCGTGATCAGGGTGACGCCCGCCTTGTGCTTCTTCAGCGCCGCGACGATGGGATGGAGTGTCATTTCTGCGTCCTCTTTTTTACGTCATTCCGGCGAAGGCCGGACTGCGTTTGCAGGACTGCAAACGCGAACGCCGGTATCAATTCGATTTCAACTGCCACGCCGGCTGCACGGCCGCCGCGCGCATCGTGGGATAGAGTCCCGCCAGCATCGTTGCCACGATCGCCACGATCAGCGTGGTGATCAGCAAGGAGATGTCCAGGTGCGCCAGCGCGGCGATGTCGCGCGGCAGCACCCAGCTGACACCGGCGATGCCGAAGCCGGTCAGCAGCAGCCCCAGCACGCCGCCGGCGAGCCCGACCATGCCAGACTCGATCAGGAATTGCGTGTAGATCTCGCGACGCGATGCACCCAGCGCGCGACGCACGCCGATCTCGCTGGAACGGCGCAGGAATTTCGCCAGCAGCAAGCCGGCGGTGTTGACCAGGCATACCAGCAGCAATCCCAGCGCGACATACAGCGAGATCTTCGTGTCCGGCGGCACCACGTGCTCGAAATCCAGCCAGTCCATCAATCCACGCAGGCGGTTGTTGGGCGCCCAAGTAAAGCGCCCCGCCTGCTGCTGCGCGGCGGCGTAGTTGTCGAGGTATTGCTTGTATTGCTGCACCGCAGCCGCGTCGTCCAGTTGCACCATGAACGCGATCCACACGCATTCGGAATGCTGCAGCCCGACGAAACCCGGTTCCTTGGGCGTCGCGTCGCAGTTGGTATTGCCGTTGTTGTTCATGCTGTTCGCGATGGCGGTGGTGAACGGGACGAACAGGCTGCCGCCGCCTTCGCTGAAGCCGCCGGTATTGACCACGTCGTAGAACTGCGGCTGCGGATGCCAGTCGTCGAGCACGCCGACCACGCGGAATTCGTGGCCGTCAACGCTGAGGGTCTTGCCGACGTTGTCACCGCCGCCGAATGCCTTGTCGTTGAGGTGGCTGCTGATCACCGCGACCTGGGCGCGGTGCTCGTCGTCGGCCGCGCTCCAGCCGCTGCCGTACTTGAAGCGCACGTCCAGCATCGGGAAGAACTCGCTGTAGACCGCTTCGCCGATCGCGGTGATCGGATGCTGGCCGACGCGCTGCGGCGTCACCGCCGAACCGATCTGGTACATCGCGCTCTGGTACTTGGCGCGGTGATCGCGCATCAGCGCGACGGCGTCGGTGTAGTCCATCGCGTCAGGGGGCTCGTTGCTGGTGTCCTTGGGACCGTGCCCGGCCGGACCCCAGTTGTCGATCTGCGGCACGAACAGCTTCGAGGATTTCCAGGGAATCGGATCACCCGACACCGCGCGGAACACCGACCACGTCGTCATCGACGCGGCCACGCCGAAGCCGATGGTGATGATCATCAGCCCGGTGAGCGCCTTGTGGCGTTTCAGGCTGCGTAGCGCGAGATCGAGGTAGTAAGCAAACATTTTCCATTCACTCCGCTTTTTGCTCCCCTCTCCCACCGGGAGAGGGGCTGGGATGAGGGTCCGGCGTTGCCCAACCGGCCGCGTGAACCGGACCCTCATCCGGCCCTGCGGGCCACCTTCTCCCGGAGGGAGAAGGGAAAGCCGTCAACTGTTCACCGTCGCGTCGCACTGCGCGGCAAACGAGTAGTACGGCATCACCAGGCAGGCGGCGGCCGCGCCGCCAAGGCCGGCCCGCGCGGGTCCCGACGTTCCCGGTGCCGCGCGCAACTGGCGCAACTGCTCGGCGCTCGGATGCACGTTGATGACCGGCAAGGTGACGACCGTCGGCATCCGCGCGGACGCCGCGGCGGCGCTTGCGACCGCGGCTGAACTCCACGCGTGGAACCAGACGAGCACCGCGCAATTGATGGCGATGGCGGCGGCGATGGCGATGAGTTTGCGGATCATGGTGGCAGTCCTCGAAGTGCGGTGGTCCCCGGCCCCCTCGAAACGTTCATGCGTTGGCGTGCACGCTGGCGCGGTCGCGCGCGTGGAAGCGCGGCTCCTCGGCGATGTCCACGGCCTGGCCGTCGATGACGTGCACGCTGCGTTGCGCGCGCGTGGCGAGTTCCGGGTCGTGGGTCACCATCACGATGGTCGCGCCGCCACGATGGATCTCTTCCAGCAGCTCCATCACGCCGCGTGCCATCTGCGTGTCCAGGTTGCCGGTCGGTTCGTCCGCCATCAGCAGGCGCGGTGAACCGGCGAGCGCACGCGCGATGGCCACGCGCTGTTGCTGGCCGCCCGAGAGTTCGGCCGGGTAATGCTTCATGCGCGAGGCCAGGCCTACGCGTTCCAGCGCTTCCTGGATGCGCGTCTGGCGTTCGGCGGATTTCATGCCGCGATAGCGCAGCGGCACTTCCACGTTGTCGTGCACGTTGAGATCGGGGATCAGGTTGAAGCTCTGGAACACGAAGCCGATCTTCTCGTTGCGGATCTTCGAACGCGCGTTGTCGCCGAGGTTGCTGACGTCGACGCCGTCCAGCAGGTATTCGCCGCCGGTGAAGCTTTCCAGCAGGCCCGCGATGGTGAGGAAGGTGGTCTTGCCGGAGCCCGACGGCCCCATCACCGCGACGAATTCGCCTTCCTTCACGTC
>DASZTT010000055.1:0-3078 GCA_035547895.1 Rhodanobacteraceae bacterium
GTATTGATCGCGGCGCCCGCGTTCTCCACCTTCCATTTCCCCGATGCGTCCTGCCGCGCGCGCCAGATATCGGTCTTGCCGAAACCGCCCGGCCGGCCGGAGCCGAAATACAGCCATCCATCGGCCGCCGGACGTGGGAACCATTCCTGGCTGCGCGAGTTGACGGGCGCCGGCAGCCGTTGCGGTTCACCCCATCGGCCGTCCGGGTTCCGGCCGGCTCGCCAGATATCCAGATCCTTGTGACGTTGGCCATCGGTCGAACGCGTCGAAATGAAATACAGATGCTTGCCATCCGGCGTGATGAACGGGTCGGCTTCGACACCGTCGCCCGCGAAACTGGCATCGACCGGTGTGTCCCATCCCGCCGCGCCGCAATGGCTGACCATGATGCGCCAGCCGCGGAAGTCGCGCGAACTGCGCACGAAATAGAAATCATTGCGCGCGTAATCGAAAGCACCATGGGACTCGAACAGGGGCGACGAAATTGCCTGCGGAGCCCAATGCATCGCAGGCGTCCCTGCGCGCGCGGCGACGGCAATGGACAATCCGGCGAAGGCACAGCCAATCAGAAGGAAATCACGATGGCGGAGTACGGCGGCCGTGTGCATTGCATGGTCTCCACGAAAGTCAACGGAGTGATGCTAAACGACGAGGCGTGGCGTGGTAAGCCATGGCGAACGTGCTGCGCTCCCGCAGCCGCATGACACGCGGCGCCGCGTCCCGGAACTGCCGTACAAGCGCAGTGACGTTCAGGCGCAACGCGGTCCGCTGGTGTCCGTCAATAATCGAAGACGTGTTCGATCGCGCCGGGCGTCCCGGCAGGGCGGTTGAGCACTGCGGACAGCCGCGCCACCGGCACCTGCAGCACGATCCGCTGCCAGCCCGGACGCGTGATGATCGGTTGCGTGAACAGCACCGGCGCATCGCGCGGCACCTGCATCGATGCCGGCGCGACGATGCTGACGAGGATCGCGTCGCGGTTGCCGGCGATATCGACGAATTGCGCGCCGCGTTTCGCCAGTGCGATGGATGCCGCGGTGAAGGCCTGGTATCGGGGCAACGCCAGCAGGTCTTCGTTGCCCGTGTGGCGCAGGCGCTCGACATCGGCCGGAAGGTTTGCGGCCGGCAGGTTGCGCACCACCACGATGGTGGTCGGCTTCTGTGCCGCATAGGCTTCGTGCGTGGCCTTGCCGAGCAGCCAGCCGTACACCGCTTTCACCGACCATTCGGTGGTCAAGGCGTAACGGCGTTCCCACTTACGCAATGGATGCGCGCCCCACCACGGCGTGTCCTTCCACAGTCGTTCGAGTGGCGTGGCGAAATCGAATTTGTACCAGGGTTCGACGCGGATGAAACGCACGTAGTCCTGTTCGACCCGTGCGGCCAGCCGGTCTTCCGGCGTGGCATTGGCTGGCAGGCCGAGTTGGCTCAGGCGCCCGACCAGCGTGTCGTACGCACCCTTGATCGAATATTCGATCGTGGTGCTGGCGCCGATCACGCACACCATGACATGGTAGCCACCGTTGAACGGGTAACGGCCGCGCGTCGCTTCGATGACGTGGCCGTAAGCCGACCAGAACTGGCCGATGTGCCGGAAGAACGGAAAGCGCGCCGGGGCATGGTGTTGCAGCCAGTCCGCGTATTCGGCGGGGCTGAACACGAGGAACCATTCCGGAAATGTCAGGTAGGTCTGTTCGCCGCCGCGCCGATCGGCGGCGGGCACCTGCAAATCGGCGGCAGGGGAGGGCGGCGGCAGCGCAGCGACTGCCGCCAGGGCCAGCGCGCCGATACACGCCATCATGACCAGCCGTTTCATGCAGCGCGGAACCGCAGCAGGGTGTTGAGCGTGGGATCGTGCGCCTGCAGCAGGCGCGGGCCTTCCTGCACGAAGCCGTGTCGCCCCAATAGTTCGATCCACCCCGCAATGGTGCGGAAGTGCCGCAGCTCGCGCGCATTGGTTTCCCATGGCAGGCCCAGTCCCGCATTGAACACGCTGTGCGCCAGCGCGACCAGCGCGCGCATGTAGGCATTGGTGACGTCGTGGTCGCGCAGGATCAGCAGGCCGTCAGGCCTCATCACGCGGTGCAGCGATGCGACGAACGGCTCCAGCCGGTCCAGGGCTGCGTGGTGCAGGCCGATGTAGCAGGTCACGAGTTCGATGCTGGCATCCGCGACCGCATTCGCCGGAATCGGCGCGTAATCGTCCAGCGGCACGTAACGCGCAGTCCGGCGCAAGCCGCCGCGTTCCACGATATCCACCGGCGACATGCTGGGCGCGACGTCGTTCACCAGCACGCGGTCGCCGCGCAGCCGCAGGTATTTGCGCAAGTGGCTCAGGTAGCGCCCGGTGCTGCCGATTTCGAGATAGCCATCGAACTGCCTGCGGTCGTCCACCAGTTCCAGCGTCTGCCGCGCCATCTCGCGCTTCTGCTTGATGAGCGACGGCACCGCGTAGCGCGGTTCCGACAATGCCGGCTTGATCGCGGGCAGTCCGGCCTGCACCGTCCGGTAGATCGACGCGTCGTCCGGATGCGCGTGAGTCATGTCCTTGATGAGGGTGTGGAAGCGGTCTTCGGGATACAGCCGGTAGATGTTCTGCAGGAACCGGTAGAAGTCGTCGTTGCCACGGATGGTATCGTAGACGGCGTGGAAGTCCGACGTCGAAGCGGCGGGCGTGGCGGGCATGGCGGGCTCCAGTTCCGGCGCGTAATACTTGTCCCACAACACGTTGCGGAAGCGAAAATCCGGGTCGAGCTTGCGCTTCAGTGCGAACATCTCGCGTGCGTGCGGATAGGCGCGGTGGAATTGCTCAGGCGTCGCATGCGGCTGGTAGGGAAGGTAATACGTGCCACCGCAGGCAATGGCGGCATCGATCAGTTCGCGCGTCCACACCGCGACGCGTTCTCGCGCGTTGGTGCGGGTGCGCTGCTTGTGGTACAGCACGAACGCGAAGACTTCCTCGCGCGCCCACGTGAGCAGCGAACCGCGATCGGGATGCGCGTGCCGCACCGAAATGTTCACCATGTTGACGCGGTGCCGCTGCAGGATTTCCGCCATCCGCGGCACGAACTCGTTGAA